>JAILAN010000112.1 GCA_024681595.1 Lachnospiraceae bacterium
TCCCTTAAGATTCGTGACAGGGAACTATCCTCCGGTATTTCTTATGACCTGTGTGGGTGATTTTCTTAAGGATCAGGCATCGCTTATGGCAAGAGTACTGGTTGAAAAAAACGTACCCTTTGTATTTCGCTATTATTCAGCCGCCGATGAGGACCTTCAGCATGTATTTCACTGCAACATGCGACTAAGAAACGCGGCGAAATGCAATGATGATGAATGCAGCTTCTTTATGGAATATATTGACAGGAAAGGATGAGTCCCTTTACTGAAGATAATCCATGGCAAGAATAAAGTGTCGGTCATTACCCGTACCGTTACGGTATGAATGGGCACATGGCAAAAAGCTGTAAAATGCCCGGGAACTGTTATTCGGAGAATGAAAAAACGAAACATGAGATCACGGATACATTTATCGGAACATTTTACATATGGGAGGATATTAAGGTTCACGCTGCCGTCCATTGTGATGAATATATTTGCTTCCCTGTATATTATCGTGGACGGATATTTCGTCGCCAATTTTGCGGGCAAGACAGAATTTGCGGCTGTCAACCTGATACTTCCGATGCTGAACATTCTCGGGACCATCGGTTATATGTTCGGTGTGGGCGGCAGTGCTCTGATTGCAAAGAAACTGGGAGAAAAGGATCGCGAACAGGCAAATCGACTGTTTTCCCTGATCGTGCTGGTATCTTCCTGTTTGGGCGTTTTTATGATGATATCGGGTTTTATCTTCATGCGGCCCATCACAGCCATGCTTGGTGCGGATGGAAAGCTCCTTGAAGACAGCGTACTGTACGGACGGATCTTTATCCTGGCTTTGCCGGCATGGATATTGGTGTATGAGTTCCAGCTTTTCTTTGTCACAGCTGAAAAGCCGGGACTGGGACTTATCGTCACTTTATGTGCCGGACTTAGTAATATTGCTTTTGATGCGATATTTATCATCGGATTTGGCTGGGGGCTTGCGGGTGCGGCAGCTGCTTCGGCCTTAAGCCAGATCGTGGGAGGCGTGTTTCCTCTTGTTTATTTTATCCGAAAAAACAACAGTCTTCTGAAGCTGGTCAAGCCTGTATGGGACGGCAGATCACTTATTAAATGTATGGCAAACGGCTCATCGGAATTCATGGCGGAAGCCGCAGCATCCTTTGTCGGGATCTTCTACAATATACAGCTGCTTAAGTACGCAGGGGAAGACGGAGTTGTGATTTACGGCCTGTTGATGTATGTCAGCCTGATCCTTTCCGCTGTTTTTGTAGGATATTCCAATGGGATAGGACCTGCATTCAGTTACCATTACGGAGCACAGCATCATGGAGAACTGAAGAACCTTCTAAAATGGAGTCTGGTGCTCATAGGGATCACATCCGTTTCAATGTTTGTTCTTTCGGAAGTGATCGCACATCCCTTTTCCGCTTTATTTCTGCAAGGTTCAGTGACGCTGTTGCCGGACGCCGTACATGCATTCCGTATCATCTCTGTCGCATATCTGTTTACGGGAATGGCAATTTTCGGATCGGCCTTCTTTACTTCTCTGAATAACGGACTGGTATCTGCTCTGATTTCTTTCTTACGGACATTTGTGTTTGAACTCGGAGCTGTGCTCCTGTTGCCAACACTGTTTGGTGTTGACGGTATCTGGTATTCCGTTGTTTCCGCAGAACTGATGTCAGCTGCTGTCGGGTTCATATTTATGGCTGCGCTGCGAAAAAAATATGGATATTGATTGAGGAGGTATTTGTTATGACACAGACTGTTATTCTCGGCAACATCATTACGATGGATGAGAGGAGACCTACCGCTAAGGCGACGCTCTGGTGGCGTGGTCCAGCGATAACATTACATTCCAGGATTTTACAACATGGAATCCGTATCTCGGCATGGAAATCGGCATGACACGGAAGTGTACCGAAAAGACCAGAAATTATGAATGGGTTAAATGCGACACAGTATCCCCGCCTGCAGAGGAGAGGATGAGCATTGAAGAGATGCTTCCGGGCTTCACGATAAACGGCGCAAAGCAACTTGGCATAGAGGACAAAAAGGGCTCCATTACGGGCGGTAAGAAAGTGAATGACTCTTAGAGATCATTAGTACCGAAATCAGTTGATAAATTCCCACAAATATCTTATTATATGAATTGGAATATAAATCAGTTTAGAATATAGTTATCTGACGATATCCCAAGAAGATAATATGATTATTGAGGAGGTAGAATATGGCTTGTTTCACAGCACCGGTTGCGGAAGCGGTAATAGTTAAGGCAGTTGAGAAGTATGAACAGA
>JAILAN010000125.1 GCA_024681595.1 Lachnospiraceae bacterium
GCATGTTCCCGATATGGTATAAGGGCGCTATGGATTTTGAACAGGTGGATCATGAGGATGTATTAAAAATAAAAAGCTGGACTGAATTGACGGAGATGCTATGAACATTTATTTTGCCAGACATGGTCAAACGTACTGGATATAATATTGAGAAGCATGATCCTTCTTCAGATCAAAAACTGCTTGTCATATCCCATGGCGTCGTCATCATGACGTTGATCGCCATAAAAGAAAACATTCCGTTTGAAGAGTCCCACCTCAGGATTTCAGTTCCTAATGCGACGCCGCTATTCATGATGAAGGCGTGTGGATGAAATTTTAGGAAAGAAAGGTATTTATTTATGTTAGTGGAAGAAAAATATAGCAAAGAACACTTATCAGCTTTATTTGACAAATATATCAAGAAACTTCGGATTACACCGGACTGGGATATAAAGCTTGAATTTGTTGAAGATAAAACCTGGCGAAAGACCGGTGATTTTAAGATTGACTGTAACGATAAGAAGGCAATTCTGCTTATAAACATAGGAAATCCCAAGCAAGAAAATCTTGAAGAAGTAATTGTGCATGAGTTAATGCATATCAAAATGTATCCCTTGGATCAGGTGACAGAGTCCTTAATTACAAGCCACTTTGAAGAAGGGACTCCGGCATGGAACTTTGCCTATAATCAGTTTTTCAACGCATTGGAACAGACTGTTGAAGAGCTGTCAAAGTGCTTTTTGCTTGAGTTTGGTGATGACAAAGATTTATCCTTTGGCAGATGCAGCAAAATGAAATCCTTCAACGAACTTTATGACGGGCTGAACAATATTGAATGATAAATACTCAGGTTAACGTTACCACTTTTACACTTTTGACAATTTCGGTAACGTTAACGGCTATTTAACAAGCAGTGGACTATTACAAAGATGGAAGATTGAACCCACGTGGGGAACACTAATTAAAAAAGTAGAGCAAAAACACAAAAGATATGATATCATGTTTGCAGAACATTAGTTCTATAAACAGAAAGAGATTAAAATGACAGCACTTAAAGGAAAAGAATACAAAAGATTTGAAGATATCAAACATATTCGTGATGATGGGAGTGAATTCTGGAGCGCCAGAGAACTTGCTTTGGTATTAGACTATGCCAAATGGGAGAATTTTCAGAAGACTATTTCACGGGCAATGATTGCCTGCGAAAACAGTGGACGCAGTGTTTCTGACGATTTTCCTGAGGTCAGGAAAATCGTAGAAGCAGGTGCAACTTCCAAACCGAAAAAAGATTATGAACTCACAAGATATGCTTGTTACCTTATTGTTCAGAATGGTGATCCCCGTAAGGAAGTGATTGCCTTGGGGCAGACATATTTTGCAATACAGACATACAGGCAAAATAAGATTTCGGACAAGGATATTTAAGATCAGAAATCATAATAACCAGAAAAAACAATGAAGAAGTAGCTTTTGGCTGCTTCTTTTGCTTTGGAAAGGAGTAACTTATGTTAGAATAGATTTAGTAGAAATCTCCCACATCAGAACAGAGGAAAAGTTACGCAATGATCATAAAAGTTTATACGAGAAAGACAAGTGAAAAAGATTACCCGGCGGGACTGGCTAACAGTGTGCATTTTGCACTTGTTGATGATAAAGACCCAAGTCGTATTATCCGCCTTAACAATGATTATGGGATCCTTTTTGCCGAGGGCAAAATATCCGGTGAAAACACTATAATCCCGATGGGAGTTGCTGCGCCTTCGATCATAATCTCGGACAAGGGTGAGATTGTCATTTTTGCAAAAAGAATATATGAGGACGGAAGTGAAGTCACAGAAGATCTGGGACAGGTATGGTGCTGGAAAACTAAGGACCTGATGCACTTTGAGACCATCGGACTGGCTGACAGAGCGCAATTTGACAGATACTCACCTAAGGATCGGATCAGGACGGATGAGTTGTTTTCAGCCGACAGGATCATTGAATACTGGAATCCCTCCGCTCCGGATGGAGAGATTCTACCGGATTATAAGTTTCCGCTTTTAAAAGGATATGGCGATCCGGTGATCTTTTCGTGGGAAGGCAAAAGGTATTTTGTTTCAACCTACGATAACCTTCATGATGTTGGGATATATGTCCGCGAGGCGGATACAGTTGCAGGTCTGTTTAAGGAAGGAACAAAAGAGCATCTTATACTTCCCTATGATCCCTCAAGAAATCTGATCCAGACATTCTGGGCACCGGAGTTTCATGTTATAGGCGGCGAATTGTATATTCTTTTTGCTGTCAGCGGAAAGCAGTGGGGACCTCAATGCCATCTTATGAAGCTAAAAAAGGGAGGAAGCATCATTGATCCGGACAGTTGGGGAAATCCCGTCAGAGTAGTAAGAAACGATGGATCTTTCCTTGCCGGGGATGGCGCGATCACGCTTGATATGACGTATTTTAAAACCAATACGGGTTCGTATGTCGTATGGTCTTACAGGGAATATATGGGAACGCCTCGTGATACAGGCTCGATGTTATTTATTGCAACCATAGATGAGAATAAACCCTGGCAGTTAACGTGTGAACCCATGCTCCTGTCGAGGCCGCTCTATGGATGGGAGAACGTTGAAGGCACGATCAATAACGAGGGCGGTTACGCATTTTTCAAGGATGATGAGATATTCCTGACATATTCGGGCGGAGCCGCAAACTCATATACATATGCGGTTGGATTGTTCAGGGCTGGTCTTAATGCAGATCTGATGGATCTGTCTTCGTGGAAAAAGAGTATCACCCCGGTCCTTTCATTTTATTCGGTGGATGAATTGGGCCCGGGACACAACTCTTTCTTTGAAGACGAGGAAGGCCGTCTGATGATAGCTTATCATGGAGAAATGTCGATGGATTCAAACTTGCGATGCGATGCAATACGCAGGGTATTCTTTAAGGAAGACGGCACTCCGTATTTCAAATGAACCAGAGGGACGGGGTTCATCTATGTTGAGATATGAAGAAAAATTATGAACTTACAATAAAGGCAGCATTTGCCGGATACGTGGTACAGGCGATAGTGAACAACTTTCTTCCGCTTCTGTTCGTTCAGATGCAGAATGAGTTTGACATACCGCTGTCACAGATAACGCTGCTAATAACGATTAATTTTTTCATCCAGTTGCTTATCGATCTGGGATCGACTCCGGTAATAGACAGGATCGGGTACAGAATTTCGATGATACTATCGAATGCTTTTGTCATTGCGGGACTGGCTCTGCTGACGATTCTTCCGGGGAAAATGGCCAACCCTTTTACCGGAGTACTCACAGCGGTATGCATTTATGCCATAGGCGGAGGATTGCAGGAGGTTCTTGTCAGCCCAATAGTCGAAGGCTGCCCTACGAAAAACAAGGAAACGACGATGAGCCTGCTCCATTCGGCATACTGCTGGGGACATGTTGCGGTAGTGCTGATAAGCACACTGTTTTTTAAACTGGCAGGTATTGATAACTGGCGGATCCTTTCCGCGTTGTGGTGTATCATACCCCTGGCCGACCTGATCCTTTTTACATTTGTCCCTATTATAGAACCCGGTGATCTGAGTGAACCGACAGGAGAAGAGGAATTTCAGGGAGCTAAAGATCCCCTGAAGGAGAAAGACCGGACCGGCTTAAGCGACCTCATTCGCAGAAAAATATTCTGGGTGATGATGCTCATGATGCTCTGTGCAGGAGCTTCGGAGCAGGCTGTAAGCCAGTGGGCGTCTGCCTTTGCGGAAAAGGGAATCGGTGTATCCAAACAGACGGGAGATCTGCTCGGACCGATGCTTTTTGCGATCTGTATGGGAACATCAAGAACCATATACGGGATCAAAGGCCACAGGATCGATCTTCGAAAATTCATGAATTTTTCTGTGATCCTTTGTGTGATCTCATACCTGGTCATAATCATAGTCAGAGACCCGATTCTTTCACTGCTGGGATGCGCTTTTACGGGAATGGCAGTAGGGATATTCTGGCCGGGAACCTTCAGCATGGCCGCAGCGGGGATCAAAAACGGCGGTACGCTGATGTTTGCACTGCTCGCCCTGGCGGGTGACCTGGGTTGTTCGGGAGGCCCTGCTTTTTCAGGGATCATCATGTCGCTGTGCAACGGCAATATGAGAGCAGGTATAGGGGCAGCGATCGTATTTCCGATATTAATGGGGCTCGGACTGCGTATCAGCAAAATGACAGGCAGCAGTGATGACGGGAGCGCGAAAGCATAATGCCGGATAAGGCTAATGGACGATACTGAAATGAACGGCAAAAATCAGATAAAGGGAATCACATGTATAGTTATAGCTGCGGTCGGTTTTTCCTTCATGACCTTTTTTGTAAGGTTATCGGGAGACCTGCCAACGATGCAGAAAGCATTTTTCAGGAATGCATTTGCGCTGGTTATCGCGGTGGCTACACTTCTTATAAAAAGAGAAAGATTTGAAATAAAGAAAGAATTCGGGATGGATATCCTGTTTCGGTGCTTATTTGGGACGACCGGACTCATAGCAAACTTCTATGCCATAGACAGGCTGGTCCTGGCGGATTCCAATATGCTGAATAAACTGTCTCCATTTTTTGCGATACTTATCTCGATCCCGCTCCTTAAGGAAAAACCTTCAAAGAGAGATATCATAGCGACGATCGTAGCCTTTGCCGGAGCTTTGTTTATCATAAGACCGACACCAGGCAATATGGAGACAATTCCGGCTTTGATAGGACTGTATGGCGGGTTTGGAGCCGGAACCGCATATGTCTTTGTCAGACGTGCGACCGGAAAAGGGGCGGCCACCCCTGTTATTGTCATATGCTTTTCACTGTTTTCATGTATGCTCACGCTTCCGTTTATGGAAAAAAACTACGTACATATGTCTCCCATTCAGCTTGGAATGCTTATAGCTGCAGGATTATCTGCGGCAGTGGGGCAGTTTGCGATTACGACGGCATATAAATACGCCCCGGCCAAAAAACTGTCCGTATTTGATTATCTGCAGGTTATATTTGCAGCCCTCTGGGGAATGCTGTTCTTTCATGAGGTTCCGACAGCACTTAGTATTATAGGCTACGTTATGATCATAGGAGTTGCGGTTATCAGATGGTATCTGGCATTAGTCAGGGATGATCAATGATTTCATTCTTTTTATACTGAACTGGTACTTGTCATGAAATTGGTTGTATGGGAAAATAGTACCAGATGACATTGAACGCCGGCAGGGGGTGAGACTGTGAAGAAGATAAAAGGCATCATTGCGATAATACTCAGTATAGTATTTGTGTTTTCAAGTTCGATCATCGGGTTTGCACAGAATGCTTCAGATTCCAGATATGTTGCAGGACGTATAGCCATCCTTGGCAAAAACGGAAAGTATTTTGATCATATAGCCTATGCCAATACCAACCCGGATCTTCTTGCTTTATATGGATATGACAAAGCTGCTTTGTGGAATCATTATGTTACATGCGGGGTATATGAGAATCGTATTGTATATACGCAGAACCTGGATGTAGCGATTGCACTCGTCGGTTACGATATGCTTCTTGAAGTAACAAAGCCAGGGATGAGTGATGCAGAGGTGGCCAGAGCCATACATGATGTGATAGTAGATTCTACAGTATTTGACATGAGTTATTATACAAATAACGGGAATGTATGGGCGACATCTACCTCCAAGGAAGGTGTGATAATGATGGGAATGGCGACCTGCGGAGGATACGCAGATGCGTACAGTTTCCTGTGCTCACTGGCCGGACTGCAGTGTGAGACAGTCGTGGGTACTGCCGTTGACATGTATGGAAATCCCGGCGGACATGAATGGAACCGCGTTATGATAGACGGACAGTGGCTGTATGTGGACTGCCTCTATGATGATCCAATAACAAATGACGGCTCCAAAATGTGCCTGCATGATTACTGTCTGGTTCCTGAAGCAGCTATTAATGTAAATCATGTAGCCCAAAAGACAAAGAAACCTTACAAGGCCAGATAAAGCTATTCGCTCTGTTTCAAACTCTCGTAATATTCTTTAAGAACACTAAACGCGGGCTTTCTGTATGACTTATCCTCAGACAAAAGGCCCTTTCTGTTGTAGTAATCCTGAATAAATGAGGTCCTTCTGGGACATCGGAAATCATAGAGTATCCATGGAGTCATCCCCTTTATATAATCAATATCCTTAAGGAATTTGATCTGCTGTTCATATACATATTTCTGACACTCTTCGGTGCCTTTGTCATCCCTGGAGCCGTGATGACCTGACATGGCATCAGCACCGAATTCCGTGATAATGACAGGCTTGTCGGGATTGCTGTTTTCCATCAGCTCCGGGAGCTTGGCAAAATCGGGATTATACCATCCGCAATATTCATTGATACCTATAACATCCAGATACCCGGCCAGTCTGTCAGCGATCCTGTTTTCTTCGGCATCGACCAGACAGGCGGCGGAGACGAGCCTCGTCTTATCGATCTTATGAGCGCATTCAGCCAGGTCCTTCATAAATGCCAGCCGCTCATCACTATCGGCATTTTCATTTCCGACAGACCATATGATCACGCTTGCCCGGTTATAATCTCTGTAGATCAGTTCTTTAAGCTGGTTTTCGGCATCAGTATATGTTTTATCACGATCAAACCGGATTGCCCAGTAAACAGGTATTTCCTCCCAGAGCAGGATACCCATTTCATCAGCCAGTACGGCCATATCTTCGTGATGAGGGTAATGAGCGACTCTCATGAAATTACATCCGAGTTCTTTGGCAATGCGGATATTCTCGATACGCTCATCACGGGTCAGAGCCTTGCCGTTTTTTACACTATCCTCATGAGCACTGATCCCCCGCAGGAAGAGTGGCTTGCCGTTTAAGAGGATGTCTCTTCCGCTGACTGAGATCTCTCTGAATCCCACGCGATCACTTACGCGATCTGACATGCATGTCAGTTCTACACTATACAGCCGGGGATTTTCAGGTGACCAGAGCTCGGGTCTGCAGTCAAGAGTACAGCTTCCATATCCTTTTTCAATTCGGAATTCATGCTCTATATTAAGCTCAGGTATAGATAAAGTGGCTATGGTATCGACCGGCTCCGACATGTTAACGGCTGCAAAAACCTGATCGAACAGTCCGGTGGGCATGAGGAATACTCTGAAGTCTTTGATATGAGTCTTTGGAACGATGATAAGGTCGATATCACGATAGATGCCACCATAATTAAACCAGTCGGTATTCTCGGTAGGTACCTGTTCGGGCCTTCTGGTGCTATCGCACTGTATGATTATCCGGTTGTTGTCTTTAAGCTTGTCACCTACCTTAAAAAATGCCGGCGTTGATCCGCCGCGATGCATACCTATGTATTCACCGTTAAGGAATACACGGATGAGATAATTGGCAGCACCGATCCTCAGATACACTTCTTTATCCGTATCACAGCTATAGGTAAATGTCCTCGTGAAGATCATGCTTCCCTCATACAGGAGGTATTTATCATCCATGGTATTCCAGCATGAGGGCAGTTCCATCGTCGGCCATTTGTCAAAGGAATAATCGACGGGCAGAGTGAAGCCGTTCTCATCCACATATCGTTCAAGGAACCATTTCTGACGTACGCAGGTATCATACTGGTCGACGGCATAATGCCATTTTCCGTTTAATGATCTTAAGTTCCTTCCTTTGATGAAAATGCAATCATCCGCAACAGCCTGAATGCTTTCATATTGTTCCGTGTAGTCCTCCAGATGAATGTCGGACATATATTTTTTGGCTTTTGACATAAATGATCTCCCTGATGATCGGCATATATACTGAACTTTCACAAATATAAATGATTTTGCAAAGAAATACTTATTAAAAGTTGAAGAGAAGATTATCACATTTTGATATTTGAATTGTGTGTTATAATGTATAAAACACTGATGCCTCATAAGAGGCTGCCATTATCTATAGAGTTGAAAAGGGGAATCCTGTGAATAACGTAGTTAACGAAAAAGAGATCGAAGCGATCGTCAAAAAGATCATATCCGATTATGAAGACAAAAAGATCATAGATGAAACGAACCTGTTTAATAAGCCGGATAAATCCGAGGTACGTGAGCTTGTCAGTAATCTGTTCAGGGTTATCTATCCCGGATACTTCAGGGATAAGACATATAAGATATATAATCCAGGACACAGCTTTGCCGTTACGATAGAGGATGCCTTTTATCACCTTAACAAGCAGATATACCTGGCACTTGATTACCGCGAGGATTCAGACAAGTATAGCGTAGATGAGCGCAAAGAACAGAGCTTTGAGGCCTGCAAGGTTTTTTTTGACAAGATCCCGCAGATAAGGGAGTACATAGAGACAGATCTTCGTGCTGCATATGACGGAGACCCTGCAGCGAAAAGCTATGAGGAGGTCATACTATCATATCCCGGACTTACGGCTATAACCGTATACCGGATGGCTCACGAACTCTATCTTTTAAATATTCCGGTCCTGCCCAGACTCATGACGGAGCTGGCTCATTCCGAGACAGGAATAGATATCCATCCCGGAGCTCAGATTGGAAAATATTTTTGTATTGACCACGGAACCGGTATAGTAGTCGGAGAGACTTCGATCATCGGTAATAACGTTAAGATATATCAGGGTGTTACGATCGGCGCTCTGTCAACCCGGGGCGGGCAGAAACTGGCCGGCAAAAAACGCCATCCCACGATAGGGGACGGCGTTACTATCTATGCCAATGCTTCAATTCTCGGCGGTGATACCGTGATCGGAGAAAATGCGATCATAGGCGGTAACACATTTATTACCTGCTCCATAGCACCTGACACCAGGGTCAGCATCAGGAACCTTGAGATGGAATACAAATCTCATGACAATACTCTGAAGACTGAGGAAATCTCGCAGGGCGATGCCTGGTACTATGTCATCTGATCATTTGATCAGTTTCTCGGCCCAGCTTATCGCATCGTCTATATGGGGCCTGAAATTATCTTCACCGATCTTATCAACAAAGCCGTCCTTTTGCATGGTGTGCATGGGCTGTTCGTTAACGTGTGAGAAAACGAGCCGGATATCCCTTTCTTTGCAACGATCATGGAACTGTTCGAGTGAATGCATTGCTGTGGCATCGAGCGCAGGAACTCCTCTCATTCGTATGATGATGACCTGTGTTTCATCTCTGAAATTCATTGTATCTATCTGACCTGAACTTCCAAAGAACATTGGACCGTAAATCTCATATACTCTGACCTGCGGCGGGATTGGCTTAAGTGAAGGCCCGTCGGGATCTTCATCGGGATCGTAGTATTTCCATCCGACTACCCCGGATTCTTCACTCATTCTCTTCATAAAGAGCAATACTGCAAAGAGCATTCCAATCTCTATTGCTATAACGAGATCGAAGATGACCGTAAGTGCGAATGTTGTGACAAGGACTATGATGTCGCTCTTCGGTGCTGTTTTGCAAAGATGTATGAATGTACGGTGCTGGCACATGTTATAAGCGACCATAAAAAGTATCGCAGCTATGGTCGGCATCGGTATCAGGGCCGCATAGGGCATCAATACGATGAGTACCAGGACCAGAACGAGTGAATGCACCATTCCGGCGACAGGTGTACGACCGCCGTTCTTGATATTGGCGGCTGTACGGGCTATGGCGCCTGTTGCAGGTATTCCGCCGAAGAGTGCAGAGCCCATGTTTCCGAGGCCCTGTGCTATGAGCTCCATGTTGGAACGGTGATGCGAGTTTATCATACTGTCGGCTACCACACATGACAGGAGTGATTCTATTGCAGCAAGGATAGCTATCGTAAATCCATCCGGCAAAGCGGCACTTAATGATGCCATTGAAAAGTGCGGCATATGGAAAGTGGGAAGCTTGCTGTTTATCGTATACAGATCTCCGATAGTGTTAACGGGAAGGTTGGCGAATTTTACTATCAGGATCCCGGCAATGACTGCGATGAGCGATCCGGGTACCTTTTCGGTTACCTTAGGCCATACGATGAGGATGATAAGGCATATGCCTCCAACGAGGAGAGCATAGGGATTAAACGTGGATATATTTAAAAAGATGGCTTTTATCTTGTCTGTGGTTTCGATCGTTACCGTTCCCGCAGGATAGGATAGTCCCAGAAAGTCCTTTAGCTGTCCGATAGCTATGGTAACTGCGATACCGGCCGTAAATCCGGTCGTGATCGTGTATGGAATGAACTTGATGAGTCCGCCTAAACGGAGAAGTCCCATCAATACGAGGATGACGCCTGCGACTATCGTAGCCATCATCATTCCGTCCATGCCATTTTTGGCGATGATACCGGCGACTATCGTGGCAAACGCAGCTGTGGGCCCTGCAATCTGTACGCGGCTTCCACCCAGAAATGAGATTATAAAACCGGCAACGATAGCTGTGTAAAGACCTTCTTCGGGCCCAACACCCGAAGCCAGAGCCAACGCTATCGAAAGCGGAAGTGCGATTATAGCAACGATTATTCCGGATATGACATCCGTACTGAACTGCTTAGCACTGTAATGTTTAAGATTGCTGAAAAGCATTGGTTTTAATTTATCTTTATTCATGTTTACTCCTGGTCTTTTATTTTGTATATTAATCTAAGTATGTGCCCGAATTTCTCATTATATGCATTTTTAGGCTGTTGTCAACATTTCCAAACTGATAGTACAATGGACCTACGGGACGGGGTTAGTGGACCATGAACCCCAGGGACGGGGTTAGTGGACCATTTTTCATAGTCATTTTATAGAAATCGTTGAAATATACTATTTTTGATATGAAATAATATAGCGAAGAATCTCGCAAAAAGGAGAATTAAATATGCCTACAGAGGGAGAAAAGATCCTGCTTGACAGGAATAAAAAGATAATAAGAGCAAGTGTAATAGGGATAGGTGCCAACGTGCTCCTTGCGGTGTTCAAGGCGATTATAGGACTTGCTTCAAATTCAATAGCCATAGTAATGGATGCGGTCAACAATATTTCGGATGCAGCAAGTTCCGTCATTACCATAGTCGGAACGCGTCTTGCCGGAAAAGAAGCCGACAAAAAGCATCCGTTCGGATACGGAAGGATAGAATACCTGAGTGCTATGGTCATCTCGGTAATCGTACTTTATGCCGGCATCACCGCATTTGTGGAATCTGTTAAGAAGATAATAGATCCCACGGTTCCGGATTATAAAACTGTTTCGCTTATCATCGTTGCGGTAGCGGTTGTGGTTAAGATCGTTCTCGGACTTTATGTTAAAAAGGTCGGGACCGATACAAACTCGGATTCTCTTGTTAATTCCGGCACGGATGCGCTGCTTGATTCGATCATCTCCGCATCGACTATTGTGGCAGCTCTAATTTATCTCTTCTTTAATATCTCTTTGGAAGCGTGGCTCGGTGCGATCATCGCACTTATCATCATCAAATCCGGATGGGAGATGTTAAGAAGTACCTTATCCCAGATACTCGGAGAAAGAGTAGATCCCGGGATCGTTGTTGCGATAAAGTCGACGATAAGAGAATTTCCGGAAGTATCAGGAGCATATGATCTGATACTCCATAACTACGGACCTGATACATATAACGGATCAGTTCATATCGAGATACCTGACACGCTTTCCGCAGGAGAGATAGATGAACTGACAAGAAAGGTCGTTAACAAGGTCTATAAGGAACACGGAATAATCCTTACGGGAGTCGGCGTGTATTCGATAAACACCAAAGACGAAGATGTGATTGCGGACCGCGATAAGATAAGTAAGATAGTACTGTCTAATGAGCACGTTCTTCAGATGCATGGGTTCTACATAGACAGACAGGAAAAGACGATTAGGTTCGATGCGGTAATAAGCTTTGAAGCCGAAGACCGTCACAAAGTATTTGAAAAAGTTTGCGCAGACGTAAAGGAAGCTTATCCCGACTACAGCATTCAGGCTGCGTTGGATATGGATTTCAGCGAACTGTAGTGGAAAGGGAAAACAATATGAAAAGCAAAAATGGATCACAAACCCTATCCCTTAAGACCGTTTGCAATCTGTTTATTCTTGTCTTGCTTTCGGTACTGGCATTTTATTTGTTTTATAGAGAGGATGGCTTGAACATTCAGGTGTTCCCGGGATATTCTATTGCGGTCGGGTTTATTCCTTTTTTGCTGATCGCGGCATTGTATGGATATTTTCTTTCAATGCTGTCTTTTTTGGCAGTTTTTCTGACTATTATGGTCCTCAAGATGGAAGGAGCCTTTTATCTGTCCGTTTATCTGGCGGCTATTCTGATCTACTCGTTGTTTGCTCAGTATTTTTGGTTTAAGTCAAAGATCAAAACCGTTATTCTGACAGCTGTCACGGCTGCGGTATCTGCAGTCATGAGTATTTTTTGTTTTGCTGCTGTAGCAAACAGTACATACGAGTTGAGAGTTTTTTCCAACTTTTTTTACTACTTTATCGGAGCCTCAACGGCAACCGTTGTTGTTTCCTTTGCGCTTTATCTTTTCTTTAATTATGCCCCGGACAGTGTAAAATCAATATTTCCGATCAG
Source organism: Lachnospiraceae bacterium (assembly GCA_024681595.1). GTDB lineage: Bacteria > Bacillota > Clostridia > Lachnospirales > Lachnospiraceae > JAILLW01. The sequence continues at coordinate 12,536 of JAILAN010000125.1, forward strand.
TTACGGATATACGGATGAGTATCAAAACAACTCTGCTTTGAGAACCTACCACAAAAAAACAAAGCTCAGCATAAAGATCACCGCTATTATAGTCGCTGTTGAGATCATACTCGGCATAGCGGTAGCCTGGTTTACGGTTGCCCTTTTTCCGGATCTTAAGACAATGATCATTGAAAACCGGCAGCATGAAATGACGTTTGATGAAACGGGAAAACCTACGGAAAAGCCCGACGAAACCTTCAGTGACTTTGAGGAGAATATTTACAGAATGGATTACAGGATTAACAGATATGCTCTCAGCTTTGATATCAAAATGATGCTGCTGATCCTATGTGTGGGCGTTCCCTTGTCAGCTATAGCCAATTTTTATGCAAAGATGAGAATAGGTACTCCGATCGGTGCAATGTCAGCTTTTCTTGATTATTTTATGCATTCGGAGGATAAGGACAAGCTTGATGCGGCTGACAGGGTTAATGAGATATCCTTCAATACCAATGATGAAATATCCGTTCTTGAAAAAAATCTGAAAGCAGCCCTGCATGAATTTGTTGCCTACATAAGGCGCATGGAAGAAGAACAAAAGCTGAAGAATGAGCTTGAAATTGCCAGACAGGCCAGTGAAGCGAAATCTTCGTTCCTCTCCAATATGTCACATGAAATAAGAACGCCGATAAATGCGGTTCTCGGAATGAATGAAATGATCATTAGAGAAAGCGAAGACGAGCAGATCCTCGAATATGCCAACAATGCTAGATCCGCAGGAAATACTTTGCTCAGCCTCGTGAATGATATCCTAGATTTTTCTAAGATTGAAGCCGGGAAAATGGAGATCATCTGTTCACAGTACCATTTGGGTTCCACGATCAACGATCTGGTAAATATGGTATCCGCCAAGGCCGCCGACAAAGGGCTGGAGCTTATTATAAATGTGAACGAGCATATTCCCTGTATGCTAATTGGTGATGAGGTAAGAATAAAGCAGTGCCTGACCAATCTGTTATCAAATGCAGTCAAATATACCGACAAGGGATCGGTAACATTGAACATTGATTATAAACGCACAGGGGATGAGGAGATAAGCCTTGATTTTGAAGTTAAGGATACGGGGATAGGTATAAAACAGGAGGATCTGTCTAAACTCTATTCCCCCTTCGAGCGCATTGAAGAGATCAGAAACCGTTCTATCGAGGGTACCGGGCTGGGGATGAGCATCGTCAAAACACTTCTTGCACTGATGGATACCCGGCTGGAGGTATCCAGCGTCTATGGCGAAGGAACATCATTCAGATTCTCTGTTGTTCAGAAGGTCGTTTCTGATGAGGAGATCGGTGATTTCAAGGAAAAATACAGGGAATACGTTAAGAGCATCAGCAAATATCACCAGCGTTTCCAGGCGCCCGGGGCTAACATTTTGGTAGTGGATGATACAGATATGAACCTGACTGTGATGAAAAATCTGCTAAAACAGACGCTGGTAAATATAGATACTGCTGAAAGCGGTTTTGAAGCCCTTGATAAGGTCAAAGAAAAAAAGTATGATGTGATCTTTCTTGATCACCGCATGCCTGAAATGGACGGGATACAGACACTGGAGGCTATGAGGGTCATGGACGGCAATCTGAATGTCGGTGTACCGGTCATATCGCTGACCGCGAATGCCGTATCGGGTGCCAGAGAAGAATACCGGATGCACGGCTTCACGGATTATCTGGCCAAACCCGTGAGCGGTTACGATCTGGAAAAGATGCTTGAGCATTACCTTCCTCCCGAAAAGATACTGTCTGTTTCGGTGGCCAACCGTGACGATGAATATGTTCCGGATTTCGATACCGGAATTCCCGAAGGCAGTTTTTTGCATAAGCTCAAAGGTATCGATCTTGATGAAGGTATTAAGAACTGCGGCGGCTATGAGGTGCTGGAAAAGGTTGTACGGGATTTTCTTGTTTCCATCGATCCGAAATCCGATGCTATCGAAGAATACATGAATGAGGGCGACATAAGGAATTACACTGTTTATGTTCATGCACTCAAGAGCTCTTCAAGACTTATAGGTGCCGCGGAGCTGTCGGGGCTTGCTTCAAAGCTTGAGCAGGCAGGGAACGAAGAAAACCTCTCCCTTATAAAGGAACAAACTCCGGTACTTTTGGAAAAATACAGAAGCTATAAATATGATCTGGCTGATGCACTTGACAGTAAAGAGGATCTGCCGGAGATTACGTTGGATGAGCTTAAAGATGCGTTTTCCGGAATTCGTGAATTGGTGGATGCCTTTGATTTTAAAACTGCCGATTCCATTGTTGAACAACTGCGGGAATACCGTATCCCGGAAAGTATGAAGGAAAAGTACGACAAACTGGTACATCTGCTTGTTAATGTTGACAGAGATGAGATTCTGAAATTATTGTAGATGAAAGGAAATGATCATGGAAAAAGATGTCAGAGTCATATTGATCGGAGGCAGGGGCTTTATGATAACCTCGATCAAAAACGAATTACAGAATCAGGGACTTGAAACCGTTCATACGGAACCCTCCGTAACAGAACTTGAGAAACATAAAGGACCGCATACTGTCTATCTTTTATATATTGAAGACATTGATTCTATCACGGATATTATCGTCTATCTTAAGGACAGGATCACCGAAGACAAGGCTTCGGTTAATATAATCGGTGACAGAGAGGACTTTAAAGAGGTAGAACATATCCTGCCGCGGGAGCGTCTGACCGGAATTTTTGAGCGCCCGATCAATGTAAAGGACCTTGCAGCCCACATGAGTACCATAGTCAACGATGAAGAGACTAAAAGCTATCGGGGTAAGATACTTGTTGTTGATGATGACGGAACCATGCTCCGGACAATTGATACGTGGCTGTCAGATAAATATGAGGTATTTATGGCTAATTCCGGAATAGCGGCAATCACCCTGCTGGCAAAGAAGCAGGTGGATCTGATACTTTTGGATTACGAGATGCCTGTGACCGATGGCCCGAAGGTTCTGGAGATGTTAAAAAGCGACGCATCTACGGAATCAATTCCCGTTATGTTTCTTACCAATAAAAGTGACAGGGAAAGTGTTATGAACGTAATAAATCTCAAGCCGGAGAAATATCTGTTAAAGACAATGTCCCGCGAAGAACTACTGTTAAATATTGACGAATTCTTTGAAAAGCAAAAGGCACAAAAGTACTGATATGAAATGCGAAAATGGATCACAAAGCCCGTCTCGCAGACCAATAGCAGTCCTGTTTATCTGCACGGGCAATATCTGCCGGTCGCCGATGGCTGAGTTTGCCATGAAAAAGATCGTTGAGGATATGGGGATAAAGGAGAATTTTCATATCGAATCCGCAGCGATAACGACCGAGGAGATATGGAACGGTATCGGAAATCCGGTTTATCCGCCGGCAAGGACCGAACTTAAGCGCCGCGGTATAGGAAATACACCGTATACGGATTTTTCAGGAAAAAGAGCGCGAC
>JAILAN010000130.1 GCA_024681595.1 Lachnospiraceae bacterium
GGCAGTACTAAGGTGCATGGAAGCCCTCGAAAAGGAAGGCTACAGGATAACCTATCTGGGCACGGATAAAAACGGCGTTATATCCCTTGATGAACTGAAAAAAGCCATAACAGACAAGACCATCCTGGTTTCGATCATGCATGTAAACAATGAGATAGGCTCTGTCATGCCGGTTGAAGAAGCGGGCGCTATCATTAAAAGCATCGATAAGGGAATTGTTTTTCATGTTGATGCGGTTCAGTCATACGGCAAGTTCAGGATATATCCGAAGAAAATGAACATAGATATGCTCAGTGTCAGCGGGCATAAGATCCACGGACCCAAGGGAATCGGATTTTTATACATCGATGAAAAGGTAATGATAGATCCGCTGATCCTCGGAGGTGGGCAGCAGGGCAATATGCGTTCAGGAACAGAGAACGTCGCAGGAATCGCTGCCATAGGCCAGGCATCCAGGATGATGTATGAAAACCTCGATGAAGATGTCAGCAGGATGTATGATCTTAAAAAACATCTGATAGAAGGACTGACATCGGTTGAAGGAGTCACTGTTAACGGGATCAAACAGGAATCGGAAAATGATCCTGGATCACTCGGTGCACCGCACGTGATCAGTGTTTCGGTCAAGGATGTCAGGGCGGAGGTCCTTCTTCATGCTCTCGAAGATAAGGGCATCTACATTTCAGCAGGTTCAGCCTGCTCAACTCACAAAAAGACAGAATCAGCAACCCTTAAAGCCATTGGCCTTGATAAGAGCCTGCTGGGCTCCACAGTCCGCTTTTCCCTCTCTGTCCTCACCACCCGTGAGGATATAGACGAAGCCGTTTCGGCCTTTAAGGAAACCGTTCCGATCCTGCGAAAATACGTACCGAAGTGACGTAATACATACTGGATAAATGTATGCCATCCCCTGCGGCGGCCCATAATCAAATAATTATTTAGGAAATGAGGAAGATATGTTCACAGCTTTTTTGATCAAATACGCCGAGATCGGTGTCAAAGGTAAAAACCGTTACGTCTTTGAGAACGCTCTGGTGTCCCGTATCAAAGCCGTTCTTCGAAAGTGCGAAGGAGAATTCGAGGTTCCAAAGACTGACGGACGTATATTTGTTTATGCTAAAACAGACTTTGACTATGATGAAGTGACCGATGCTTTAAAATGCGTATTCGGCATCAGCGGGATCTGCCCGATGGTACAGTGCGATCTGGTCCCGGTCGAAGAGATAGGGCACAAGGTTAACGAATATATCAGGGATAATTTTTCTGACAGGAATGTCACATTTAAGATAGCAACGCGCCGCGCCAACAAGGCATATCCGCTCGATTCGATGGAGGTAAGTGCTCAGCTTGGAGGTTATGTCCTTGATGAGTTTCCCGAGATGAAGGTCGATGTCCACGAGCCTGAGCTTATGATACACGTTGAGATCAGAGAGAAAGTATTTATCTATTCTACTGAGATACCGGGACCCGGCGGCATGCCTCTGGGGACAAACGGCAAATCCATGCTCCTTCTCTCAGGCGGAATAGATTCTCCGGTAGCCGGATATATGATCGCCAAAAGAGGTGTCAGGATCGATGCGGTATATTTTCATGCACCTCCGTATACCTCGGAGCGCGCCAAGCAAAAGGTCGTTGACCTGGCAAAGGAGATCTCAAAATATACAGGCCCTATCAACCTGCACGTTATCAACTTCACGGACATTCAGCTCCATATTTATGAGAAATGTCCACATGACGAGCTGACGATAATAATGCGCAGATACATGATGAAGATAGCCGAGGAGCTGGCCCTTAAAAACGAATGCCTTGGCCTTATCACGGGAGAGAGCCTGGGTCAGGTAGCTTCGCAGACCATTTACTCTCTGGCAGTAACGAACGAGGTGTGCACGCTGCCGGTATTTCGACCTCTCATCGGAATGGATAAAAACGAGATCGTTGCCATTTCCGAAAAGATAGGTACGTATGAGACATCCATACTTCCTTTTGAAGACTGCTGTACGATCTTTGTGGCCAAGCATCCTGTTACCAAGCCCAACTTAAATGTGATCAAACGTCATGAGAGAAACCTCGAAGACAGGATAGATGAACTGTTTAAAACTGCCATAGAGACGGATGAAGTTATAGTGATCGAGTAAGCAATCCGATGTGCCCGGCTCATTATTCGCGCAAAAAAAGCGCATCCTGATGGATGCGCTTAATAGTCTGACTTGAAGGCCTTAGATCTGGTAAGGCTTTAATGTTTCAAGTACTTCATCAACATTGTCTTCAGCGTGAATGTTAAGATCGATGGGCTTTGAAAGATCAAGACTGAAGATACCCATGATAGACTTAGCGTCTATAACATATCTTCCTGATACGAGATCAAAGTCATAATCGAACTTTGTGATATCATTTACGAAAGACTTAACTTTGTCGATTGAGTTTAATGAAATCTGTACTGTTTTCATTTTAAATTCCTCCTTCAATTTCATACCTTCTGACTATATACTAAATGTTAGATTTGTAAAAGTCAATCCGAAAAAAGGACGAAAAATAGCACAAAAGCGCATGAAAAAAGTAGCATTTAGAAACCTCGGATGTAAAGTTAACGAGTACGAAATGGAATATATGCAACAAAGAATGGCCGAAAAAGGCTATTTGATTGTGCCATTTGACACAAAATCGGACATATATGTCATAAACACATGTACTGTTACCAATATAGCTGACCGCAAGAGCCGTCAGATGATACACAGGGCCAGAAAGCTTAATCCCGAAGCGATAGTCGTTGCTGTAGGCTGTTATGCACAGACCGATACGGAGGGAGCCGTAAACGATCATGCAGCAGATATAATCATCGGCAATAACAATAAGGCCAGACTGCCCGAGATCATAGAAGAATATTTAAATAAAGATAACGGTGACCCGAAGGATAAGGCAGATTCGCGTAAGATAGTAGTAGATGACCTGAGCATTGATCCTGACTATGAGGATATGATCATAGAAAGGAGTGCCGTTCATACCAGAGCCTTTGTCAAGATACAGGACGGATGTAATCAGTTCTGCGCTTTCTGTGCGATCCCGATAGCCAGAGGAAGGATCCGCTCCAGACGATTGGACAGTGTAATTGAAGAAGTTAAGAGCATTGCCCAAAACGGCTGCCATGAGATAGTTATCACAGGCATACATCTAAGCTCGTACGGGATAGACTTTCATCCTGATGAGAACGGAAGGATACGAAGCTATAATGAAACGGCAGGGGACGGACGCTTTGTAAATACAGACCTGCTTGATGTGATAAACGCCTGCAACGATATCGAAGGGATAGCGCGAATACGGCTGGGATCGCTGGAGCCGCGTCTTATTAATGACGGCTTTTTAAAGGAACTGACTAAATACGATAAAGTCTGTCCGCACTTTCATCTGTCTTTGCAAAGCGGATGTAACGAGACATTAAAGAGGATGAACCGTAAGTATACAACCGGTGAATACACGGCAGCGGTAGAACTGTTACGCAGATATTATAATGATCCGGCAATAACAACCGATGTCATAGTGGGATTTCCCGGAGAAAGTGATGAGGAGTTTAATGAAAGCATGCGGTTTGTTGAGCGTACAGGTTTTTTCGAACTTCATGTGTTCAAGTACTCAAGGAGAGATAATACGGTTGCTGCAACTATGAAGGGACAGATTCCGGAGCCCGTAAAGCAGACCCGCTCAGAGACACTCATAGCTCTGGGAGAGAAGTTGTCGGCTGAATTTTGTCAAAGGTATAAGGGACGGGAAGTTGAGGTCCTTTTTGAGGAAGAGAAAAACGGCATGTACCGCGGCCATACCAGAGAGTATATTCCGGTTGAGATACAGTCGGATACAGACCTTACGGGAACTATCGAAACATTGTGTTTTGATGGGAATTATTGTAAAATGTAATGATGGGTCGTTGCATAGCGACCCTGTTGGAGGGAGACATTTTTAATGGAAGAATTAGGCAATACACAATTTTTTACCGTAGAGGCTGATTCAGCATCGGTCAAGGAGATCCTTCATGAGGTCTGCGATGCCATGAATGACAAGGGATACAATCCCGTCAATCAGATAGTGGGCTATATAATGTCGGGTGATCCCACCTATGTAACATCTCATATGGGTGCCAGATCCAAGATAATGAAGGTTGAGCGCGACGAGATAGTTGAAGAGATGCTCAAAGAATATATCAAAGCCAACCACTGGGACGAACAGTCATGAGGATAATGGGACTTGATTATGGTTCCAAAACGGTCGGAGTAGCCGTTTCGGATCCCATGCTCATAACCGCTCAGGGAGTCGAGATAATAAGGCGCAAGGACGAGAACAAACTTCGTCAGACTCTGGCCAGGATCGAGGAACTGATCACTGAATATGAGGTGGGCGAGATCGTTGTCGGTTTTCCCAAGAACATGAACAACACCGTCGGAGACAGGGCAGAATTAAGTCTGGAGTTTAAGGACAAACTGGAGCGAAGGACCGGACTTCCGGTTTTTATGTGGGATGAGAGATTAAGCACCGTTGAAGCAGACAAGGTCATGATGGAATCAGGCGTGCGCCGTGAAAACCGCAAGGACTATGTGGACAAGATAGCCGCGACCATCATCCTGCAGGGTTATCTTGACCGGAGAAGCACCGGCGGATCATTGGATAATAACTGACAGATAACGGATATAAATATTATGGAAAAGATAGCATTTGAAACTGAAGACGGACAGCAGGAATGGTTCTATGTGCTGGAACAGGCCAAACTGTCCGGAAACACATATATACTGGTGACGGATACCGAAGAAGGCGATGGCAATGCCATCATCCTTAAAGAGGTCGCCGAGAACAACAGTAAGGAAGTAACATATGAAGAGGTTACCGATGAAGGCGAGATAGGGGCTTTATCTTCACTGTTCGGCAATCTTTTGGAGGATTGTATAATTGAGTAAACAGGATATGATGAGGTCATCCACACTGGCCATAATCCCGCTGGGAGGACTGGAGCAGATAGGGATGAACATCACCGCCTTCGAGTACGAAGACAGCATTATCGTGGTCGATTGCGGATTGGCTTTTCCCGAGGATGATATGCTCGGGATTGATTTGGTTATCCCGGATGTGACTTATCTAAAGGATAATATCAAAAAGGTTAAGGGATTCGTGATAACGCACGGACACGAGGACCATATCGGATCCCTTCCGTATGTATTAAAGGATATCAACGTTCCCATATATGCCACCAGGCTGACGATGGGGATCATAGAGAACAAATTAAAGGAACATGACCTGCTCGAATCCACGAGGAGAAAGGTCATAACCTTCGGACAGTCGATCAACTTAGGGCAGTTCAGGATAGAGTTTATTAAGACCAACCACAGTATAGTGGATGCGGCAGCACTGGCAATCTATTCACCTGCCGGTATAGTTGTCCACACCGGAGATTTCAAGGTTGACTATACTCCCGTATTCGGAGACAGCATCGATCTGCAGCGATTTGCCGAGATAGGCAAAAAGGGCGTACTGGCTCTGATGTGCGATTCGACCAATGCAGAAAGAGAGGGATTCACTCCTTCGGAAAAGACTGTAGGAAGAAACCTGGATGCTCTGTTTGAGGAGCATGATAACACCAGGATCATCATAGCAACGTTCGCATCCAATGTTGACAGAGTTCAGCAGATCATCAATTCAGCGAATAAATACGGACGTAAGGTTGTGGTGGAAGGCCGCAGCATGATAAACATCATCGAGACAGCCAGAAACCTGCAGTGCCTTAACGTTCCGGACAATACGCTCATTGACCTCGATCAGTTAAAGAACTATCCGGATGAAAAGACCGTTATAATAACGACAGGTTCGCAGGGAGAGAGCATGGCCGCTCTGTCACGTATGGCCAGCGGCAATCATAAAAAGATTCGGATCGGAGCTAATGATACGGTCATATTCTCATCTCACCCGATACCCGGTAATGAAAAGGCCGTTACGAATGTTATAAACGACCTGCTCATAAAGGGAGCAGATGTCATATTCCAGGATGTGCATGTTTCCGGACATGCCTGTCAGGAAGAGATAAAACTCATTTATTCCTTGGTCAAGCCAAAATATGCCATACCCGTACACGGCGAGTACAAACATCTCATGGCCCAGGCCAAACTGGCCAGACAGCTCGGAATACCCAAGGAGAACATTTTCATTCTGAGATCCGGCGATGTTCTGGAGATAGACGAACATAAAGCAGAAGTCACAGGCAGTGTTCATGCAGGTGATATCATGGTAGACGGACTCGGAGTCGGAGATGTCGGCAACGTGGTATTGCGTGACAGACAGAGACTGGCTGAGGATGGTATCATTATCGTGACGCTGGGGATAAACAGGGCCGGAGGCGAGATAGTCTGCGGACCGGAGATAGTTTCCAGAGGCTTCGTATATGTCAAGGAATCAGATGAACTGATGGATGAAGCCATGGCAGTCATACTGGAGAGTACGACTGACTGCCTGGACAGAGGAATTAAAGATATCGCCAAGATCCGAAGTGCTATCCGCGATTCGCTGGGTGGATATGTCTGGCAAAAGACGCAGAGGCGACCTATGATAATGCCCGTAATAATGGAGGTGAGCATCTGATGGACAAGAGCATCGAGAGTTATACTCAGGAATTCCTCGACAAGATCAAAACAACGGATATTTATCTTAACTATCTGGAGCAGGTTAAAAAGATAAAGAATTATCCGGATCTGCTCAATCAGATCAACGAGTATCGTAATGAGAGCTTCATGCTTCAGAATCAGTATGAAGGCGAAGAACTCTATGACAGGACGGAGGAAATGTCACAGCGATACGAAAAATTTCTCGAGATTCCTGTGGTCGATGATTTCATGAGCGCGGAACTGGCTCTGGTTCGGACGATGCAGGATATAAATATGTATATAGTAGAAGGATTGGATTTCCAATAATGAATGTTAAGTCACTGATAGCTTCGGTTATCGAAACAATATTAAAAGTGGTTCTGCTGGCTCTGGCGATCTCCTTTCTCCTTAAGTGTGTGACTCAGGCATACGAATTTGGATACAAGGTATTTGCCGATGAGCCGATGTCTGCCAACAATCCCAAAACGATCTCGGTCGGGATAGCCGAGGGAGAGAGTGTATCTGATGTGGCAGACATGCTGCAGGAAAAAGGCCTCATCGCTGATGCCAAGCTTTTCCGTGTTCAGGAGCTGCTGTCCGCATATCATGACAAGATAAAGCCCGGATATTATGATCTCAGCACAGGTATGACGGCATCTGAGATGCTGCAGATAATGTCGGAAGGATCTGAGGAGTCATCGGATGAAGCCGTTCCCATGTCAACCTCCCCGGCTGATCAGTATGAAGAGTATGATGACGGACCTGCGGAGGAATACAGCAACGGACTCATTGACGATATCGAAGCCGGTGAAGGAGAGGAAATACCTGACGATGAGGGAGAGGGTGAATGATCACAGAAGAGAGATTGAATACATTCATCAATTCCTTTTATTCCGGAAACACACCGTTCCTAAACGAACTGGAAGAATATGCCAAAGAAACCAATGTGCCGATAATAAGACCCGGGATGCAGAGCTTTATCAAAGTGCTCTTAGCACTCAAAAAGCCGGCGAGGATCCTTGAGGTCGGAAGTGCCATTGGTTTTTCTGCTTTACTGATGGCACAATACAATCCGGTCAGATGCACCATTACGACCATAGAAAATTACGAAAAAAGGATACCCATAGCCCGCGAGAATTTTAAGAAAGCCGGCATGGATGATCGGATAACCCTTATAGAAGGCGATGCCGCGGATGTTTTAAAGGAACTCGATGGAAGATATGATCTCATATTCATGGATGCCGCCAAAGGGCAGTACATCAATTTTCTGCCGGATGTATTAAGGCTCCTTGATGATGACGGAGTACTTCTTTCTGATAACGTGCTTCAGGACGGCAACGTTATGGAATCGCGTTTTGCCGTAGTGAGGCGTGATCGGACAATACATTCCCGCATGAGGGAATATCTGTATGAACTGACGCACAACCCGGAACTGATTACAGATATAATTCCCGTGGGAGACGGAATAACTCTTAGTGTGAAGGTTTCGCTCAAAGAGGCAAAATGATCCGCAGCATGAAAGGAATACCTGAAAGACATATGAAAAAACCTGAATTGCTGGTTCCCTCAAGCAGCCTCGAGGTATTAAAGGAGGCTGTGATATTCGGAGCGGACGCTGTGTATATCGGCGGTGAGGCTTTCGGATTAAGGGCAAAGGCGAAGAATTTTACAACTGAAGAGATGAGGCAGGGGATACAGTTTGCCCATGATCATAATGTGAAGGTTCATGTTACAGCCAACATCCTTGCTCACAACGATGATATTGCTGATGCTGAAGGGTACTTTGAAGAGCTTCGTGATATGAAACCCGATGCGCTCATCATTGCTGATCCGGGCATGTTCACGATAGCACGCAGGGTTTGTCCCGAGATTGACATACATATCTCGACACAGGCCAACAATACGAACTATCTGACATACCTTTTCTGGTATGAGCAGGGAGCAAAGAGAGTGGTCAGTGCACGTGAATTAAGTCTCAAAGAGATCAAGGAGATCAGGCAGCGCATACCCGCTGATATGGAGATAGAATCCTTTATCCACGGAGCAATGTGCATCTCATATTCCGGCAGATGCCTGCTCAGCAGCTTCCTTGCAGGCAGAGATGCCAATCATGGAGAGTGCACGCATCCCTGCAGGTGGAAGTATTCGGTCATGGAAGAAGAGCGGCCGGGTGAGTACTTCCCCGTATTTGAAAACGAGAGAGGGACATATATCTTTAATTCCAAGGATCTGTGCATGATAGAGCATATCCCGGAGCTTATAGATGCGGGGATAGACAGTTTCAAGATAGAGGGCAGGATGAAGACGGCACTGTATGTAGCTGCTGTTGCACGCACATACCGCAAAGCCATAGATGATTATTTCGAGGATCCTGCAAAGTACAAAGATAACATGGACTGGTATCGCAAGGAGATCGCCAAGTGCACATACAGGCGGTTTACCACGGGATTCTATTTCGGCAAACCGAATGAGGAGACGCAGGTATATGATACCAATACTTATGTGAATGAATACGTGTACCTCGGAACGGTCGAGGAGGCTGCACCGGGCACGGGTGATACTGCAAGTATCGCGAGGATCACCCAGAAGAATAAATTCTGTGTGGGAGACACTATTGAGATAATGAAGAGAGACGGTAGAAATGTATCGGCGAAAGTGTTATCCTTAACCACACAGGACGGAGAAGAAGTTCAGTCGGCACCGCACTCAAAACAGGTTCTGTATATAGGGCTGGATGCCGAAGCGGATAAATATGATCTACTAAGGGTAAAGGGATAAAAAATGGGCGAAACACTGAGTATTGAAAAGATCTTTGGTTCAAAGGTCTTCACACCCGAAAAGATGAAGGAGAGACTTCCGAAGGAAGTGTATGACGAGATCATCAGGGTAAATAATGAAGGAGGAGAACTCTCGGTCGAGTCGGCAGATGTTATTGCCAATGCCATGAAGGACTGGGCCATTGAGAACGGTGCGACACATTATACGCACTGGTTCCAGCCGCTGACAGGTATCACTGCGGAAAAGCACGATTCATTCCTGGCACATCCGAATCCTGACGGAACAACGATATTAAAGTTCTCTGCCAAGGAACTCATTAAGGGTGAGCCTGACGCATCTTCTTTCCCCTCGGGAGGACTTCGTTCCACATTCGAAGCTAGAGGATATACGGTATGGGATACGACATCACCTGCCTTTATCAAGGAAAGCGGAGCCGGTGCGATTCTTTGTATCCCAACAGCATTCTGCTCATACACGGGAGAGGCTCTCGATAAAAAGACGCCGCTTCTTCGTTCTCTTGAGGCCATAAACGCACAGGCGTTAAGGATAGTCAGACTGTTCGGGAATACCGAAGCCAAAAAGGTTCAGGTGTCGGTAGGTGCAGAGCAGGAATATTTCCTGATAGACAGAGACCAGTATCTTCAAAGAGAGGATCTGATCTTTACCGGCAGAACCCTGTTTGGTGCTCCCGCTCCCAAGGGCCAGGAGATGGATGACCACTATTTCGGAGTGATAAGAGAGCGTGTCGGAGAGTTCATGAAGGAGCTTAATGTTGAACTGTGGAAGCTCGGAGTGACTGCCAAGACTCAGCATAACGAAGTTGCTCCTGCTCAGCACGAGCTGGCTCCAATATATGAAGAAGCTAATACTGCGACCGATCATAACCAGATCGTTATGGAGACCATGAAGAGAGTAGCACTAAAGCACAACATGACATGTCTTCTCCATGAAAAACCCTTTGCCGGTGTTAACGGTTCGGGTAAGCACAACAACTGGTCTCTGGTTACAGACAACGGAGTGAACCTGCTCGATCCCGGAGATACTCCGAATGAGAATATACAGTTTCTGCTGGTGATTGCATGTATCATTAAGGCTGTTGACGAACACGCCGATCTGTTACGTCAGAGTGCATCGGTCGTAGGAAATGATCTAAGACTCGGAGCTCAGGAAGCACCTCCTGCAATAATGTCGATATTCCTCGGCGAACAGCTCGATGATGTAGTCAGACAGCTCATTGAGACCGGAGTTGCATCCCATTCGATCGAGGGAGGCACTCTTCAGACAGGAGTTTCAACCCTTATTGACATCGAGATAGACGGAACCGACAGAAACAGAACTTCACCTTTTGCTTTTACCGGTAATAAATTTGAGTTCAGATCGGTAGGATCATCGGATTCCATAGGAAGCCCCAACACCATCCTAAATGCCATTGTTGCAGAGAGCTTTTGCGATGCGGCTGACAGATTGGAAAAGGCCCCTAACTTCGATGATGAAGTTCATGATATCATAAAAGAATATCTCGAGAAGCATAAAAGGATACTGTTCAGCGGAGACGGTTATTCCGATGAATGGATCCGGGAGGCCGAAAGGAGAGGCCTTCCGAACCTAAAGACAATGGTCGATGCTGTTGATACACTGACGACCGACAAAGCTGTTCATTTGTTTGAAAAGTTCGGTATCTTTACCCGCTCAGAACTTGAGTCCAGAGAAGAGATTCTGTATGACTCATACTCAAAGACGATAAACATTGAAGCACTGACGATGATAGATATGGTATCGAGAAAGTATATTCCCGCTATCATCAAATATTCCAAGCAGTTGGCTGATACGATAAATTCCATCGAATCCGCAGGAGCCGATGCTCCTGTTCAGATAGCGCTGCTTAAGGATGTTCAGGACGGACTCGGCAGGATCAATATCATGTTGGAAAACTTAAGGAACGTCGAAAAGAGAGCATCTATGATCAAGAACCCCAAACAAAGGGCTTTCTATTATAAAGATCATGTCGTGACAGCAATGTCTGAATTAAGAAGACCGGTGGATGAGCTCGAGGTGATATGCGACAGCGATATATGGCCGGTTCCCACATATGGTGAAATGCTGTTTGAAGTCTGATCATATAACCTATAAAAGGAGGAAAAAATGAGATATTATTTCAGTGCCAAGATAGAACAGAAAAGTGATATTTACTGCATAAAGCTTCCGTTCAATGTATGGGAGGTATGCCGTAAGATGGATCAGATAAACGCAGAGCTGTTCCTGGATAACAGGATGATAGAATGCGAACTGATACCGGAGAACCCTTCGGATAACAAGGGTAATTACATGATCCACCTTACAAAAGAAGACGTTGAGGGAGTTAATCTGGACTTGGAGCATAAGCTGTTGCTCCATGTGGGCAAGACCCTCATCAAGGTAGATCAGAACAGTCCGTACTCTCCGGAAAAACCCATAAGGGAGATCAACGGAATAGATATCATCATCCAGCCCGTGGACGGAACATGCGGACAGGCGTGCGTGGCTATGCTGGCCGGGGTAACGATCCCCGAAGCATGCACGGTTATGGGATGCAGAGAGTGGCAGGCCACGATGGGCATGGTGATCTCAGGAATCAACTACTACGGAATCCCTCATAACGATATCATTGTTTATACTCAGGGAGCGGATGTCACACTTCCTAAGTGTGCCGTGCTCATGGAAAAGATGGGAAGATTTTGTCATTACCTCGTATACTATGATGGAAAATACTACGATCCCAACGATGGTGTCATGACCGAGTATGATAAGAGTAAATTACTTGGGTATCTCGAGATATATGTTAATAACAGTGATACAGAGTAGATTGAGGTAATAAGATGATCAACGAAACATATAAGGAAATGCTGAAGAAAAAATCCGTGATAAGGGAGCTGAGTGAGTTTGCCACAGCCCGCGGCAAGGAGATCGGATATGAGAATGTGTTTGACTACAGCCTCGGTAATCCGTCAGTTCCGGTTCCTCAGGATTTCAATAATGAGCTGATCGATATGCTGGGCTCGATGGGTTCAATGGAGCTCCACGGTTACAGTCCTTCAGTCGGGATCGCCTCTGTTAAGGATGCGATCGCTAAGGAACTTAATGACAGATTCGGAATGAATTATACGGGCAATCATATATTCCCGACATCAGGTGCCGCGGGAGCAGTTGCTCATGCAGTCAGATGCGTGACAAAGCCCGGCGATGAAGTTCTGACCTTTGCACCGTTTTTCCCCGAGTATAATCCCTACATCAATACATCAGGTGCTGTTCTTAAAGTCGTTAAGGCAAATGTCAAAGATTTCCAGATCAACTTTGATGAGCTCGATGCGATGATGAATGCGAATGTGGCAGCACTTCTTATCAACACACCCAACAATCCGTCGGGTGTTGTATACAGTTCCGAAACTTTGAGTAAACTGTCTTCTTACTTATATAAGAAGCAGGAGGAATACGGACATGATATCTTCATTATTTCAGATGAGCCTTACCGCGAGATAGTATTTAACGGAGTGGATGCACCGTATGTTTCTAAGTTTTATGACAATACGCTCTCGTGCTATTCATATTCAAAGTCACTGTCCATACCCGGAGAGAGAATCGGATATGTTGCAGCAAATCCCAGGTGCACGGATGCAGAACTTATATCAGTTATCTGTTCACAGATATCAAGAGGTATAGGTCATAACTGTCCCTCATCACTCATGCAGTACGGGGTAGCCCGTGTTCCGGGAAAGACAGCCGACATGAGCGTTTACGAGACCAACATGAACATTCTTTATGATGAACTTACCAATCTTGGGTTTGAAGTTGTTAAGCCGGGAGGAACTTTCTATATATTCCCGAAGGCACTGGAGGATGATGCCGTCGCATTTTGCAACAAGGCTAAGGATTATGATCTTATCCTCGTTCCTTCGGACAGCTTCGGTGTTCAGGGATATTTCAGAATGGCATACTGCATCGATACCGAAAAGGTAAAGAGATCTTTGCCGGCGCTAAGAAAATTCGTTAAGGAATGCTATGGAAGATAGGTGATAATGATGGATAAAAAAAGTCCTGTTAAGAATTCTGTGATAGTCACGGCAATTCTGTTTGCAGTTTTCGTGATCTATACGATATGTGTTAAGAATGTGGATGTAGCTGCCATAGGTCCGGAGGGAAGCAGTGTCGGTTTCTCCTCTGTTAACGGAGCGATCGCAAAAACATTTTCTTATAATGAATTTTTCTATGACTGTTCCAAGGTGATAGGATTATTCTCATTCATAACGATAGGAGCCATTGCACTGACGGCACTTTGCCAGGTGGTAAAAAGAAAAGGAATCTTTAAAGCAGACCAGGACTGCTATGTTATGGGTGTGACTTACGTAGCGACGGGAATACTTTATGTCCTGTTTGAAAAACTGATCATAAATTACAGACCTGTGATCCTGGATGAGGGACTGGAAGCATCGTTCCCTTCATCGCATACCATGCTGTCGGTGTGTGTCTTTATCACAGCATCGATCTGGATCCGTAACAGGATAAAATATGACAGATATGTATCAGTGATGCTATGCACGTTTGCAGTGTTGATGGTCATCTGCAGGCTTATATCGGGTGTTCACTGGTTCACGGATATAATCGGCGGAGTGATAGCAGGTGCATTATTAACATCAATATACATGACACTATTGTCAGTTTTGCAAAGTCGTGCTGGTAAAGGAAAAGATTGACATATAATGTTGACAAATCAATAATGTTGCGATAAAGTACGTTTAGACGTTAAAAATATCTATGTGTATTCTGTTTTTATCAGTAGTGAAAGGAGAACTATAATGGCAGAAGAAAAGAAAGCTACAGCCAAGGTTATAATACCTGTTAAGGCTGAAGTTAAAGAAGAAGTTAAAGCACCTGTTGCAGTTAAAGCTCCTGAAGTAAAGGCTCCCGCAGCAAAGGCGACTGTTGCTAAGGCACCCGCTAAGAAGGCACCTGCAAAGAAGGCTGTTGCTAAGAAGGCACCCGCTAAGAAGGCACCTGCTAAAAAGGCAGCACCTGCAAAGAAGGCAGTTCCCGCAGCTAAGGACACAGCTAAGAAGGCTGTTGCAGCTAAGGCACCCGCCAAGAAGGCAGCACCTGCCAAGAAGGCAGCACCCGCTAAGAAAGCTGTTGCAGCTAAGAAGCCCGCTACTGCAGCTAAGAAGCCCGCAGCTAAGAAGGCACCTGCAAAGAAGGCAGCTCCTGCAGCTAAGATCGCAGTTAGCAGCAAGGTTAATTTCGAGTTTGGCGGTAAGTCATACACACCCGAAGATCTTGTCAGCATCGCTAAGGATGTTTGGAAGTACGATCTCAAGGGCAAGTCAGCAGACTTCAAGTCAGTTGAGCTTTATGTTAAGCCTGAAGAGAACACAACCTACTACGTTATTAATGGTGACGTTACAGGTTCTTTCTTCATCTAAGATCGACATCACATATTTGAATCATGAAGGATCGGCTCATCAGAGCCGGTCCTTTTTTTAATAATTTCTTTAGAATTCCCCATGTTGACATTCAATTAACGTGCGTGTATATTATGTGTTGTGAGATGTTAGCACTCCACCCTTTTGAGTGCTAACAACAAGGTGAACAGTATGACACTTGATGACAGGAAACTGAAAATACTGCACGCGATCATCCGTAACTATCTGGAGACGGGGGAACCCGTAGGCAGCAGGACCATATCGAAATATACGGATCTTAATCTGAGTTCTGCTACCATCAGGAACGAGATGTCAGACCTTGAGGAGATGGGATTCATAGTCCAGCCTCATACTTCTGCCGGACGTATTCCTTCCGATAAAGGATACAGACTCTACGTCGATTCGATGATGGAGATCAAGGATAAGGAGATCGAAGAACTCAAGGAAGTGATCCTCGAAAAGGAAGAAAAGGTTGAGAGGATGCTAAAGAGCGTCGCCAAAGTTCTGGCCAGCAATACGAACTATGCGACGATGATCTCCGCACCTGCGATACAGGGTAACAGAGTCAAGTTCCTGCAGTTGTCCCGGATGGATGATAACCAGATACTCGCGGTGGTGGTTGCGGACGGCAATGTTATTAAGAACAATATCATTCCCGTTTCCGAGAAGATCAGTGATGAGACACTCCTTAAACTCAATCTGCTGCTTAACACCAATCTTTGCGGCAAGTCGATAGATGAGATAAATCTGTCGGTCATAACGGCCATGAAACAGCAGGCAGGAATACATCAGGATGTGGTTTCCGATGTTATAGATGCTCTGGCTGAGTCGATAAAGACCGAAGAAGATCTTCAGATATATACATCCGGAGCAACGAATATTTTCAAGTATCCGGAACTGGCAGACAATCAGAAGGCATCGGATATCATCCATACGCTTGAAGAGAAACAGCAGCTGACGGAACTCGTTAATGAAACGCTGTCGGATGAGACCAATACCGGCATTCAGGTTTATATCGGTGATGAAGCGCCTATCCAGTCGATGAAGGACTGCAGCATAGTTACTGCCACATATGATCTGGGAGACGGAATGAGAGGTACCATAGGTATCGTCGGACCGAAGAGAATGGATTATGACAAGGTTGTCAGTACACTTAAGAACATCACTCATCAGCTTGATGATATGTATAAGAAGTAGTTTGGAGGAAAGAAATGGACGAAAAGGAAACAAAGCTCGATGAAGAGCTTAACGAAAATGTCCCCGAAGGATCGGATGAAGAAAAAGAACCTGAGGTAGCTGAAGGATCAGACGAACCGAAGGAAGAAGCAGCCGACAAGAAGCAGGAGGATGTTGAGGGACAAAGCGTAGGAGGAGCTTCAGATGATTCCAAATCCGCCAAAAAGAAATCAAAGCATGACAAGAAACAGGATGCGATGAAGGAAAAGGTGGAGGAGCTTGAAGACAGAGTCAAACGTCAGCTGGCAGAATTTGAAAACTTCCGTAACCGTACGGACAAGGAAAAGCAGCAGATGTTTGAGACCGGAGCAAAGTCGGTGATCGAAAAGATACTACCCATAGTCGACAACTTCGAAAGAGGACTGGCAACGGTTCCCGAAGAAGACAAGGGTACACCTTTTGCAGAGGGAATGGAAAAGATATACAAGCAGCTGATGACCGAACTGGAAAAGATGGAGGTCAAGCCCATCGAAGCAGTCGGAACCGAATTCAACCCGGATCTGCACAATGCGGTGATGCAGGTTGAATCCGAGGAATACGAAACAGGAATAGTTGCACAGGAATTACAAAAAGGTTATACCTACCGCGATCAGGTAGTAAGGCATTCAATGGTCGCTGTGGTTCAATAAATACAGAAAGAATGAACGGAGGAAAAATATATGAGCAAAATTATTGGTATCGATTTAGGAACAACCAACAGCTGCGTAGCAGTTATGGAAGGTGGTAAGCCCACCGTTATCGCCAACGCTGAAGGAGCCAGAACTACACCTTCGGTTGTTGCATTTACCAAGACAGGTGAGAGACTCATTGGTGAACCCGCCAAGAGACAGGCAGTAACAAATGCCGAAAAGACTATCTCTTCTATTAAGAGAGATATGGGTACTGACAGAGGCCGTACCATTGATGATAAAAAGTATTCACCTCAGCAGATTTCAGCAATGATCCTTCAGAAACTGAAGGCAGATGCCGAGAGTTACCTCGGTGAAAAGGTTACCGAAGCAGTTATCACGGTTCCCGCATACTTCAATGATGCTCAGCGTCAGGCTACCAAGGATGCCGGTAAGATCGCAGGTCTCGATGTTAAGAGAATAATCAACGAGCCTACGGCAGCTGCTCTGGCATATGGACTTGATAACGAAAAAGAGCAGAAGATCATGGTCTATGACCTGGGTGGCGGTACATTCGATGTATCCATCATCGAGATCGGTGACGGAGTTATAGAAGTTCTGGCTACCAATGGTGATACACACCTCGGTGGTGATGACTTTGATAACAAGATCACACAGTATATGATCGATGAGTTCAAGAAATCTGAGGGAGTGGATCTGTCAAATGATAAGATGGCTCTTCAGAGACTCAAGGAAGCAGCAGAGAAGGCAAAGAAGGAACTGTCTTCTGCTACAACAACAAATATCAACCTTCCTTTCATCACAGCTACTGCTGACGGACCGAAGCACTTTGATATGAACCTTACGAGAGCAAAGTTCGACGAACTCACTCATGACCTCGTAGAGAGAACCGCTGTTCCCGTTCAGAACGCAATGAAGGATGCAGGTCTTACAAATGCAGATATAGGACAGGTTCTTCTGGTCGGTGGATCAACACGTATCCCTGCTGTACAGGATAAGGTTAAGCAGTTAACAGGCAAAGAGCCTTCGAAGTCACTTAACCCCGATGAATGTGTTGCACTCGGTGCATCTATTCAGGGTGGTAAGCTCGCAGGTGATGCCGGTGCGGGTGAGATCCTTCTGCTCGATGTAACACCTCTGTCACTTTCCATAGAAACAATGGGTGGTGTTGCTACAAGACTTATTGAGAGAAATACAACAATTCCTACCAAGAAGAGTCAGGTATTCTCTACTGCAGCCGATAACCAGAGCGCAGTTGATATCAACGTTCTTCAGGGTGAGAGACAGTTCGCCAAGGATAATAAATCGCTCGGCCAGTTCAGACTGGACGGCATAGCTCCCGCTCCGAGAGGAGTACCGCAGATCGAGGTTACATTCGATATCGATGCCAACGGTATCGTTAACGTATCAGCCAAGGATCTCGGAACAGGCAAGGAGCAGCATATCACGATCACAGCCGGATCAAATATGTCAGATGAAGATATCGACAAGGCTATCAAAGAGGCTCAGGAATTCGAGGCTCAGGATAAGAAACGTAAGGAAGCCATTGATACACGTAACGAGGCAGACTCATTCGTATTCCAGACAGAAAAGGCATTAAACGATGTCGGCGATAAGATAAGTGCCGATGAAAAGAGTGCCGTTGAGGCTGATATCCAGGCAGTTAAGGATATCCTTGAAAGGACCAAGGATCAGGAGATGTCAGATGCAGATCTTGATGAATTAAAGGCTGCCAAGGAAAAGCTCACAAACTCTGCACAGGGAGTATTTACCAAGATGTATGAATCTATGCAGCAGCAGGGCGGACAGGCAGGTCCCGACATGTCAGGCTTTACTCAGAACATGGGTGGTGCTGCAGATGCAGGTTCATCATCAGATGATGCCGAGGGCGATGTAGTTGACGGCGATTACAGAGAGGTATAAATAAACCATGGCTGAGACTAAACGCGACTACTATGAAGTCTTAGGTGTTTCGAAAAGCGCGGATGAAGCGGAATTAAAAAAAGCATACAGGGCTTTGGCCAAGAAGTATCACCCGGATATGAATCCGGGTGATGCTGAGGCTGAGAAAAAGTTCAAGGAAGCATCCGAAGCATATGCCATTTTGAGCGATCCCGAAAAGCGTAAGCAGTATGATCAGTTCGGTCATGCGGCATTTGAGGGAGGAGCCGGTGGCGGTGGCTTTGGCGGCTTTGATTTTTCTTCGGCGGATTTCAGCGATATATTCGGCGATATATTCGGCGATTTCTTTGGCGGCGGCAGAAGCCGCAGGAGCAGTAACGGCCCCATGAAGGGAGCCAATATAAGGACCAGTGTCAGGATCAGCTTTGAAGAAGCCGTATTCGGTGTTGAAAAAGAGATCGAACTGACACTTAAGGATGAATGTACAAAGTGCCACGGAACGGGAGCAAAACCCGGAACCAGTCCGGAAACATGTCCGAAGTGCGGAGGTAAAGGCCAGGTAGTATTTACTTCACAGTCATTCTTCGGAACAGTAAGGAATGTTCAGACATGTCCCGACTGTCAGGGCTCCGGCAAAGTGGTCAAAGATAAATGCCCCGAGTGCGGAGGCAATGGCTTTATAGCTGCCAGAAAGAAGATCCAGGTATCTATACCCGCAGGAATAGATAATGGACAGAGCGTCAGGATCCGTGAAAAGGGTGAACCGGGTATCAACGGAGGCCCCAGAGGAGATCTGCTGGTTGAAGTCATCGTTTCACGCCATCCTATCTTCCAAAGAGAGGACTACAATATTTATTCTGCTGTACCGATTTCATATGCTGTCGCTGCTCTGGGCGGAGAGATCGTTGTAGATACAGTTGACGGCAAGGTGATCTATGATGTCAAGGCGGGAACACAGACCGATACCAAAGTAAGGCTCAAAGGCAAGGGAGTACCCACTTTAAGGAATAAAGACATCAGGGGAGACCACTATGTAACGCTGATAGTACAGACTCCCGAGAGAATGCCGCAGGAGGCCAAGGACCTTCTTAAGAGATTCGACGAACTGACAGGTGACAGTCTGCATGCAGCGCAGAATCTCGAAAAGAGTTCCGGAAGCGACAAAGACAAGGATAAGAAGAAAAAGTTTTGGAAGACTTAAAGACACGTATATCCAAAATAATAAACAGGCTGGATGAACGGTACGGAACCGATCATCGATGCTTTTTGCACTATAAGGAGCCCTATGAGCTCCTTTTTGCAACTATAATGAGCGCCCAGTGTACCGATGAGAGAGTGAACGAAGTAACAAAGGATCTGTATGTCAAATATCCGGACCTTGAATCCTTTGCCCGAGCTGACCTTAAAGAACTGGAGCAGGATATCAGGTCGACAGGGTTTTATCATAATAAGGCAAAGAATCTCATTGCCTGTGCCAAAATGCTGCTCGACCGGTTTGACGGCAAGGTCCCGTCGGATATAGATGACCTGACTTCACTGCCGGGTGTGGGCAGAAAGACAGCAAATGTCATCAGAGGCAACATCTATGATGTTCCCAGTATAGTGGTTGATACACATGTGATGAGGATATCGAGAAAACTCGGAGTGACGAAAAAGGATGATCCTGTTTCGATAGAATTCGATCTGATGAAGAAGCTTCCCAAGGATCATTGGATCCTGTGGAATATAGATATCATTACTCTGGGGCGGACGATATGCAAGGCTCCGACTCCGCATTGTGAGGATTGCTTTCTGACAGATGTCTGTCCGTCAGCATTTAAAAAACCTACGACCCGCAAAAAGAGTCACTGAAGATGATCGTTCAGCTTGTTGAGAATGGATCTTCGCATCAGGGAATTAAGAGCTTCTGCCTTGGGTATAAGCTCTTTAATTTTCTCCTTTTTGCCCGATGCATCATATATGGTACTTAACAGCTCATAGGTGGAACTGACATCGGAACCTGTATCGACAGCAAATTCCAGGATCGTACGTGCCTCATCGGGGTGATCGTTCTTATATAATATATGTGCCCATTTGTCGAGCTCACGAACCATCAGAGTATAAGACTGATCGTAGGCTGAAAGCAGTTCGATGTTAGGCGCACCGTACTTTAGCTTGAGTTCTGTATTGCTTAGTCCGGTGAAATTGACAATAGGAGACCCGGCTAGAGTGCGCAGCATCTCAATACATTCTATAACCCCGGGATCATCCGACATAACATCTGTCGGTAGTCTGTCAAAGGGAATTGTTATATAGTTAAGGTCATCTAACGGCTTTTTGCGGGTGCTGTTTGCTTTGGCTTCCTCATCCCAGAATGACTGGTACTCGGATTCTTCCCGGTCGCGTCTTCTTCGTATGGCGAACATCAGCCATAAACTGAACATAACAACACTTGCAAATATAGGGTATTTCATTTATAATTCCTTTCAGTAGATTAACCAAAAAAAGGCAGGAAAATATGTTCAATTTTAACAAAAAAAAGAACCAAAAAGCCATTTCGGTAGTAATAGTTATACTATTGATACTCGCTATGATCATCCCGCTGTTGGCTGCTTATATGTAAATTCTTTGTTTTTTTAAGATTTTTTACAATAATAATCTTAACATATTTATGAAAAAACGTCTCATCAGGACAATTTTATCTATAGTTACAGGCATTTTTATCGGTACGATCATGCCTGTTCTTTCATTTTCCGAGGATCTGATACTCGACGGGGTATATGCGGAGAACATACCTCTCGGAGGCAAGAGCGAACAGGAGGCAACCGATGCCATAAACCTCTATCTTAAAGAACTCTCTAACAGATCCATCACCCTTTATACCGTAAATGATAATGAAGTTACCGTCACTCCGGAGGACCTGGGCTTTGCATGGGCTAATCCGGAGATAATCAGCGAAGCCGCAGCAATCGGACATACCGGCAATATCGTAGAAAGATACAAGACACAAAAGGATCTTAACTATTCGGGACAGATACTGGATATCAAGTTCAGTATCGATGATGCAAAGGTAAGAAACGTCCTGTCTGAGCAATGCGCTGCATACAATATGGCGGCCAAGGACGGAACCATCTCAATGGAGAGCGGATCATTTGATATTACCGAAGGCCAGGTGGGAATGGTAGTGGATGTCGATGCTTCAGCAGCAGGGTTGGAGGATTTCTTCCTTAACCAGTGGAGCGGACAGAACACGACATATCAGCTGGTTATCAAGATAGATACACCTAACGGAACCTATGAAGATCTGGCTTTGGTTAAAGACTGTCTGGGGAGCTTCCATACCAGCTTCAAGACTTCGTCAGCTTCAAGAAGCAGTAATGTCAGGAACGGAGCATCGCTTATTAACGGCAGTGTGATCTATCCCGGCGAAGAATATTCATTCTACGATCATGTTAAACCGTTCAGTTATGATAACGGTTATCAGCTGGCAGCAGCATATTCATCAGGACAGGTAGTTGACAGTGTGGGAGGAGGCATATGCCAGGTATCTTCAACACTGTATAATTCCGTACTGCTATCCGAGCTCGAGGTTACGGAGAGACGTAATCACGGTATGATCGTTACATATGTAGATCCCGCCAGGGATGCTACGATAGCGGAAAGTGCCGGAACAGATTTCAGATTTAAGAACAATACTGATGCACCGATCTATATCGATGCCTATACGACTGATGACAAACAGCTCTATATCTCAATATACGGACATGAAACGAGACCCGCAGGCAGAACTGTTGATTATGAGAGTGAGGTTATATCAAGGACTCAGCCGGGCCCTGATGTTTATATAGAGGATCCCACTCACCCGATAGGCTATATCAGCACACAGTCTGCACATACGGGGCTCAAGGCCAACCTGTGGAAGGTTGTGACCGAAAACGGACAGACTGAGAGAGAACTGGTTAACACCAGTGTATATAATGCTGCACCCAAATATATCACGGTAGGAACCGCTACCGAAGATCCTTCTGCGGCAGCAGCTCTTTCTGCCGCTCTGGCTTCCGGAGATACCGAAAATGTCAAGTCGACGGCAGCCTCATTAAAGAGCGCGGCTGACGCGGGCATCAGTGCCGACGCGCAGGCACTGGCGCAGTATGAGGCGGCACTGGCGGCCATGAATTCATCCGAAGAACCGTCAGAATAATTCAGAGATTTCCCGATATGGACATTATAGTTACCCGATTTATCGGCATACGTGGCACTGCCATACTGGCACGTGAATTTGAATCCGGGCTTCGAACCAGATACCCCAAGTGGCTGGTAGATGAGGCTATAAGTTTCGATGATGATGTTGACAGGATCGAAGAAAATGACATAGATGTCATAAAGTCCATGGGCGACAGGATCGCATGTCTGGGGAGATACACGGAATTCGGAGTTTTTGAAGCTTTATTTCAAATGTCCAGATTTCTTAAATGCGGAATGGATATCGAAATAAAGAGCATTCCGATCAAGCAGGAGACGGTTGAGGTATGTGAATTTACAGGAGCCGATCCGTATCTGCTTTATTCCGGAGTCTCATGCGTATTGGCATGCGAGAACGGGGAGGATATTATCCGTGAACTTGCCGGGCATGATATTCCTGCATTTAAGGTGGGAATAACTACATCAACAAATGATAAGATAGTTATAAATGAGAGCGAGAGAGGATTCCTGCCTCACGTCAGAAAGGACGAGCTAAAGAGAATTCTCGGAAAGAAGGTATATTATGAGAGAACAGATTTTATCCGTAATTGAGAAAAACAGCAGGATCGGTATCAAGGAGCTGGCGGTGAGGCTGGGACTTGATGAGATCGAGGTCGCCAATGAGATCAAGGCGATGGAGGAAGAAGGTATCATATGCGGATATCTGACCATGATAGACTGGGAAAAAACTTCCATAGAGCAGGTTACGGCTCTTATCGAGGTACGTATCACTCCTCAGAGGGGTCAGGGATTTGACAATCTCGCAGAGAGAATATATAAGTATCCCGAAGTAACTAGTGTTTACCTTATATCAGGAGGCTATGATCTGCTGGTTACACTCGAGGGCAAATCGCTTAAGGAAGTATCGAGCTTCGTTTCACACAAGCTCTCAGCGCTCGAGGGAGTACTTAGTACGGCTACACACTTTATCCTTCACAAATACAAGGACCATGGGACCATACTTGATAAGAAACCCAAGGACAACAGGGAGATAATGTCATTATGAGAAATCCGTTAGCTGAAAAGATAATAAGCGTTAAACCATCCGGTATACGTAAGTTTTTTGATATAGCTGCCGAAATGGACGATGTCGTTTCTCTGGGAGTAGGAGAACCGGATTTTGATACGCCCTGGCACATCAGGGATGAAGGCATATATTCTCTCGAAAAGGGCAAGACATTCTATACGTCAAACTCCGGACTGATCGAACTTCGAAACGAGATCAACGCATATATAAAAAGAACTCAGGGCATCTCGTATGATACCAAAAAAGAGATCATCATAACCGTCGGAGGATCGGAGGCCATAGACCTCGCCCTTCGTGCGATGATAAATCCCGGTGATGAGGTTATAATCCCGCAGCCAAGTTATGTTTCGTATGAACCCTGTGCGATCCTAGCTGATGCAGTGCCTGTCATTATTCCGCTTAAGGCTGAAAATGAGTTCAGACTCACCGCTGCTGAACTGGAGGATTCGATAACGGACAAGACTAAGATAGTGGTTCTGCCGTTTCCCAACAATCCGACAGGAGCTATCATGGAAAGAAGTGATCTGGAGCCGGTAGCCGAGGTCATCAAAAAGCATGATCTATATGTTATATCCGATGAGATATACGCTGAACTGACATACAGTGGCAAGCATGTGTCTATAGCATCACTTCCGGGAATGCAGGAGAGGACGATACTGATCAACGGCTTTTCCAAGGCATATGCCATGACCGGATGGAGACTGGGATACTGCTGTGCTCCCGAGATAATAGCCACACAGATGCTGAAGATACATCAGTTCGCCATAATGTGTGCTCCCACGACCAGCCAGTATGCCGCAATAGAGGCACTAAAGAACGGAGACGAAGACGTAGCCCTGATGAGAGAATCATATAACCAGAGGCGCAGATTTTTGCTCAATGCATTTAAGGAAATGGGACTTGACTGCTTTGAACCATTCGGTGCGTTTTATGTATTCCCTTGTATAAAGGAATTTGGGATGTCATCGGATGATTTTGCGATGAAGCTCCTTCAGGATAAAAAGATAGCTGTGGTTCCGGGAACAGCGTTCGGATCAAGCGGTGAAGGATTTATCAGAATATCGTACGCATATTCGATAGAAAAACTTAAATATGCCATGGAAAAGCTGTCTGAATTTGCGAACGGACTAAGGAATAATGCCTGAACGTTTGCCGGCTTCAAGGTAATCAAAGTACATAAAGGATAACAGATATGATAAAATCAGGATGTATAGACTAAGTACATCCTGATTTTTTAATATGTTTGATTTAAGGACAACTTCAAAGCGATATGTTTTACCGCGGATGCGCTCTCGATCCTCTTTTGACGTAGAGGTACATAAAGGAGAAAGGAAAAATATGGGATTTTCAATAGATAAAAATACTCTTATAAAGTGTGATAATAATGATTTCGAAGGTCTTAATATCGTGGCGGGATGGGTCAGAGAAGACCTTAATAAGGTATTCGGAAAACCTGAAGGTGAACCTTCGGGAGTCATCATAGCAGGGACAAGTGAAAAAAGTGAAACGATAAGATCATTATATGAAAAAGGACTGATAAACCGGGATGGGCTGTCGGATGAAAACGGTAACCCGAAGTGGGAGGTATATAAGGCAGATCTTATTGATGTTGACGGAATAAAAACCATAGTTATACAGGGATCTGATAAACGCGGAGCGATCTATGGGATATTGTCGGTTTCAGAGCTGTGCGGAGTCACTCCTTTGGTCAACTGGTCAGGTGCCAGGCCGGTCAAAAAAAAGAATGTTCAGGTAAAGGAAAGTTTCTTTGGAACGTCAAAGGAACCGTCAGTAAAATACAGAGGCATTTTCATTAATGATGAGTGGCCTGCTTTCGGCACATGGGCTACCACGAGATTCGGCGGAATAAATGCCAAATGCTATGCGCAGATATTTGAACTGCTGCTCCGGCTTCGAGCCAACTATATGTGGCCTGCCATGTGGAACAGTAATTTTTCCATGGACGGACCGGGACTAGAGAGTGCAGAACTTGCTGATAAGCTGGGGATAGTCATGAGTACTTCACATCATGAACCCTGTATGAGGACCGGTGAGGAGTTCAGGCTGCTTCGAGGACCGGGCTCTGTTTACGGAGATGCATGGGATTTCCTTTCCAACAGAGAGGGGATCATCAGATTCTGGGAGGACGGACTTAAGAGAAATGCTCCCTTTGAGAATGTGATCACCATGGGCATGCGCGGAGAGAGGGATACAGCGATCATGGGCAATGCCACTCTCGAAGAGAATATCGCGCTGCTAAAGGATATAATCAGAACCCAGAATGACCTTATCAGAAAGCACGTAAATGAAGACCTTTCGAAGGTTCCACGGCAGATAGTCCTTTTCACGGAAGTGGAGAAATTCTACTACGGTGATGAGAACACTCCGGGATTGATCGATGATCCGGAAATGGACGGGATAACAGTTGTATTCAGTGATACAAATTACGGTTACACAAGGACACTTCCTCTTGAAAGGATGAGGGGACATAAGGGTGGATACGGAATGTATTACCATGTGGATATGCATGGCGGCGCTTACTCATACGAGTGGATAGGATCTACATATCTGCCTAGAATATGGGATCAGCTCGGCACTACTTATGACTTTGGCGTCAGAAATATCTGGGTAGTTAATGTGGGTGACCTGGTATCTCAGGAACTCGAGGTATCATATATCATGAAGATGGCATATGATTTTGATTCCTTTGGATCCTCAAATCCAAACAATACGAATGCATTTGTAACGGAATGGATAAAAAGGATATTCGGCGGATATTATGAGCCCGAGGACCTTGAAAAGATAAGGGAGGTCATCGACAGATACACACTGATAAATGAGCGTTGCAAGCATGAGATAATGAATGAGCATGTGTATCACCCCGTACATTTTGATGAAGCAATGGATCTTTATACCAGCAGCAGGAGGGTGCTTAAACTTTGTGACGAGCTACTGTCCAGGACACCGGCAGATATACGGACCGCCTTTTATGAACTGATATATTATCCGGCATACGGAACAGCCAATCTTCACAGGACCTGGATCGCTTCACAGTGGAACAAGTTCTATGCAGATCAGAACAGGAATACTGCCAACGATTATAACAAAGAGATTGATGAAGGCATACGCGCGGATGAAAAACTGATCGAAGATTTTCACAGTCTGGATGGCGGTAAATTCTACGGACAGGCGCTATCCGAGCACTTCGGATTCAGATTCTGGAACGATTCCAACAATCAGCTGCCGACCAGGCTCTATGTGTACCCGGCAAATAAAAAGCGAATGCTCATTTCAAAAACTGATGAAGCCTGGTACTACGACGGAAGGGAATATACCAAACGCGATGAAGTTATATCCGATTTCCTGAGACCGGATATATATGAGATCACACTGGAAATATCATGCGGAAGCAAGATAGAACTTAATTATGTTATAACCAAGGATGCTCCGTGGATCACACTCTCATCATCTTCGGGAAGGACCATGGGGACCGACAGGGTAACAATCAGCATAGACCGAACGAAGATCGACCGGGATAAGATAGCCAGAGGAACAGTAGTAGTTAGTGACAGAGATGACTGCTTCGTGACTTTTACATTCCTGGGATGCAGAAGAGAGTATTATGAGAAGATATGCAGAATAACCGATGAAACGAAGATACCAGAGGGCGCATGCCTTATCTGTAACGGGTACGGTGCGGTCGAAGCTTCACATTACGACTCTGTATTCGATTGCCGCCATATTAAGGAATCAACAGATAAGAGCGTAGCTGCCGATGGAGGAATAAAAGGCTACTACGAGGTGTTAAAACCCTATGGCAGAAGCCACAGCGGAATCAAGATGTACCCAAATACACTGGATCTGATCAATGAAGCATTTGACAGGATCCCGTATACGGAATATGTCTTTGTTACCGAAAATGAATCCGAATATGAAGCCGAATTCGTGTTTGCTCCGTCCATACCAGTCGACGATTCTAATTCGCAGTGCTTTGCTTATTCAGTAAATGGTACAGAACCGGTAAGGACAGATACTGTACTTGATCAGTCCCGCTCGATATTCAGTAATCGTCAATGGTCGGTTGATAACAGGAGAAATGCCAAGATAATATCATGTGATCTGGAACTTAAAAAGGGAATCAACAGGATAAGGTATTATCAGATGAGTCCTAACCTGATCCTCGAAAGGATAGTATTGTGGGATAAGGCTGTTCCTAAAAAGGAATCCTATATTGGACCTAAGGAAAGTTATAGATTTTAGCAAACAGATCAAAAAGAGGGTATAATTTATTCATAATCATTTAAAGAATTTGAGGATCATGGAATGAGATTTGATGATATATTAAACAGCAAATTTTCGGAACCGGCAACCATTCTGTCATACAAGGACGGAAGGGTCAAAGTTTTGACTATCAATGACAGATTTATCCCGGAACTGTGGATGAACGTTTCCACGGATGAGTATATTAAGGGATTTCCCGAAAAGTGCCTGGATGATGATAACCTTGATACACTTGTTAACGCAATAAAAAAATGCATTGAAACAGGAGAAGAGCAGATCGTTGAGACATGGCGGCTGATGTTTTCCAACTGCTGTGGGTATGACAAGGTATGCCTTAGGAGCAGACTGATCCTGATGGACGATTCCTCCGATGAAGTTCTAATCTATGAGGGAATCAGGAATATAACCAACGAAAAGCGTACTCAGGATACCCTGCATGATATTGAGTACAGGTACAAGCAGGCCAGCGAACAGATCAATATCTATAACTGGGAATATTATATTGATTCCAAGGAGATGCGCCCGTGCTATCGTTGTATGAGAGATCTCGGACTGCCTGCGGTAGTTAAGAACTATCCGGAACCTGCTATTGATATGGGCATTTTTCCTCCGGACTATGCGGATATGTATCGTGAGATGCTGCGCAAGGTAGATGAGGGTGCTCCTGAACTTGAAGCGGACATACCACTTACCGTAGGAAGGGTTCCTTTCCGTGTAAAATATACTACTGAGTTTGATGAGGACGGCAAACCCGTCAAGGCATTCGGGTCAGCGACCCTGATATCCGAAACAGAGCTTGGCAAGATTAAACTGGACAATCAGATCATAGCATCGCTGGCAGAGGAGTACAGCTGCATTTATATTGCGGACTTTGTCAGCGATACAGTAAAGATCGTTAAGCAGACAGGAATACTGTCTGTTGAAGAAGATACTGAGTGTGAATATCTGATAAAGATGATCGCATCCAAACTGGATGACAATACAAAAGGACAGGGCGATTTCCTTAGTGATATTTCAGTTATCCGTACGGAATTATTCAGTGACTGTGAGAGACGTGAATTCGTCTACAAGGATGATTCGATCAGCAGATGGATACGCATAGATTATCACGTAGTGGAAAGAAGCAACGACAAGGTAGACCGGATGCTCATAACGGCTTCGGTAGTCGATGATCTTCGTGCCAGAAAGATGGACTCAGACAGGCTGATAGCATCTCAGAAAGAGGAGCTTGAGGACAAACAGAAGATGCTGATCCTGGCTATCGATGAAGCAAACAAGGCGAACAAGGCTAAGACAGAATTTTTCTCCAGCATGTCCCACGACATAAGGACGCCGATGAATGCCATAACAGGCTTTTCGAAGCTGGCCAAAGAAGAGATAGATGACAGGGAACACCTGACAGATTACCTGGATAAGATAATCTCAGCGGGCGACCATCTGATGAACCTGATCAATGACATACTGGATATGAGCAGGATTGAGAGCGGCAAGATGGAGATAATGAATGCTCCGATAATCCTTAAAAAAGTTATCCTTGAGTGCGCTGATATGATGAGAGTCCGCATGAACGAAAAGGATATTGGATTTATCGTAAATCTTGATGAGATGGGCGAAGATGTGGCAGAGGGAGACAAACTGCGCATCAGTCAGGTACTGCTGAATCTCCTGTCAAATGCATATAAGTTTACTCCCGAAGGCGGCAGTGTATATCTGGAAGGAAAACTTAAGGATAAAAAAGACAGGCTGACCTATGAGATCAGGGTCAGAGATACCGGTATCGGAATGTCCAGAGAATTTGCCGAGCAGATCTGGGAGGCATATTCCAGAGAAAATACGGCAGTTGTTCATGAAACACAGGGAACCGGACTGGGAATGGTCATAGTTAAAAACATCCTTAACATGATGCAGGGAACGATCACGCTCCATACCGAACAAGGCAAGGGAAGTGAATTCATTATTGAACTCCCGCTGGATGCGTCAGACAAAGCCCTCAAAGAATCATCAGGGCGCAGAGAACTGGATGAGTCTATGACGAAGCGTTTCAGCGGACGGACGATAATGGTAGTGGATGACACACCGCTTAACCTTAAGCTGGCTGGTCGTATACTTGGTAAGATGGGCTTTAACGTTCTATTATCAAACAACGGAATTGATGCCATAGAACAGATCAAAGGTTCAAAACCGGGAGAAATAGATCTGATACTGATGGATATGATGATGCCTGTGATGGACGGAGTTGAAGCCACGAAAAGGATCAGAGCATTAGATGATCATGAACTTGCGAAGATACCTATCATTGCCATGACAGCCAGCGAGTTTGAATCGGACATCAAGGCCGCCATGAATGCCGGGATGAATGCTCATGTGACAAAGCCATTTGTACTGGAGGATCTGGCCACGAAAATAGATGATAACCTGAGCGCATAGACCTTAGTTGGCAGAAGATTTAAATCTGACTTTTTCTTTATACATTTCATTATCGGCACGGTTGATGACCGTGTCGATATTTATATTCTCGTCAACCGTTTCGGTGGCAAATCCGATACTTGCCGTTATGACAAACGGCTTTTTGGAATCCTTCTGAAGACCTTTTAAAACGGAATGGAAGATCTCTTCACGGCTGATCAGATCCCGGGGAGTGTATTTGCCGACTCCTATGATATAGAATTCATCTCCGCCTGCGCGCACGCAGATCTCCCCGGGCAGAGCACTGCCGGTAACAGCATCGCAAAGGAGTCTTATCCCGTAATCTCCTTCTGAATGCCCGTAGGTATCATTGATCTTTTTGAGACCGTTCATATCGATAACACTGACCAGTATTGTTTCACCTCTGTGCTCCTCACAGAGCATGTTCTCCAGCTGAAGATTCATACCCCTTCGGTTAAATAGTCCCGTCATACTGTCGCGTACAGACAATGACAGCAGCTGCTTTCTGGTCCTTGTCAGCTCAAGAGCGTTATTAACAAACCTGAGCCAGGTACGGTAAACGAGTGATAAAGAGCAGGAATCATCCAGAGATCGCCTTATTACCGAATAACCGAAGGTGATGTCTTCAAAGTGGATAGGCGAAAAGTAGAAGATACTCGGCTCCGTTGTCTCATCATCAAGCAGTGTGGTCATTTTATCAGTTTCATAAATGACGGGAGTTCTGCTCACACTGAATTCCTTTGTCGGGGTGACCGATGCTGACAGAGCTATCATCATCTTCGAAGGATAGCCTTTCATATAGGAAACGGACTCGTTCAGCCAGTCTTCTTTAAGGCACAGTTGATAATCTCTGAACGGCTTTAACAGGAAGATCAGTTCGTCGATCTTTTTAAACAGATCCTCGGGAGAATCGGTGGCAGTAAATTCCTCCAGGCAATAACTCTCCATCAGACGACCGAAGCTGATCTCGTCAAGCTCGTTATCCGAGGAACTGTTATAGGCTACCAGATATGATGCTTTGCGGAACGCCGTGAGGGAGTGACTGATATCTGCGGTACATCCACAGCTCATTCCCGGGAAGAACATCTTCTTTACATCTGACCGATACGGAAGTATCTCTTTTCCCGGTTCGATGATACGACGGATATAGTCTACGGTATCGGCAGCAGACGCAGCATCAGCCGCATCGTATGCAGAAAGGATGATATCATTGCAGCATCCTTCATTAGTTGTATCAAAACCGATCACGATAATATCATCCGGAACCCTGATGCCGCATTTCTGCAGTCTGTAGATGAGTCCCAGAGCCATGTGTGTGCTGGTACAAAGGACGGCTTCGGGGAGTTCAACCTCTCCATCAGCCATTTTATGCGCGAGCTGGTCACCGCTGGAATACCAGAAATCTCCGTAAACGATGTGCTCGTCCTTAACACTTATGTTGTGTTTACTTATCTCGTCAAGGCATATTCTAAGACGTTCTTCGGCAACTTCATTACCGCGGGAGCCCGTAAGTACGCATATCTTTTTTTTGCCGTGAAGCTCTATGGCATGCCGGCACATCTCACGAAGCGCCTCTTCATTATCGCTTTTTATCATCGGAAGATCGCCGATGGACATTTCAAGGGAAACAACAGGAAGGTCAGGATAATCCTTGAGCCTCTCAAGGAGCTCTTTGACTTTCTGCTCACCTTCACCTACGAGCAGATTAACGGTATCAAGGATAAGGCCGTCTATACGTCCGAGATTGATCGCACGAAAAATATTGGATTCAGCTTCCACATAGGTTTCACGCTGAAACTGCAGATGAGTCATGGGAGAGAATATCAGAAAATGATAGCCGTATTTCTTACATTGAGCAGCTATTCCGTTTATTATCCTGACTCCGTGTAATGCCTCAGGCTGAGCTGTAAAAAGAGCGATGTTTTTTCTGCGCATTTAGTAAACCCCTTCTGATAGTTATTCTATCATCTGTGCACCTTATTATTCAACACTCCGGATAGCAGAGAAAATATGATCTTTGTCTATGCTCTCATAAATTCTTTTCCGGAATGATATTTAACAGGATCGATGATATAATTAGGTCGACAGGAGAAAAAATATGCACAGAATGTATGAAAATGAAGATATAACCATATTCTGGGACTCGGATAAATGCGGACATGCTAAAAAATGTGTCGGAGGTTCGCC
Organism: Lachnospiraceae bacterium; assembly: GCA_024681595.1. Lineage (GTDB taxonomy): Bacteria > Bacillota > Clostridia > Lachnospirales > Lachnospiraceae > JAILLW01. Next base: position 32,753 of record JAILAN010000130.1, read on the forward strand.
GACGGTATTTGACATCACAAAAAAGCCCTGGATCAATATAGACGGTGCTCCCAATGCCGAGATTTGGCAAACTATAGGAGAGTGTCCTTCCGGGGCGCTGTCATGTGTGTATAATCACGGGATACGGATTGAGTTCGATGAGGAAGGTGGCCGGAGTGTGGCATTTGACGGTGAAAAGCAGGTTGGGGAATGTGACTGTCGTATTGAAGGAGATAACTGGACGATAGTCCACACGGAGGTTGATCCGGAGTATTCAGGAAAAGGCATTGCCAAAAGACTGGTTTTTAAACTGACTGAAGAAGCGGAACGCAGAAAGAAGAATGTAATACCGGTCTGCTCATATGCCGTGAAGGTTTTATCGTGAGTAATCGATCTGTTGCTTTTACATCAAGCGTTTCTTCGAGGTGATATATGTCAGATGATCAGGATAAAAAGTATTTAAAACTCGGACTGGCAGCAGGCTGGATCAGTTGGATACTGTTTGCTGTGAAGTTTTTACTTGTGACAACACTGGTGGCTTTAGCTGTGCTTTACTTTCTGAAAAAACCACTGTGGATCGCTCCGATAATTGCTCTTATATTGTTTGCATTGTACCGCCTGGTGTGGAGAGGTATATGGAAATTAATAGAGCTGATATCAAAAAGCTCGAAATAGGATATCCACGTTGATGGTTGAAAAAATCCCCTAAAACACTTGCTTTTTGAAAAACGTTCATATATAATAACTTCTTGTCGAAGCGGTATCGCCAAACGGTAAGGCAACGGACTCTGACTCCGTCATTTCTAGGTTCGAATCCTAGTACCGCTGCTTATGGACTCCCGATCTGTGATGATTGGGAGTTTTTTAGATTTACAAAGGAAGATGATCAATGTCAAAGATACTGGTAGGAATGTCGGGCGGTGTTGACAGTGCAGTCGCCGCATATCTTTTGAAAAAAGAAGGTCATGAGGTAGTCGGACTGACCCTCCGGACATGGGAGACCGAAACCGGAGAAGACAGCCGCTGCTGCGAAATAGATGATGCGAGAAGGGTCGCCGGGAAACTGGGGATTCCTTATCATGTTCAGAACTGCCTTTCGGATTTTAAGAAGTTCGTTACCGAACCGTTTACCGAACAGTATATTCACGGATTTACGCCCAATCCCTGCGTAGAATGCAACAGATACGTCAAATGGGACAGGATGCTGTTTTATGCTGACATCCTGAAAACGGACTATGTGGCAACCGGACATTATGCTCATGTCATAAAGCTCGACAATGGCAGATATACCGTTAAATGTGCCACTCATGCGAAAAAAGATCAGACCTATATGCTGTTTCGCCTGACACAGGAACAGTTGTCAAGAACTCTGATGCCCCTCGGTGATTATATAAAAGATGAAGTCAGGAAGATCGCAACGGATGCGGGGATTCCGGTAGCGGATAAACCGGATTCACAGGAGATATGCTTTATAACGGATGGACATTATGCGGATTTTATAAAAGAAAATGCCAAAGAAGATGTACCCGGACCGGGAGAATTTGTTGATGAGGAAGGAAACGTGCTGGGAACACATAAAGGCATAATCCACTATACCGTCGGACAGAGAAAAGGCCTTAATCTTGCCCTTGGATATCCGGCTTATATAAAGAGTATCAATGCAGATACTAACGAGATCATTATCGGTCAGGAAAACTCGATCTATAGCAGGGAGATAATATGCAAGGATGTAAACTATCTTAGTATACCGGGTCTTGAACCGGGAGATGAACTTCGCTGCCGAGCCAAGGTCCGTTACCATTTTCCGCTAAAGGATGCTGTCATCACTCCTGTAGATAAAGACAGTATCAGGATTATTTTTGATGAACCGGTAAAGGCAGCAGCACCCGGACAGTCCGCGGTGTTCTATGACAATGATGACTGTGTCATAGGCGGAGGAATGATATATGAGGTAAAAGGATAGAAGTCATTCGTTATATGTGACTTTTATGCTGTCAGGCAGATGCTTCAGGATCATGGCCTCAAGATCCGATCCTTTGGCGGGCTTGGTCAGGTAGTCACTGAATCCGGTATCAAGATAGATCTTTTCGGCACCCAGCATGGCGTTTGCAGTGAGCGCGATCACGGGAGTCTGCTCATGCTGATATTTCTCTGTTTCTTTTAGACGGCTCAGGGTCTCTATTCCATCCATTTCAGGCATCATATGATCCAAGAACACAATATCATAATGTTCTTCGGCATATTTACGGAGGCATTCCTCTCCGCCGGACGCGGTATCTACGGTGATCTTTGTATCCTTAATCAGCATTGAGATAACCTTGAGGTTCATGCTGACGTCATCCGTAACGAGTATTCTTGCATCGGGAGCTTTGAAGCTGACTCCGTGATTTGAAGAAGATATTCCAAGTCTGCGCTTTCTGTCGAATGTACCCATGGGCTCTGATGATACGACCTTTTGCGGGATCTTTACCGTAAACGAAGATCCTTGTCCAAGCGTACTTTGAACGCTGATAGATCCGCCCATCAGATCGATCAGCTGCTTGGTAATGGCGAGACCCAGCCCGGTGCCCTCAATATTTCGATTCTTTTTCTCATCGATCCTTGCATATGAATCAAAAAGATGAGTCATTCCCTCCTCGGACATTCCGCGCCCGGTGTCTTCGACCGTAAGGCACAGAACAGTCATATCGGGATCCGCATGAGATTCCTTTTCGGCTCTTATGGTAATGGAACCCTCATCGGTGTACTTTACTGCATTGGTCAGGAGATTGATCATGACCTGACGGATCCTTATCTCGTCACCGAAGAGGGTGGATGGGATATCAGGATCGTTTATAAGACTCAGTTTCAATCCTTTATGATAGGCTCTCATCTCGAGCAGCGAATAACAGTCATTAAGAACAGAGAATGTCTGGTATTCATCAGGAAGTATTTCCAAAAGACCTGCTTCGATCTTTGAAAAATCCAGAATATCATTTATCAAAGATAACAGAGTGCCTGAAGCATGCTCAACATTTTCGGCATATTCGATGATCGGCTTTTCACTGCTCTCACGAAGGATCATTTCGTTCATCCCGACAATGGCATTTATCGGAGTACGGATCTCATGTGACATGTTGGCCAGAAATATACTCTTGGCATCACTCATTTTCTCAAGTCGGATATTGGCAGCGGTCAGTTCTTTTTCCTTTTGCTCAAGTTCACGTCTCTTTTTTTCATACAGATCTCTCTGGAATTTGAATATGACACCTATCATCAGGACTATGATAACGATGCCGAAATAAATATCAAAGTATTCGCTTTTTTCACCATCCAGCTTAGATACGTATTCGGGATGATGATATTCGGTTACAAAGACCACAGCATAAACTATGATGTTGCTGGCAAAAATAGCTATGCACGGCCAGCCCTTTACCAGGAGCCACACGAATATGGCCGACAGGATAAACCATGAAGGCATGCTGGAGTTTCTGCCACCTCCCCGAAAATACAGATAAGGGAGCAGGATATCGGAGGCCGTAACGGTCAGGATAGCACCTGCCAGATTGGCCTTGTTCCTGTTATTGGCCAGAATGAACGAAATAAAAAATACGACAAATAAAAGTGAAAGAGGAATAAACGTTCCGGACGCAGCCCCGAGCACAAGATCAAAGAGCACACAAACCGGGAGAACAACGATCCCTACGAGAAGGACTATGTTCATCAGCCGATGAGAGATCTCCAGATCTTCATTCAATATGTATTTTTTGAACAGATTCATTAACAGCATATTAAAATTATAGCAAATCACGAATTTAGACACAACGAATCAGAAACAATAAACGTCATAAAATCGATGTTTCACTGCATGCAAAGACAGGTCATTGATAATAAAACAGAAATAGTTTAAAATTTCATTGATCACCGCTTAGGAAGCCGTATCCGGTATGAATGAGAACAGCAAGATAGTTAATAGAAAATGATCATTACATTATTGCTTCTGATAGGAATGTCTATACTGGGACCCGCCGCTACTGGCGGGTTTGTTGCTCTGCTTCCATGGGAAGAAATGACAACACTGAACGCTGATCTGCCAAAACAGGAAAAAGGCGATAAGGATCTTTTGGCTGAAGATAATGAAACGGCATACGAAGATCCTCTCATCATCGACTATTCGACCGTGGGGCTGCTGGATTCCGAGGCGGCCGCTTATCAGAACAGCTTTGAGATAGTGTATGAGAGTGAGGTGCCGGACAGTATTAAGGAAACAGTTGAAGAGTATACTTCAATGATACCGGCGGTCATTCTGGAGAACGTGGCAGATAACGGTTTTGTCTACAAAGTAGATCCTTCGGGTAATACTACCAAAAAACATGCCGGAATGACAATGTTTCCTGACTGTATAGTTGACGGAACATATCTTCATACGAGAGATAATCTGACGCCACCGTCAGGAACGATAGGGATAATGGGCGACAGCGTTTCGCGTGCTAAGATGGCTGCGATCCATGAAGTAGGACATGCCGTTGACTTTATCATCGGAGCGGCGTACGGGTACAGCACGACCTTTGAAAATGAGACCTATATGTCACTTGAAGGCGATCCGGTGTGGCAGAAGATATTTGCGGAGGAAAACGAAATAGCGGATTTTCCCGATTATAACAGAACCTGCCCATTGGAGTATTTTGCTGAGGTCTTCAGGTATGTATTTGAAGATCCCTCCAAACTTGATAATATTCCAAAGTCAAGGCAGTATGTTATAGATACACTGGAGAGCTTTTACGGTATAACCATAGACTACTGAAAAACATGGATGGCCATAGCTGCTTATGCCGGAGACGGTGGAATATTTTTATATAATCGCCAAATATTGCTGTATTATTTGATTTGTGTGGAGTAATATACTGAACTTTGATGAAACATACTCATAACAACCGCAAAGTGGTTCTTAACATGACAGAGGGCAATCCGATAAAGCTGCTCATCACTTTTGCGGTACCAATGCTCATAGGGAATATTTTTCAGCAGGTATATAATCTGGCTGATTCGATAATAGTCGGCAGACTGGTTAATGCCAATGCTCTTGCTGCGATAGGGGCATCCAGCTCCGTTACTTTTTTGTTCTTCGCGCTCTGTAACGGCATTGGCTCGGGAGGCGGCATCATAACATCCCAGTTCTTCGGAAGCGGGGATGAGAAAATGGTACGTAAATGTATATCAAACACGGCGTACATCATGCTGATATTTCCGTCGATCGTCGGAGCCTGTGCCTACATGCTATCAAGGCCGATACTTGAAATGCTTAAAACACCCGGGGACATCATGCCTGATTCTCTCTCATATATCAGGATCATGTGTGTCGGGATCGTATTCGTTTCCCTGTATAATTTTATAGCTTCGATGCTGCGTGCACTCGGCGATTCAAAGACCCCGCTGTATTTTCTGGTCGTTTCCTGCATTTTAAATGTCGGGCTTGATATCTTTTTTGTATATAAACTGGGATTAAGCGTTCGCGGTGCGGGAATAGCAACCGTGATAGCACAGCTCATGTCCGGGGCCGGATGCTTTATCTTCGCGATCAAAAAGAATCCGTACTTTAAACTGGAGAAGGATGACTTTAAGATTGACTCGCACCTGATGATGTCGATCATAAAGCTGGGTGTTCCTCTCTCTCTTCAGTTCAGTATGATCGCAATCTCATGCATGGCACTTCAGAGAGTCGTCAACTCGTTCGGCGCCGTTGCAGTTGCCGCATTTACCGCAACGAGCAGAATGGAGCAGATAATACATCAGCCTTATCAGACACTGGGTACCGCATTATCCACATACACCGGACAGAATTACGGAGCCCGCAAAAAGGACAGAATAGTTGAGGGATTTCACAAGGCTCTGCTCTTTATGGCCGGTTTTTCACTCTGCATGCTGCCGGTGATGCAGCTTTGCGGCCGGTTTTTCGTGAGTATTTTTGTTAAAGAAAGTGACGTTATCGCTATGGGAGCCGAAGCTGTCAGGATAACCAGCCTGTTCTACGTGTTCCTTGGTCTCATATATGTGGTAAGAGGCGTGTTAAACGGCCTGGGAGATGCGTTCTTTGCACTGCTTAACGGCATAGTTGAGGTCATAGGCAGGTTCACGGTCCCCATCATAATGACGACTATTCCTGCGATCGGTTTGTGGGGAATTTGGTGGTCAACGGGAGTAGTATGGTTCCTCAGCGGATTTACCGCATGGCTCAGATACAGGGCATACAGGAAAAATATTTTCGGCAAAATGACATAAAGGCCTTAATTGTGCTAATATGTAGGAATGATAAAAGTTAAGTATCTGATACTCGGAGGCGGTCCTTCGGGACTGACCCTCGCCAACGCCCTTGTTCAAAGGGGCGAAAATTCCGTATTACTGATCGAAAAGGAAAGCGAAGCCGGAGGGCTTTGCAGATCGACAGATGTTGACGGCTGGGCGCTCGATACGGGCGGCGGCCATTTTCTTGATGTCAGGAGACCCGAGGTGTGCGAATTCCTGTTCCGCTTTATGGGACCGGAGGAGTGGGACCGTTATGATAGAGACTCCAGGATCAGGCTCAAAGGACATGAGGTTTCGCATCCGCTCGAAGCAAATATATGGCAGCTGCCGGAGTATGTTCAGAGGCAGTATCTGGAATCGATCAGGGCAGCAGGATGCAATAACGGTGCAGCAATGCCCGCCAGATTCACGGAATGGATATATTGGAAACTGGGTGAGCGCATAGCTGCGGATTATATGATCCCGTACAACAAAAAGATGTTCGCCGATGAACTGGATGAACTGGGGACATACTGGTTGGACAAGCTGCCGAATGTTGACTATGAAGATACTTTAAGATCGTGCAGGGAGCATCACGCTTACGGGACACAGCCCGGGCATGCCAGCTTTTACTATCCGAAAAAGTACGGCTATGGTGAAGTGTTTAACAGAATGGCCGAAGAACTGGGCGACCGGATAGTCTATAATGCAAAAGTATCGACGCTTGATACTGATTCGCATCGTATCACTACCAAAGAAGGAGATGAGTTTGAAGGCAACATTGTGATAACCACGGTTCCCTGGAATTCATTTGACTCTGTTACAGGTATTTCCGATGAGATGATGACTAAGATGCGAAGTCTTAAGCACAGCAGTATTGAGATCAGATATTTCGCCGAAGATGCGGGAACTGATGCGCAGTGGGTATATTGTCCGGATCCGGAGCTTCCTTATCACAGGATACTGGTCAGATATAATTTCTGCAAAGGCAAAGGCTACTGGACGGAGACGCGATCTGAGAGAACCTCGATGTTTAAGGAAAATGAGGGCGGTCCGGTATTCATGAATGAATACGCCTATCCGCTTAATACAATGGACAAGCCCGTGATAATGGATAGATTGCTGACATTTATGAATGGCAGAAATATCATCGGGCTGGGCCGCTGGGGAGAACACAGCCACTTTAATTCGGATGTGGTCATCAAAAAGGCTCTGGAATTGTCAAAGACACTGACAGATTAGAATAAATACGTACAAAAATGGATTATAAGATAGTACTGGCATCCTCTTCTCCGAGAAGAAAAGAACTCCTGGAGAAGATAGGACTCGAATTTGATATCTGCCCCTCCAATAAGGAAGAGATCGTTACATCAACGGTTCCGTCCGAAGTCTGTGTTGAACTGTCGAGGCAGAAGGCGCTTGATGTGGCTGCCTCAATAAAGATGTATAATGAGACGCATCCTGAGATCACATCTCCACAGGACATAATGGTCATAGGTGCGGATACGATCGTATACTGCGACGGACAGATACTGGGCAAACCTGCAGATGAAGATGATGCTAAAAGGATGATAAGGATGCTCTCTGACAATACTCATGAGGTATATACGGGAGTAACGATAGTATTAATTTATAAGGACGGTCGTGCAGGGGAGTATTCTTTTTATGAATCTACCAAGGTCACATGCTATCCTATAACGGACAGGGATATCGACCTTTATACAGCTTCCGGTGAACCTATGGACAAGGCAGGTGCATACGGGATCCAGGGTGAGTTCATCAAGCACATAAAGAAGATTGACGGAGAATATGATAACGTGATGGGGCTTCCCGTTGCCAGACTCTATCAGGAGATAAAATCATCATTGAAAGATCAAAGGGCATGATAACGGCCCTTTTTCAAAGGAGATAAGATGTTTACGTTTGACAGTATCGTCAGATACAGTGAGATCGATTACAGGGAAAAACTAAATATACTGGGGGTTCTTAATTATTTTCAGGATTGCTCGACACTCCAGTCGGAGACCTTGGGAGCGGGTGTAAGAGCTCTGCATGAAAAGAATCTCGTATGGGTCATCTCAACATGGCAGATAGATGTATTACGGTATCCGGAGCTTGGAGAGAGGATCACCATAGGAACGTTCCCATATAAGTTCAAGGGATTTTTCGGTATGAGAAATTTCCTCATCAAGGATGAAAAAGGGGAAATGATCGCAATGGCAGATACGCTCTGGACGCTGCTAAACTACAAGGAAGGCAAGCCGGAGCGCATAACCGAGGAGATACTAAAGGGCTTTGTCATGGAAGAACAGCTGCCGATGGAGAGTGTTAAAGGCAGGATACTGATCCCCGACGATATGATAAAGCTTGATCCGATAACCGTTAAAATGAGCCATCTTGATGCCAATATGCATGTTAACAACGGCAAATATGTTGAGATGATAATGGATGAATTAAAGGTTACCGATCCTAAGAGACTGCGCGTTGAATATCGCAAGCAGGAGAGACTTGGAGAAGTACTTACTCCCTATATATACGATGATGAGTCAAAGACCGTTGCGCTCATTAAGGATTCTGCCGGTGAAACGAGTACGGTTATGGAGTTTTGCAAATGATAGAACTCGGAAAAAGACAGACACTGTCAATAGTTAAGATCGTTGATTTCGGAGCATATCTGGCTGATACCACGGATAAGGACCACGATCCTCAAAGCGAGGAAAACAGGGTGCTTTTGCCGAAAAAGGAGCTGCCTGAGGATGCAATGTACATGGATCCTATAGATGTTTTTATCTACAGGGATTCCAAAGACAGATTGATCGCTACGACAAAGGATCCCCTGATCCATTTGGGTCAGAGCGCCCCGCTCAGAGTAAAAGACGTTACGAAGATTGGCGCATTTCTCGACTGGGGACTTGAAAAGGATCTTTTTCTTCCTTTTAAGGAACAAAAGGAACAGGTTAAAAAGGATGATATCGTCACGGTCCGCCTGTATGTGGACAAGAGCAACAGACTAAGCGCCACCATGTGGGTATCAAAGGATGAGAAAAAGACAGGTGATTATCTTAAGAACGCAACCATCCTTGCTGATATCATACAAAAGAACGGCGGGTCGTTGCCTGTTAGTGACAGATCGTCTCCTGAACTTATCCGGAAGCTTACAGGCATGAGCAAGAACGAATTTAAAAAGGCAGCCGGAAACCTTTATAAGAACCGCAGGATACGGATCCTTGAAGACGGTATCGAGCTGGTCAAAGAAAAGTGAATACTCATATAAAGCAAAAGAACGGGGCTTAAAGATTTAAGCACCGTTCTTTTGATTAATCGATTAATACCGGACCTACACCGACATATCAAAATTGCTACCGATGTTAGGATTGACGGATAACTCCATAGAGCGATCCATCATACTAACCATACTTTCACCCTGCGATTCAATGTTATCCAATGATTTGCTGAGCATGGCTATGCCGACCTGGTTCTGGGTATTAACCATAGCTAATGAGGTTGATAACCCGGCGATATCCATATGATCACTCCTTTCGCTTCCGGTAAGGATATTATACTGAATCAGCATTATATCCGCAATATATATCGGTTGAAACTGCACAATATTTTAGTAATTTCAGGTAGTATTTTTTGTGAAAATATATTAAAATGTATTGTGAGTTTTTGTTGAAACTGACCAACCTAGGGGGTAAGAGATGATTTCCAATCAGACACTTCAGGGGACTATAGACGGCCTTAAGAATATAGCTAAGACGGACTTTTCCGTCCTTGATTCCGAGGGCAAGGAAGTTGCGACGACTCTGTCAGAGCCCAGATCATTCCGTGATGAAGCTGCCGAGTTTGCCAAATCACCGGCTGACTCGCAGGAGATCGGAGGGTGCCAGTATTTTAAGATATTCGACGAGAATTTTGTCGAATATATACTGGTTTCGATGGGAGATTCGGAAAATGCGTATCTCGTCGGCAAAATGGCCGCCTTCCAGATACAGAATCTGATAATCGCATACAAAGAGCGCTTTGATAAAGACAACTTCGTCAAGAACCTGCTGCTTGATAATCTGCTTCTGGTGGATATTTATTCGCGTGCCAAAAAGCTTCATATAGATACCGATGTTCCAAGAGTGGTCATGTCCATGGAGTGCACCAACTCCAAGGAAGTCAACGTACTTGAAACAACCAGGGCTTTCTTTGGATCCAACAACAATGACTATGTCACCGCCGTTGATGAAAAGGACGTCCTTATCATAAAGGACCTGTCCGAGGGGACCTCCAAATTCGATATCGACCGGGTGGCTATGTCACTGCAGAGAGCTCTTGAAAAAGAAGGCATCAAAGGTATCAAGATTGCATACGGAACCACAGTTCCCGAACTCAAAGAGGTTTCCCGCTCATATAAGGAAGCCAGAATGGCCATGGATGTGGGCAGGATATTCTTTGAAGACAGGAGCATCATTGCCTATGAAGAACTGGGGATAGGAAGACTGATATATCAGCTGCCGCTGCCCCTTTGCAAAATGTTCATCAAAGAGATATTCGGTGACAGATCGCCGGCCGAACTTGATGAGGAGACTCTCACAACCATATACAAATTTTTCGAAAACAACCTTAATGTCTCTGAAACATCAAGACAGCTGTTCATTCACAGGAACACGCTGGTGTACAGACTTGACAAGATACTCAAGCTGACAGGTCTTGATCTTCGGACATTTGATGATGCCATCACTTTTCACATCGCACTGATGGTAGTTAAATACATGAAATACATGGAAAACTTTGATTATTGATTATAAGGAGATAATAAAGTGGCTAAGGATCCATACTCAAATGAAAAAAAGAAATTGAGACTGAACCCTAACGGAGACATCATCACTCTTGAAAATGTCAGTAAGTCGTATGCTACAAACGGAGCCCCGGCACTTAACGGAGTTGATCTTAGGATCAAAAAAGGGGAATTTGTTTTTATAATCGGTGACAGTGGCTCCGGCAAATCTACCCTTATTAAACTCCTGCTAAAAGAACTGACCGCTACAGACGGCAAGATCATGGTCATGGGACAGGATCTTAGCAGGCTTCGTCACGGCAAGATCCCCAAATACAGGAGAAATCTTGGCATAGTTTTCCAGGATTTCCGGCTCCTTAAGGACAGGAACGTGTATGAGAATGTAGCTTTTGCACAGCGCATCATTCAGGTTCCCAACAAGGACATCAAGAGAAATGTTCCCAGTATACTGGCTACAGTAGGCCTCGCCGGCAAATACAAAGCCCGTCCGCGCCAGTTATCCGGAGGAGAACAGCAAAGAGTCGCCATCGCCAGAGCTCTGGTAAACAGACCTGCCATACTGCTCGCGGATGAGCCTACGGGTAACCTCGATCCCGATACAACCTGGGAGATCATGAAACTGCTTGAACAGATAAACGAAAACGGAACGACCATCCTCATGGTCACTCATAACAGAGAGATAGTTGATACCATGAAAAAGAGAGTTGTCTCTATGAAGAAGGGTGTCATCGTCAGCGACGAGGAGAGAGGCGGTTACGTTTATGAAGATTAGTACGTTATTCTATACGATCAAACAGGGCATTATAAACATATTCCGAAACAAATGGTTCTCGCTGGCGTCCATAGCTACGATAGGTGCCTGCCTGTTCCTGTTCGGACTGTTCTACTGTGTCGTTGCAAATTTTCAGAATATAGTTAAAACTGCCGAGGAAGGGGTTTCCGTTACAGTCTTCTTTGATGAGGGCATAACCGCCGAAAGGATACAGGAGATAGGCAATCTGATCGATAAGAGACCTGAGGTTGCCAAAAAGGTCTACATATCGGCAGATGAAGCATGGGAAAGTTTCAAGGTTGAGTACCTCGGAGAATATGCTGACGGATTTACCGAGAATCCTCTGGCTGATTCGTCAAGCTACGAGATATATATGTCTGATGTATCAATGCAGCCTGCACTGGTATCATACCTTGAGAGCATAGAGGGTGTCCGTACCGTAAACAGATCCGAAGTTACTGCCTCAACGCTCACGGGTGTCAATGCGCTCGTTGCCTATGTTTCGGTAGGTATAATAGCCATCCTGCTGGCAGTATCGGTATTCCTCATCAGTAATACGGTTACTATAGGAATCTCTGTCCGTAAGGAAGAGATCTCGATCATGAAATACATCGGAGCCACGGACTTTTTCGTCAGATCACCTTTTGTTATAGAGGGTATGCTGATAGGCGCGATAGGTGCGCTTATCCCGGATGCCATAATCTATTTCTTATATAATTCGGTTCTCATCTTTATCAGGAACGAATTTACCAGCCTTAACGAACTGCTGGTATTCCTGTCAATGGACCAGATATTCCATATCCTGCTTCCGCTATCCTTCGGGATAGGAGTAGGCATAGGCTTCCTCGGATCCATTACCACGGTTAGAAAACATCTGAGAGTGTAAAGTTTGCCGGATGAGTAGTATCAAGCGGACAATTTGTGTCATCCTGACCGTTATACTTGCTTTTGTTTTTGTCGGGCAGAGCAGCTCTGCGCGGTGTGATGAACTGACCAATGACAGCATCCGCAAAAAGGAGGCCGAGATCAGCGAAGCCAAAAAAGAACGCGATTCGCTCAAGGGCAATCTGACCGATGTCAAAAAGGTCAAGCAGGAACTGGAAAAATCCAAAAACGACCTGGATGCATATGTAACGGAGCTGGACAGCAATGTTACCCAGATACAGTTAAAGATCGATGATCTGGAAATAAAGATAGCAGATAAAGAAGAAGAGATAGTTCAAAAAGAAGCCGAACTGGACGAAGCCATCAGGGTTCAGACCGAACAGTATGAGGCCATGAAAAAGAGGATCAAGTTCATGTACGAACAGGGAGATCTGATGTACATGGACCTGCTTTTTAACGCCAACACATTCGGGGATATGCTCAACAAGGCCGAATACATAGAGGAACTGTCGGCATATGACAGGAGAAAACTGGACGAATATGTAGCATACACGAAGTACGTTACGTTGTGTAAAGAGGAACTTGAGGAAGAAAAGGGCATCCTTGATGATACCAAAGCAGCTCAGGAACAGGAAAAAGCGGCGCTCGATGAGCTGATAGACACCAAAAAGGGCGAAATAGACAGGCTGAGCTCGGACATAACCAACAAAGAAGCGGCGATCGCCGAATATGAGGCAGAGATAGCCGCACAGAATGAGACCATACAGGCTCTCGAGGCAGCAGTTGCCGAGGAGAGAAGAAGACTCGCCGAAGAACAGAACAGACGATACGACGGAGGAATGTTCACATTCCCCTGCCCCAACATGAAGAGGGTATCGGATGAATACGGCTACAGGATACACCCCACTTTGGGCATCGAGAAATTCCATAACGGAGTCGATATGGCGGCCCCGTCAGGAAGCCCGATCCTGGCAGCATATAACGGCAAGGTTGTTGCAGCTGATTACAGTTCGACCATGGGAAATTATATAATGATCAACCATGGTGACGGACTTTATACGATATATATGCATGCTTCCGCACTATACGTATCAAAAGGGCAGGAAGTATCCAAAGGACAGACGATAGCTGCTGTCGGATCAACGGGGCGTTCTACCGGACCGCACCTTCATTTCGGAGTGCGCAGAGACGGTAACTATGTGAACCCGTGGCAGTATCTGAGCAGATAGGAACAGGAGTAAAATGGAAACAGAATCATCAAGGGCCGAGGAAATAAGGTCTATAGAACACAGTGCCGGAAAAAAAGGACTGATTATAGGACTGCTTATTGGCATGGTATCCATGTTCATACTTTTCGGAGGATACCTGGCAATATCGAGGTATGTGACAACTACTGCCGACAGTGCCTCATCTGAGATATTAGGCAGCAAAGAGATACGCAAGGTCAATGAGATCGTAAAACAGATAAACAGGAATTTTTACAGTTATTCCGAAGACACCCGGACAGATGACCTGACAGAGGGTATTTACCGGGGAATAGTCGCATCACTCAACGATCCATATTCCGAATACTATTCAAAAGAAGAGCTTAGAGCTGCACTGGATGATTCCGAGGGGATCTCCTACGGGATCGGATGCTATGTATCCATAGACAAGGAAACGAACATGCCTATGGTGGCAGGTGTCATGGAGGAATCACCCGCACAACAGGCCGGGATCCGTGACGGTGATATCATTGCAATGGTGGACGGAGAATCCACTATGGGTCTGACGCTGACCAGAGTAGTATCCATGATCAAGGGCCTTGAGGGGACAAGCGTTCATATCAGTATCTACAGGGAAGGCGAGCCGGATTATCTCGAATTTGACATCACGAGGGGCAAGCTCATCGAGACCAGTACTGTTACTTACGGGACACTCCTTGATGATGAGAGTATTGGATATCTCAAGATATCGGAGTTCAGTGACGTTACGCTGGATCAGTATCTGGAAGCCATGGCTGATCTGGAATCGCAGAATATCAAGGGCCTGGTACTCGATCTTCGTAACAATCACGGAGGAAATCTTGATACTGTTGTCGACATAGCACGCAGGATACTTCCGCAGGGTATAGTGGTTTACACAGAGGATAAAAAAGGACGCCGTGAGAATTTTGAATGTGACGGCAAACACGAACTGGATCTGCCGCTCGTGGTGCTTACCAATGAATACACCGCATCTGCAGCAGAGATCCTGGCAGGATCCATACAGGATTACAACAAAGGAACACTGGTCGGAACTACTACTTTCGGCAAAGGAATAGTACAGAGGATCATCAGCTTAAGCGATAAATCGGCCGTCAAGCTGACAATAAGCGCATACTTTACCCCATCGGGCAGAAATATCCAGGGTACGGGCATAGAACCGGATATCGAGATAGAATACGATTATGATACCGCTCTGGAGACCGGAGAGGACAACCAGGTCAACAAAGCAGTGGAACTGATCAAAGAACAGATCAAATAATCACCTTAAGAGGTTTAATATGAAAAAGAGCACAATAGTACATATCGTGATCCTGTCGCTGATCGTGATAATAGTGATAATAGCGGTTTTCAGGCTGGCCAGATGGAATTCGGGAGCCTATAACAGAGACAAAGATGTTGCCCAGGTGGATCCCTCGGAATTTGACGTAGAGGTCCTGGATATGATCATCCCCATGGAGTCAAACAGATTCGAAGGTCACGAGGATGACGGA
Source organism: Lachnospiraceae bacterium (assembly GCA_024681595.1). Lineage (GTDB taxonomy): Bacteria > Bacillota > Clostridia > Lachnospirales > Lachnospiraceae > JAILLW01. The sequence goes on from JAILAN010000130.1 coordinate 48,173, forward strand.
GAACTGAATATACTTTGCATCGGGAATAACCCGTTTTCAGATGACAGATCGGATAAAGGACTGGCCAATCTGATCGGTGAAAAGACCAATGCTACGGTGTACGACGCCGCATTCCCGGATTCATCGACATGTTATCATAATGTTCCGATAAATCCCGGATTTCCGTGGGACCATTATAATCTGCCCTCTATAGGAGCAGCGCTGGTATCGAACAATTTCATTCCGATGGAATCGGCATATGAGTATATGGAGGACAAGGAAAAGTACCGTTCT
>JAILAN010000042.1 GCA_024681595.1 Lachnospiraceae bacterium
ACAATGCTTCGGATGATAAAGTCGCTTCTTGGGGAAAAATATCTCGTTTATGTGGCAGGGTCCGGAATGAACGCAATTACCTTCCTTGCGACCAATAAGGTGGACCTTATACTCCTCGACTATGAAATGCCTGTCATCTCGGGCGCCAAGGTACTCGAGATGATAAGGTCGGAAGTATCCACCCAGGATATTCCGGTCATGTTCTTAACCGCCAAAAACGATAAGGAGAGCGTCATGCAGGTCCTTGCCTTAAAGCCTGAGAAATATCTTCTGAAGACCATGCCGCCGGAAGAATGGATGCAGAATATAGATGATTTTTTCAGTAATTAACCAGGCGCGGATCGGTAATATTTCTAATAAGCATTCTGATGCTCCGGCATCTTCTGTTTTATGTTCCCTCTGATAACATATCAGATTCATCAAGGCGGCTTCTCACGAATTTGATTATGATTCGGAATATGATGTTATAACAGCGGTACAGTCTCATCACTATTACAGACCGGATGAACGGGCAAAAGCTGTATCAAACTGTTTCGTGCACCGCGCAAGGGCGGTATTTTTATCACGTTTGAAAATATCAGGATGTCTTCGGAGGACAGTGATACCATAGCCATGAAACGCTGGGTGAAATTCTTAAGAGAACACGGAAATTGTGAACAAGATATTAATATGCATATATTATGGGCATCATATCTGCAGGCCGGATTCATGGCTATTAAGTAAAAAGCGTTACGATCTGTTATGGATGCAGAAAAACTACAATAAGAAGAGTGAAGATCTATGACACACAAAGAGAAAGCGATGAAGATATTTTTATGAGAAATCCAACTGCTCACAGGCAGTTCGGGTACGGAAGAAGGATCCGGGAGCGAGGTTTTTTATATGCGAGTAAAGTCAAAACCCCTTAGTATTATGAATAAGAACAGTATAAGGAAATCGATAGACAATTCCATACGCAGTCTGTTTCAGATGATCGTAATTATAAACGATCCGACCGGGATCTGTGATATCATCGACCATAACGCCGAGTTATCAAATATAAGCGCTGAAAATAACAGCGATACAAAGACCTGTCCTTTTTCGGTATTACGCAAAAATCTGGTCATAAACATTCATCCGGAAGACAGAGAGGAGTTTTGCCGATTCACTGATCGTGATCGTTATGTTAAACTTCTGCAATCCCGTGTTCACCTGTCTATGGAATGCAGGTTAAGACATGCAGACAACAGGTATTACTGGTCAGAGATCATAATATGTAATTCAACGGCAGAAGACAGTACCGAAGGTAATGATTGTCTGTTTATGATAAGAGATATAGATGAACGGAAAAAAGCAGAACTTGATCGCGAAGCAGAAGAAAGGGCTGTGCTGAAAAGTCTTCAGGACCAATATAACGCCCTGTTTGAGGAAAATATGACCGATCAGCAGACCGGGTGCTACAATCGCAAGGGATTAAAGTATTATTCGGATATTGTTATTGATGAGGCTAGAAACAATAACAGAGATCTGTTCGTATGTGTTACGGATCTGAACGGTCTTAAACATCTCAATGATACATATGGTCATGCGGCAGGGGATGAAGCCATAGCTGCAGTTGCCGGTGAATTAAAGAAGGCTGCGCCCAAAGGTTCCAAAATTGTCCGAACAGGAGGAGACGAATTTCTTATCTTTGCGTCGGTGAGTGAGGGAAGTAAAGAACCTTATGAATTTGGAGACAAGGTAGACAGTGGCCTGAAAGCGTATAATGCCAAACGATCAAATCCATATACCATCGGGGCAAGTTACGGGTGGGTACTGATGCCGGTAAAAGAAGGAATGACAAGAGTCTTGACGAGTATATAGAGATGGCAGATGCCAAAATGTATGAAATGCGGACAGAACGGGATAAATACAGGAGAGATTAGGAAGAAATATGCGGAAGATCATATCTGATCCGGCCGTTTTCTGGCCTGCGGGTTTTTTTTCAGGTACATATACCAGAGAAATCCGTTGCGGCCGCGTTCTTTTACCTCATAAAGAGCGGTATCTGCACATTGGATGATGTTGGCACTTTGGGCATTCATAAGCCATATCTCCACATCGTTTCCCATGGATCGGGTCACCGCTTCTTATGGTTTCAGTCAGATAGATTATAAAGGGATGACTGACTCGGCGGACTGACACCGATAGTAAAGAAAACCGGTATATATAATATTACTTGCTATAACGGTGCTCACACCTAAATGTAGATGGAGTGTAGCCGTATTTCTTCAGAAAGCATCGGTTAAAATAGCTGATATCATTAAACCCGCATGAATAGGCTATTTCAGATATTGATGAGTCTGGGTATAACAATAGTTCTTCCAGGATCTGTTCCAGACGATACTGAAGAACATACTGAATCGGTGTGGTATGAAGAATGTCGTGATATAGCCTTAAAAGAGTACTTACACTTATGTCTGCAGATGCAGCAATACTATCAATCGTGAGCTGCTCTCGATAATGTGTTTCTATATAATAAAGAGTTTTCTTAATCCGTAGTTCATCCCTTTGCGTTTTAGATGTGAAGGGATGTTCTGTTTCTGTATCGATATTATGGGTGATCAGAGAAAAAATCTGACTTAATGCGAAACGGACTGTAAGGGCATAATCCGTTTTCTCGTTGGCCCCGGAAATCCAGGCCTTTTCAGCCAGTGAGAGGGTTTCCTTTTGCCAGGGAGTCTTTGGCGACAGCTTGATGAAGGGCAGTTCTTGGTGTGAGAGTATTGGTGAAACATATTTATTCCATATGATATCGTCCGGTGATGAGATCACACGAGGGCTGAAGACCATGCAATGCTGCCATCCGGTCTTCGAAAGAAGCTCTGCTGAATGAAGGATTCCGCTGTTTGCAAAATACCCTTCTCCGGCTTTCAGATTAAGCTCACATCCTGCAATAAAAACATTCGTT
>JAILAN010000069.1 GCA_024681595.1 Lachnospiraceae bacterium
TGGAAGGGTGCAAACTGAAAAGCGGAAAATGTGCCGGGATAACTGAGAAAAACATTGAAAACGGTTTACATAACACAAAATGGCCGGGACGCTTTGAACTCATTCATACCGGTCCCGATATCATCATGGACGGAGCGCATAATCCCGGAGCGGCTATAGCACTTAAAGAAGCTCTGTATGACAGGTATAAGGGGAAGAAGGATATCATTTTTGTAATCGGCATGCTGTCTGACAAAGACCATGATGGTGTTCTGTCTGCTCTGATCGGTGAAGCGGTTCATGTGCTTTGTGTTTCCACCACGGGGCCCAGGGGAATGAGTGCTTCTTTGCTATCAGAGACCGCGTCGAGGTATAATGACAGTGTGACATCGATAGGCGGAGTATACGAAGCTCTGGATATGGCTTTAATGCTGTCCGGTAAAAAGGGAGTGATAGTGATATGCGGAACGCTGTCAATTGAAAAAGAGGTCAGAAAATGGAAAGATACCAGGCTATCATAGAGAACAAGGAATACATAACGCATGTTAGGAATATTGAAAAATACGAGGCCGACAGGGAATTCGGACATCATGACATGTCTCATTTCCTGGATGTTGCCAGGGTGGGGATGCTGCTTAATCTGACTGAGGATTACAATATACCCAAGGATATTTTATATGCAGCGGCTCTTCTTCATGATGTCGGCAGAGATGTTCAGTATGAAGATGGTACTCCGCATGAGATAGCATCTGCTGAAATATCCGAGCATATACTTATGTCAACCGATTATAACGAAGATGAAAGATCGATGATCCTCGAAGCCATCGCGTCACATAGAAACGATGATATCAGGGATGAACGGAACCTGAAGGGACTTCTTTATCGCGCAGACAAACTCTGCCGTCCGTGTTTTTTCTGCAAGGCTGAACCGGAGTGCTACTGGAAGCGGGATAAAAAGAACATGGAACTGATTTGGTAAAAGTATAAAACTGTATCTGAAAGGATATGATCATATGGGTGATCGCAAAACGATAGCACATGTTATGGGAATACTGAATGTCACCCCGGATTCTTTTTCGGATGGTGGTTCATATTATGATGAGACCGGCAGACCTGATATGGACAGAGTACTTAAACGGGTCGAAGAAATGATCGATGAAGGAGCGGATATCATCGATGTAGGAGGGGAATCAACGAGACCCGGAGCAGCCAAGGTGAGCGCCAAAGATGAGATCTCCCTGGTCGTGCCGGTTATCAGAGAAATTAAAAGCAGATTTAATATCAAGGTATCTATAGACACATATAAATCGGATACTGCGATTGAAGCGGTTCATGCCGGGGCAGACATAGTAAATGATATCGGGATGATGAATCTTGATCCGAAGATGGCATCTGTTGTCGCCGGATTAAATGTCAGGTATATATTGACACACAACAGCGGAAAAGTCGTTGAACTCAATAATAACGACAGTTATATCAATTTCTTTTTAAGCGAAACGAAGGATGCTGTCGGCAGAGCCATAAAGGCCGGTATAGACAGGAGCAATATCATAATCGATCCCGGAATAGGTTTTAACAAGACATATAAACAGAATCTGTTCATCATGGATTCACTTAACAGATTCTGTGATCTGGGGTATCCGGTCCTGCTGGGGACGAGCCGTAAATCATTTATAGGTACTGCTACGGAATGTGATGTTAATGAAAGACTCGCCGGAACGATAGCGACTACGGTCATTGGAGCAATGTCGGGTGTCAGCTATTTCAGGGTCCATGATATCGATGATAATGTGCGGGCACTGATGCTGACTGAATCCGTTTTGGGCCGATGCAAAGAGTGACTTAAAGATGTATACTTAAGGTGCAGACTAAAAGGCTGACTTAGGATACAAACGAATATTCAGTATATAACAGATCACAGGAAAGGAATGTGTGGTATGGGGACAGATATCATTGAGATCAGAGGATTGAAAGTATTTGCCAATCATGGCGTATATGAAAGTGAAAAAGAGAACGGGCAGATTTTTTTAGTTGACATAACAATGCTTGTTGATTTATGTAAACCTAAAACCACAGATGATCTTTCCGATACTGTAAATTATGCTTCTGTATGTGAGTTTGCAGCAGATTTTTTGAAGAATACGGCATATGACCTGATCGAAAAGGCAGCATACGAACTGTCTAAAGAGTTGCTGATCAAGTATAACAACATCGAAATGGTTAACATAAAGTTGCACAAACCCAATGCACCTCTTGAGGTTGAATTCGAGGATGTCTCTGTCAGCATAACCAACAAATGGAGCGAGGCCTATGTAGCTGTCGGTTCCAACATGGGGGACAAGAAGGGTAATATCAAAAAAGCGTTATGTCAACTTGAAAACGATGATCACGTAAAGGACTTTGTATCTTCAAAACTGATAAAGACAAAACCCTATGGCGGAGTAGAACAGGATGATTTTTTAAACGGAGCTGTGTGTTTTAAAACAGTTTATGATCCGTATGAACTGCTTGACATACTGCATGAACTTGAACATGAGGCCGGCAGAGTAAGGAGCGTTCACTGGGGACCGAGGACTCTGGACCTGGATATTCTGTTTTATGATAACCTGCTGATTGACAGTGAGGATCTTAAGATACCCCATATTGACATGGAAAACAGGGACTTTGTACTGTCTCCGCTGATGGAACTGTGCCCGGAGAAACTTAATCCAAGAACTAAAAAGACCGTAATGGAAATGTATAATGAATTAAACAGCGCCAAAAGGGATTCCAAAAAGCAGAAATCTGCAACTAAAGACGGCGCAAAACAGAATCTCAAAGAGGATAAAAAAGAAGATAAGAAAGCAGTAGAAAAATCAGACAGGAAAACTGCGGAAAATAAAGATAAGAAAACTGCGGAAAATAAAGATAAGAAAGCTGATAAGAAAGCAATAGAAAAAACGGATAGAAAAACAGATGAAAAGAAAGATAAAAAAGCTGATAAAAGAGCGGACAAGAAAACCGTAAAAAAAACCGATAAGAAGTCAGGAAAAAAGAATTCCAAAGGTTTTATCGGTCTGTTTGGTCAGTGAAAATGTAATGCTCAAAGTATTGATCGAACCGGTCATTTGGGAGAAGAGTCATGAGCATATGTGAAGAATGCGCATACTATATGTATGATGAAGATTTTGAAGAATATGTCTGCGATATGGATATGGACGAGGACGATTATGGTGCCCTGATGAGCCGGGATTTTAAGGCTTGTCCGTATTTCAGAGACGGAGACGAGTATAAGGTTGTAAGGCATCAGATATAGAGATCATACGTTATTTATTGCAAGAAGTATGCGTAATAATATGGCTGCCTTTTCGGGAGTCACACATCCTCCGTTTATAGATATCGAATTCAAGGTCCCGTTTTCATTAACGGGGCCATTTTTTATTTTGGAAGTCCTGATCACCGGAATACCCGATCCGGTGATTTGTCTGATCCGGTCAATGAACTCGACAGAGAATTCTCCGGCTCCTGCGCCTGCTATCACAAGACCTTTTACACTGTGATTTACATAATAGTCAAGCATACCCGGATCGGCATCCATATAAAATGGTATAATGGGAACTGATGGAAATGACCTCAACCCCTTGATATTATTGGCAATATCATCCATAGAGCAAACATTATGTAAACCGATAAAGTCACATATGTTATCAAAAAGATTATGTAAACTGATTGCTTCTGCTTTATATTCCATGAAGGAATCGAGGGCATTTGTACTGATTTTTCGAATGCATATGCCGTTCATAAGCCTGCCGTTGAAATACACATAGATGTTGTTGTGAGAGGAATCATTCGAATGAGTTGCCTTTTTCTCTTCGATCATATGGGTCATAGCAGATATTGCTCCTGCCAGGTTAGGCACCGAATCGGATCCGGGGATGTCGCCGGGAATCATGGAGCCGGTCAGTATAACAGGCTTTGGCGAAGCTACGGACAAAGACAGAAAGAGAGAAGATTCCTCCATTGTGTCTGTTCCATGTGTCACTACGAAACCGTCGCATTCATCACGTTTTGAATGAGTATTGATCAACTCGGTCAACTTCATCAGGTCAGATAACGATATGTCGTCACTGTTTTTATTGAACAGGTTCAATTCAGTTATGTTAACCTCGTCCGGAGATATGCAAAAAGATGGTGATGCTTTGACCCTGTCTATCACATCACCTATATCAGATTCACCCGAACGGTAATCAGTTCCTATATTGTTGTTTGATACTCCGGCTATAGTTCCTCCGGTTCCTATAAGGAGTATACTCAGCGGTTTTTCTGATTTATTTGAGCGCATTATGTTAACCTCATTTCGAATGTCGGTTGACTTGACCGGTCTTTATATAACCAAACTATACCTGATTACCTAATTACTAAGTTTTTCACTTATTTTGAATTTACTGCAGCTTCTTCCGCGGCTGTAAATGTACTGACGCTGACAGGACCGTTGACCGGAGTCTTATACATAGGGGTTTCGGTTCCGAACTGTCTGAAATATGCATATTGACTGGTCAGGTTAATGTCGCAGTATAACCCGGGAGCGACCATTTCATTACCGGAACCGTCCAGACGCATACGCCTTAAACAGGGTTCAACGGGATCGCTCTTTGTATAATAGATATAGTTATCGGATACATTGAACATATCCGCTCTGTCAGTCGTGAGTATTTCAACGGTATTACCGGACAGAGAATAGCGGCATATCCTGTAGTCCTCAGAAACATCCATGTAGTAGATATATCCGTTTGAATACTGGGGATACCACAGATCACCCTGATATACGGTAAATATCTTATCCTGATGCGTATCGAGTGCGTATAGATAATGATCTTTTTCCGTGCCGTTAAAATAAATCCTGCCGTAATCGGCAGCTGCCGGGTTTATGATAACATCGGATACCTTTTCATTTTCCGTTTTGTCTATCTTAACTTTATAGGTTTTGGTGAAGTCTACATTGTTATACCGTTGGTAATAGATATAATTGCCGACCAACTGCATGGCTGTACACGCTGTTCTGTCGAGACACACGGCATTGGAGCCGTTCTTGTTGCTGCGGTACAAACCGAAAGTACGAACTACATATCCCAGACCGGTTCCACCATCGGCAGTATCCAGGTAGTAATAAACGTAATCGCCATATGCGAGGATGTTCTGGACGTGAGAGTTGGCCAGCTTTTTCATGTCGCTCTCATCGGGGTTCATGGAGTAGAGGAATCCTCTGTCATAGGGATTGGAGAAATAGACTCTGCCATCACTTTCTGCAAACAGCCCCTTATTGTTGATATTTCCCGCCGTGTTTCCAATCGCACTTTCGTCATTGAAATGTACCCGTTTGGAGATGATATTGACTATAGCGAATACGGCCATTGCCATCAGCAACAACACCAGAAATAATATTACTTTTATATTTCCCTTTTTGCTCATGAAAACCTCATTTTAAATCGGTATCTTACTGCCTATTAGTTTTTGACACCGGTATCAATCTGATAATATAATAATACATATGCTTAAAGGTCATCGGGAGAGCATTTTTCATGTATATATAATGCTCCGGTGACACTTATATCATATAATACATGCAGATCAACTGCAAATCATACATAACAGGACATGAGGATAAAAATGGATATCGGAACGCTTAGAGATCAGCTTGATGTAATAGACGGACAACTGATAGAATTGCTTGAAAAACGAATGGAATTATGTAAACAAATCGGCTATGAGAAAAAGAAGATATCAAAGTCTGTATATGATAAAGCACGCGAGGAAGAAAAACTTGACAGCGTTCAAAAATCCGTAAAAAATCAGGAGTATTCCGAAGCTTTGCGAGGTGTTTTCTCATGTATAATGGATGAGAGCAAAAAAATACAAAACAGAATTATGTAAACATATCAACATAATAATAAGTTATGTAAACAGGTAAACATAACATATCTAATTATGTAAATCAAATTATGGAGAGATTATGCGCAAGGATGAACTGATCGTATATAAACATTTCACAGATGAAGATGATGCTATACTCGGAGATGTACTGTATCTTCAGGATAACTATAAGGAGATGAAAAAATCCAAGGCCAGAAAGATGTTCTATGAATTTATGAACGGACTGTTGGAACTGGCCGGC
>JAILAN010000093.1 GCA_024681595.1 Lachnospiraceae bacterium
CCATTCATTATTTACAAATCCACCTGAATACTCTATCTGATGATAAACAGACTCCGAATAGTCGGTTACAAATCTGTATCTTTCTCTGGTATCGAGCGGATCCGGAGGATCAGCCTTGGGATCATAGCTGTACTCGTCAGCATCTGCTATCTTGATATAATACGGTCCCTTGTCAACAGAGGCATTTGTCGATGCATATTCATTTGCAAAAACCATGCCGTAGCCTGTCTTGCGCCCGAATGCACCATTATCGCTGGTTGTTACACTTCCTTCATCAATGATATAAAGAGTATTCTCTATATCGCCCGAAGTTGTTTCTTCGATTATGTAATAATCATATTCCAGATCATTTCTTAATGCTCCAAGTACCGCATAATAGCCGTTGTCTGAGTGTCTGATACTTCTGTAGGGTATCACGGTAGGAACTGGATATGAAAACTTAACCGATGCACCATCATTCGGGTCGGGAGTGGCAGATTCTCCTCCTTCAGGGTTACTTTCAGATCCTGAAGTTGTATTTGTATCCGTTTCACTACCCGGAGTCGGTGTGGAATCCGTATCAGTAATGCCCTCGGGTGTAGGTGTGGCATCCGTGCCCGGTTCGCCATCCGGAGTCGGTGTTGAATCCGTATCAGTAGTACCCTCGGGTGTAGGTGTAGAATCCGTATCAGTAGTGCCCTCGGGAACAGGTGTTGCATTAGGGTCGGGAGATCCGGTCGAAGTAGGTGTAGGTGTCGTTGTGGGCGTAGGTGTTGTTGTTGGCGTAGGTGTTGCCCCAGTTACATCTAAAGGAGATGCACTCATACGTCTGGCAGACCTAAAATATATGATCGGAAGAGTCGTTTCTCCAAAATCACTCACCTTGATATCTTGATAAATTCTCTGAATTCCGTTTTCATCAAGTATGGGATTATGTGATTCATCTTCCATTCCCAAACCAAAATTCTTAGGTCGAACTACCAGTTCTCCTGCATCATTTTTCTTGACGTAACCGTAATAATCCGGATTGTCAGCGGTCCCTCCCTTGGTAGCTCTGTAAATAACAGCGCCCTCAACAAGCTGAGTGGTATCGGTAACCTTCGTCAGCTTGAAATACTGTGAATTGTATAGATTTTCTCCCGACTGATTAATTATGGTCGCAGGACCGCTTGCTATCTTTACAGGCATCTGAACGGATTCATCAGTCAGTTTCTTAATATCAAAGATATAGCTTCCTGTGTAATAATCATCTTTTGCTCTGAATGCCGCAGATCGTCTGTATATTTCTTCAACACCCTGAGCAGGATCGACAGTCCTACCGTACAGGGTAGTCACATCATACAGCTGATTACCTGAAAGATCAGGGTCTTCTACCTCTGCATCCGCATATTTCTTCCTATATGCATCATCACCGCTTAAGTCATTATATACATAGTCGCCGTTATCATCCTGAACAAAGTGGCCACGGACATCCATCGTACGTTGAGTGGCATCGGCTGCCTTGGGTTCATAATAATCCGTGAAAGTAAAGGCCTTTTCATTAAGCTCATATGCCGCAGATTTATCATCCCCGAAGTTGGGAGCCGCATATGAAGGATCAAGGAAAATAGTCGTATCTATCGTTCGAGGATCATAGACAGCCTTCGGGTTATTCGGATCTGTCAAATCACGTTTGATATACTTATTCCGCTCAGCTGTAGACGGCATATCCTTTAACGATCTGCCTTCGTGAATGGGTTCTTCACCCGCAACCAGATAACCGATTGCTGCATCCTTTGCCTTATCCGGAACCACTTCAAGAATTATGAAGGGATCTGGATTGGCATTGCCTTCAGAATAACTGTGAGCATCAGCTATATCGTTAATACCCTTTAAAGTAACCTTGGCAGCATAAGCAGGGATAGGCCTGGTAATTGCTGCACCAAGAACACTACCCAGCAGAACCGTTGCTGCGAGTATCGGAGCTATTATTCTTTTGTTTTTCAGGCTAAAATGTCCAGCCATCCGTTACTCCTTATTGATTGGCGAACTCACCGTACTGAGGTTTAGTCGTATAATTTGATACCGTCTGATTCGTATCTGTGAAAGTACCGTTTACATAGTTCCGGTAGGTGTTGCTGTTAGTTACATCCGCATACTGACAGGTCCATACACAGCCGTCGGGGAACTGATTGGCATCCTTCCAGATATAGGGATACAGCTGAATGTAGAAATACAGCTTATTAGTATATACTTCCTGGCCATTGACGGTTTTAACTATGCTCGTATTGACCGCTTCGGCAAAGGTGGCCCCCTGGGTATACTGAACATTACCCCACTGGTCGGTCGTGGTTCCTACCTCTTCCTTATATACAGTCTTGCCGTTAACGGTACGATAACTCTGAAGAGCTGATTTACCGTTTTTGGTATTTAACTTAAGGACCAGTTTGCCCACTTTGTTAACATTAAAGGTCGTTACATTCAAGCCCTCGAATTCCGGTTCGAATATCTTGTAGTATCCTTTTGAATATGCGTCGTAATCACTGTTACAGTTGTCATAAAGATAACTGTCACTTGGTTTGGTAGCGCTTCTTCCATAGCCTATGGTATGCGAATTGTTAAACACAGCATATATAGGCTTTTTGTTGTTGTAAAATACAACCGGCTCCGTTTGACCGTTTGCCTTGGTTATTACCGCCGGTGTCAGCCTCAGAGTAACCGGATCAATGGTCACGACAACAGTATCGAAATATGCCTGGTCAATACCTGAGGCCTCAATACTGTCGGGATGATCGGGATCAGTACCCGGCAACATATAATACTTGGCATCCCAGACGCTGTTGGTCTTACTGATCTTGGCACGAAGCTTAACTCTGAACGTGAATGGTTTTTCCCAGTCAAGGTAATGTCTGATATACACTCTGGCCTGGCGGCTCTTGCTGGCTGTCCAGTCATACGTAATATCGGTAAACACTTTTTTATAATCATCCGAGCCCTGTGTGGTCGGCCCTGTTGCAGCTGCCGGCTCACTACCGTCACTTGGATTGGAATTCAGCTGGGTAAAATACAGCAGATCTATGAACTTGTTCTTTTGATCGTTGCCCCAGTTACCGCAGCTATTATCGTTATTATCTATCTCCCATTCAAGCCAGTAGTAATACCTTTGCGTTGAATGATCATTCGACTCAAACTGAGGCACACCTGATGACCACTCGGCAGTCATGTCGAATATACCGGCGCGTAATGCTCTGTCGTCGGCACGTATGACGGGCTTGGTTACATCCTCAGGCTCCGGGATAATATCCTTGGGTATGGTGATCTCAAAATCGTCGTATACTTCCTGACCGTCCTTGCCACGCTGGTTAACACTGACGTGGATCTTGAATGTGTGCTCCTCCATACTCTTGGTTGCGATGAACACACCGTCGACTGTATCTGTCGAAGTGAATCCGGCTCCACCCGGCATAGTAAGCAGTGCCTTGCTTGGATCTGAACCGTTATAAATTATATCCGTAACCTTATAGGTGATCTTGGTATATGCGCTGTCACCGGATAGCTGATTGACAAATGTCCCCGGATGAAGAGGATCTTCAATGTTACCGGTATACTTGATCACATGCGATATTTTATATCTGATCTGTCCATGTTCAACATCCATGACATATTTGTCATAGTCGGATGATGTGATCGACTCGGGATAAACTCCGTCTGCAGTGACCTTTATTCTTAATCTGGCAGACTTTGAATTATCCTCGTTGCTTGAAGCTATCAGAGTCAGGTAACCGTTCTTCAGATAGTCGTTGGGAGACTTAGTTGCAGTCTTTTTTAACGTTACAGTGCAGGTAGTATTTCCGCTTCCATCGGCTCCCGTGGATATGCTGATACACTCCTCATATCCTTCCTTTACAGTACTAAGATCTATCTCCCATGTAGCGCTGATATCCACCTTGCCCACGTAATCTTTCTTGGGTGTAACGATAGCGGTATAAACAGCGGATGTTGTATTACCCGCCATGGCGATGGTATCAACCTTATTCTGGGCAAATATCTTGCCGTCACGTGATATCTCGACCTTGGCAATATGAGAATAGATGGGAATTACAACCTCGGAATATTCATCTTCAAAATCAGTGTCATCATCGTATTTATCGATCATGTTCCTTAGTGAGACCACAGGATTGGCACTCATTTCTTTGTTTCCGACTTTAAAGGTTATGGAGAAATATACCTTACCGGTATCGATCTTACTAAGGTCTACACTGAAGTCTGTTACATCGGTAGAAAGAAGCGCATCATTTGAAAATCCGGTTATTTCAGGAAGCTTGATGATCGAGTCATCATCCTTCTTTATTGACTGGTTGTCATTGTATCCGTAATAAAGTTCATTGGTGCTCTCGTCCCACTTAATGAGCGAAACCTTCATATAGTCAGGAGACGGTCCGGTCGGAGGATCTGAAAAAACCAGCATCCTTTTATCCGTATCATTAAATGATATTCCGCGACTGGTCTCCAGGATTATATCCTTGATCCTGTTGACTACTATCTGCTGCTCGTACTGCAGCTTAACGTTTCTGTTAGATTCGGTAAATGTCCTCGTTGAAAAAGAAACGAAACCATATATTGCCAGACCGGCTATCGCAAAAATAGCCAGCGCAATTATAAGTTCCACCAGAGAAAGACCCTTATTATCTTGTCTGAGTTTCTTTAACAATTTCATATATCATCGCCACAAAGACGTCCGTTTTGTATCATCTACGAAGTACTGATACTGAACTGGCCTGTTAACGGGGTAAACTTTATTACATATTTCCTGAGTCCGGCCGTAAACTCTATCCTGTCTATCTTGCCTGATGATGAAGCAGTAAATTCATCGGCAGCATTAACCGAGCCGACTTCAACATCCTCTATCTCACCCGAATCTCTTTTAAAACGGATCCTTATAGCATTTGAGCTGTCTATCTTAGTCTGTCCGGATGAGAGGAAAACATCTATATTAACCTTTTTGGCACCTATGTAGCTGTACTCATGTTTATCTGAATACTGCTGTTTCATGTTGGATCCGGGAGCATTCATTACGATGGTGTACAGGCATTTATCGGCATAATATCCTGATTTGTCGACGCCCTTTAATGCCCAGTCATCTACATTCGACGATACATCGATATACCTGACTACCAGATCTTCTCCCGCCTTGGTCAGCGTGCCTGTCTTGGTATCATTAAGCTGTGCTTCCATTTTGTACACAGCCTGCCTGGCCTCCGTTCCAACCAGCAATGACAATCCGAAACCGGCCGCACCTATAAGTACCGCCATTATAGCTATAACGACTATCAGTTCAAGAAGTGACAGTCCTCTGTTGTCCTTAAAACTACTTGATCGGTACATTTCTGGTCCAATTCTCAAATGCTACTAGATCTTCTATGTTTACATCTGTAGTTACATCACCATCAAGTGATGACAGATTCGTCAGTTCGGTTGAATCCTTAAACACATCGGCCACTGTAAATGTACCGTCTTCAGTCGTTAGGAACATGCAGGAATCAACAAGTGTATTATCGGATGTAAATGTGGCATTACCATTAAGTGTTATCTTGCCCTTGACTATCATGGTTCCACTGAACTCAGCTCCATCAGGTATCGTCACAGAGCAGTCCGCGATGATAAGATGACAGTCCTTTACATCCGAAGCAGAAAGATCGCGAACAGCAGTTTCGCTTTTCATATTGATCAAAAGAGCGCGCTTTTTCGGTCCGTCAAAAAGATATGCTTCGGTTCCGTCGACCACCTCGTCCAGACTCGTCTCATCAATGAGATTTTTAAATACGGCTTTATTATCCTTGTCTCTTGAGAGCGCACCATTATCCATCAGGGTCTGATAGTCATCGGAAAGCTTTGTCGCATAACCGAGCATCATCGTTGAGTATTCCTCGTAGTCTTCAGCATAATGATCGGATATCGTCAGGTCGTCATCATCAAGTTTTGTGGTAATTCCCGAAATGACTCTCTTCTTTTTGCCGGTATTAGGATCGATCTCTGCTTCGGGAAGATTGTCGGTAACGGTGTTTCCAGCCATGCTGACCTTTAGGAGCATGCTGCCCGTAGTCGGCAGATTAATGGTCTTGATATATTTTTCCATGTATCTGTCCACGGCATCCTTATTAAGGTCATAGTATTTTGCAAAGAACAGATTCGCCTTTTCCTCATCTGCAAACTGCATATAGAAATATACGAGCGAATCGCCGCCGGATGAAGGCCTTACTACGATCTTCTGAACCTCGTTACCGTTTTTAAGATAATAACCAAGCTTGGCGGTGTCACCGCTTCCAAGCTTGGATACATTCATGTTAGAGGCGATCATAACACAGTTGGGGTCATCTAAGATCTGCTGGTATTCCGTTGTTGTAAGGGGATTCTTTGTAAACTTTGATCCAGCATATGTCTCTACGGTCTCACCGCTCTCGCCGATGGAGGTGGAAACTGCAACTCCTATACATTCGGGCGGAACCAGATACATCAACTGATCTGACTTGGCAGCCACAGATTCACCCATGTATATCCCGACAGGATTAGGATTTATGGCAGCCTGATGCGCAGGATCTTTCATGATCTTTTCTTTTTTGATCGATCCGTCTTCGTTCTTATCGGCTTCGTCTTCAAATGAAATGTATGAACGACCTGCAAGTGAAATGCGTCTTACATTTTCAAGGTCAATGACCGTATCAACTCCGTTAACGAGTATCGCACTGCTGCCTGAGGCACTGTCACCGTTGCCAAAGCCATAATAATATCCCGACATCTTAACGAGACAATTCCTGCCCTGAAGGTCCAGATCATCCTGAACATAGGTCTTGCCGGCAAGCAATACATCCGAGCTCTTGGCGATTATATCGCCTGCCCACAGCCTTGTCTTATCGTAGGTAGTGATACCTCCGTTTGATATGCTGTAATCGGAATAGACCACATGAACATTGTCACTCTTTGGATGATCCTTGTAATCAAATTTCGTTCCTGTGGTATTAACCCGGTACGCAAAGGAATTGCCACTTAAAATGCAGGTGTTTGCCGCAGATCTTGTATTACCCTTTTTGGTATCGAATATTCCCGTGTCGGTAACAAGACAATATGAAGCGATATCGGGCATATCCGTATTGGCAAATGTAAACTCAGGGTATACCAGATTGATATCGGTCTTTATGGTAGACACAAAGCCGTTAGGGTCTTTGTAATAAACGATGAGGTTCTTAAGCCTGATACCGTCCTTGGCGGATTCAAGCATTTCTCCGGTACAGTAGGTCTTGCTGTCTATGACCGTAAAAACAGAATCGGGATCTGCAAGTGGATCTGTTGGGATCGTTCTTAAGAAAGCACCGTATGATACATCCGCTTCGGGCTTTCCGGGCTCGGGAATAAGCCCTGCCTTGTTATATCGGGTAGAGGGCTTTAAGAGTCCGTACAGACCTTCCTTGGCATCCGGATCATCCGGATCGGCAGGCATGGCGATATATCTGAATTTCTTGCCATCTTCAATGCCAAGTTTATCCTCGATATAAAGATAAAAACGTCTCTTGACCTCTTCGTTCTTCTCGGCAGATGTCATCTCTGAAGTATCGTACTTGGTCAGGACCTCCATGTATGCCTGACTCAGACCGTCGGAAACCAGCTGCTGGAGTCCGACTTCGATCTCATCCAGAACCTGCTCAGCCGAATAGAACGAATCCTTTGAATAGACGTTCATATTTCTCATTTTGAAATTGACTGTGGAGGTCAATAGCAGTATATTGACCATCAAAAGAACCATGCCAATCGCTACGATAACTGTAACTATCGACATACCGCCGTTGTCTTTATAAAATTTTTCAAACAGCAGCTTAGTTTTCTTCATCTAAGATCAATCACCTTTTTGCAACATCGATCCGGTCAGTTCCACTGAAACCGGCCATTCGTCCGATGTATTCATATATGTTTCAAAATCGGCATATGTAGTCCCGCCATACGATTCATCCGCAGGCTTTTTCCACACACGGACCGTCACATCATATATCCTGTTCGGTATAGTTGACTCATCGAGCGTTTTACCATCAAGCGCACCTGCATTAAGTGCCCTCGTAGCTTTATCATCCTCGAAGTCACCCTTGGAGTTCTTTATATTATTCCAGCATGTCTCATCAAACGGATCGCCTATACTTATCTTATCGGCACTTGACTTGCTAACCTTCAGGAAGCACTGTATCGGAACAATATCAGCTTCATCCTTTGTCAATGAAACATACGCAACCTTTGATTCATCGATGAGATTGGTACGAAGCCTGAGCGGCTGTTTCTTTTCACCTGTATCCTCATCGTTTATCTCATCTTCATAGATGCTAAGGATCAGTCCGCCTGATGTATGTTTTCTGTAGTTTTCAAAATCAGTGGCATTTGCGGCTACATCCTGTGCTACGACATAGAAATCAGCCTCAATATCATCATGATTGTGAACCGTGATGATATCTCCGTTCTTCTTGGCCATTTCATAGAGCGGATAATACATAATGAATATGGAGGCCAGTTTCTTCTCCGACACGGAATTACTGAAGATCTGTCTGTTAAGAGCTATGTAGGTAGTGTCAGTATCATCAACCAGTTTTTCGCCCGGAGCGTCACTGTTAACATTATCTTTAAGAAGATACGAAACGGTTACAGTAACATTAACCTTGGGATATGATTCCCCGTCGGCATTCGTTATCGTTCCTGTCTTTTCTATATCAATCCTGATCTCACGGTATAGGCCGTTGGTCTTAAACTTTTCCTCATTCCACAGGGGCGGTCTGCTGGCTTCATCCGGATACTTCGCTTTATAATACTCCTTCTGTCTGCTCACGAATTTGCTGTAAGCTTCATTGTTCAATTCCGGAGTCATGGAAAAGATGGCAGCGATATCCGATGAGAGAATATCGAAATTAGATACGTTCAACCCGTTGGAGTTGCTGTACCAGGAAGGATCGATAAAAATCTCCGCCTGATAACCCTGTTTAAGAGCTTCGTTAAGATCAGCATCAAACCTGTCACTTTCAGTAGTGATCGGAATGCTGTAGGCCTCCTTAACACCCTTTTTTACTATCTCTGAATCACCGTTTTTACCAAGGTCCGTAGGCTCGGTTATCGCTCCGAGACTGTACTTTTTAACGGCCTGTTCTACAGATAAAGATTCCAGATCCTCCATGATGTTCTCGGCCGCATTTGTGGCACGCATCTTCATCTTGGATTTGCCGGTGGTATTGGCACTCGTGACAAAAGCCTTTAGCACCGGAATAGCTACAATGGCAATAATGATGACCGCAACTAACACTTCGATCAGGGTAAAGCCCTGATCAGAAATGTTCATACCGCGGTTATTCGGTTTGTTATTCTTCCTCTGAATCCTCACCGTTTTCTTCACCGTTTTCTTCACCATTTGCTTCTGAGTTCTCTAAGCCAAGCAAAGCTCTGGCTGCTTCATCAAAATCGGAGCTGGCTGTATGGAATACATCGGACTGTCCCTTAGGTATAGAAGGAATAAACGGAGGATTGTACTCCTTATCAAGTCCTTCGATATAATAAAGTTCCATTCCGATAGCGCCTGTCAGCAGGCCTGTTTCCTCATCATATGCGATCTCCACGGCATTAATGGAATTCCTGTTGTACTGCGATGTGATATATTCGAACATATCCTTCATCCCGTCGTAGGTACAAATGAAATTCATGGCCATAGGAGCACCGTAAAGCTTATATTGCGCGGACAGCTGTTCCGCATCCGTATCTGAAATGGTAGCAGATCCGTCCTCTTCATATGCGATGGTCGCCTCACCCGTATCTTCGATACCGGCTATTGCAACAGCATCTCTTTCTTCCATTTCCAGATCTTTAAATGCCAACTGGAAGGGATAAGCATTATCAATATTCGCCCAGAACATAACCTCATCTTCGACTTCAACCATAGAAGGGAATCTGGCTGTTATGGTCTCGATCTCGGCATCATTCTGAACTATACCCAGCTTATACTCATCAAGGCGGGCATCTCTTAGTTCATATTCCTCAACCTTGGGCTTTAATGTATTGTTCTCATTTATGAGTGCATCTGTCTTTTCCTTGGTCGGAGAAGCCACGGTGAACCATACAACAACAGCTATCAATACCCCTAGCAATCCTATGAGAAGGTCCCTTTGTCCTTTAGTTATGGTCATATCCATCTTAAGCATCCTCCTCTGTTTCCAAATCAGGCTCTTCTAACGGAGCATAGTAAAGATCAGCCGTGAAGTTATATGAGAATCCACCCAGTTCGTCCTCTACAAAGGAGATCGAAGTGATATCCGTAGAAGTGAACATCTCCATCTTCTTTAACTTGTCAATAACAAAGGCTGCCTCTTCCTTACTGAGAACCGTACAGTCGATCGTCAGCTTGTCAGTATCTGATTCCATCGAATTAAGACGGAATGTGAAAGGCATATCTGTTTCAAGTGCCTTGACAAATTCCATCATCTGATAGTTTCTGTTCTCGGTTGCGTGATCTATCTGGCGAAGATAAGCAACGTTATTTACTGAATTAACATATTCAACATATGTGTCATACGAAGGCTGAAGGTCTTCGATTGTCTTTTTATATCTGGCATTCAGGGCCTGCTGCTCTTTGTACGGAATCATGGTGACCATGACCATGACTATGGATCCTATAATGCCGAGAGCCAGAACAGCCAGGGCGATAAAGAGCGAATACTGCGACAGAGCGCCGCCCGATGAACTGCTCTTGCCTGAGCCCTTGGATTTGCTGTCTTCATGATCGGGATAGAATGTGAGTGGATCGATGCTCGCACCGATAACAGACACATATTCGCCGAATGTAGCATCCTTGAAGGTCTTCTCAATATCGATACCTGAGAGCTTGGTCAGATTCTTAACCTTCATATCAAGCTCATTTGTAAGGAGCGAACCTATGCCGGAAAAGTCTGCACCGATACCGGTAATGTACGCCTTTTCGATAGGTCTTCTGGAATGATTTGAATTGTAATAATCTATAACTCTGACAATTCCGCCGACCAGTGAACGAAGCGACTCAGTAACGAGCTTTTTATCCGCCCTTATAAGATCTCCGAGGTTCTCTTCCTCAGTCTCGGTAGCCATCGCTTCACCGCTGAAGCTGTTTAAAATGGTGGTCTTGCGGCGTGCCAGTTCAAGAGCTGCAGAATAGCTTGACACATCACCGAGCTGCTTGGTCTGCATGAGAGTAGATACGGCTTCATCAGTACCATAAGGGATAGTTCTGTTAAGGGAGATAACACCATCCTCGAGTACCATAAGGAGCGAACTTCTCTCATCGATTTTGATGATGAGCTGAACACCATCTCTGCACTGTTCGCGTGCAGCCTGATAAATAGAGTTGCCGTTATAGTCTATGCTCTCTACATCAAGTCCCAGAGTCTTGGCCAGTCTCTCATAGCTCGCGATAAGAGCCTTTGGAGCTGCCAGAACCTGTATCTTGTATCCGGTGGGCTTAGATGCATCGGCCTTGGGCGTCTTTTCCTTAGCGGGCTTTTTCTTTTTGCCCTCTTCTTCTGTAGTCTGCTCGGCTTCGCCTGCAGATTCGGAA
Source organism: Lachnospiraceae bacterium (assembly GCA_024681595.1). GTDB lineage: Bacteria > Bacillota > Clostridia > Lachnospirales > Lachnospiraceae > JAILLW01. Next base: position 11,561 of record JAILAN010000093.1, read on the forward strand.
TCAGCCTTGGTCTCGATCTGTGCGGGAGCATTGGTCGAAACCTGAGGTCTGTCAGAAACGAGACCTATTACCGAATGTGAAAAAAGATATAATGAAGGGTCTACCGGGAAGTATTCCGAGAGGTTAGCCCTGACGATATCTTTGATCTGCTTTTCCTTGACATAAGGA
>JAILAN010000133.1 GCA_024681595.1 Lachnospiraceae bacterium
CTGAATAAATGGGCCGTAGAACTGCTTGATCCCGAAGTGATCGCCAAACAGGGATTTTTAAATGCACAGACAGTCAGCAGGCTGTGGGATGACCTGATAAAAAATAATGTCTGGAAGGTCCAGATCTGGTACATTCTGATGTTCCAGTCATGGCTCAGACAGAATGGATATTGATAATGGCCAAATATATCAAAAGTGTTCTCGAACTACTCGAAGAAAGAGCCGTAAAAGATCCTGACAGGATCGCCTTTAAGGATCCCACGTCACAGATATCGTTTAAGGACCTTTGCGACGGTGCCAAAGCTGCGGGAACATATTTTTCAAACTTAATATCACATCGTGACGGTGTTGCTTTTTACATGGAAAAGAGCACGGCGTCCGTAAAAGCAATGTTCGGAGTCGTGTATGCAGGCGGGTTTTATTCCTACATAGATGTCAGGCAGCCGGCTGAGCGAATATCGAGGATACTTCAAAAACTCGATCCCGGGATAGTCATTACCGACAGTGTCAATCTGGAGAAGGTCAAAGAGAGCAATATATTTGAAGGAATAAAGGTTCTCATGATCGAAGACCTTCTTAAAGAAAAAACGGTCGATGAGGAGAGGCTCAGCAAGATCAGAATGAATGCATATGATACCGACCCGCTCTATGTAAACTTTACGAGCGGAAGTACCGGTACACCGAAGGGCGTTACCGTATCACACAGATCGGTCATAGAATTCTCCGGATACTTTACGGAAATTTTCGATATCACGAAGGATGATATAATGGCCAACCAGGCACCGTTTGATTTCGATGTATCGGTAAAGGATATCTATTCTTCGCTCACAACGGGAGCGGAAGTTCTGCTGATACCCCGCGACTATTTCAGTAATCCGACGATACTGATGGATTATCTGGCTGATAATAATGTAACGGTACTGGTATGGGCAGTCAGTGCGATGTGCTTTGTGTCCATAATGAACGGCCTTGAATACAGGACCCCTTCATCGATCCGTATGATCATGTTCAGCGGAGAGGTAATGCCGGTCAAGCATCTTAACAAATGGAAAAGTTTTTTGCCGGATGCCAGGTACGTTAATCTCTACGGTCCCACTGAGATCACCTGTAACTGCACCTACCATATCCTTGACAGGGAATACGATCTGACAGAGACTATCCCGACGGGAATACCGTTTCCCAATGAAAAGGTATTTCTGCTTGATGATAATGACAGGGAAGTTACAGAGCCTGATACAGAGGGAGAGATATGCGTAGCCGGGACATGCCTGGCTCTGGGATATTATAATGACAGGGAAAAGACGGATGCTTCATTTGTCAGAAACCCTCTTAACACCTCATACGAGGAGACCATCTACCGCACAGGAGATCTCGGCAGATACGATAAGGACGGACTCCTTTATTACACGTCCCGCAAGGATTTTCAGATCAAGCATATGGGTCAGAGGATAGAGCTTGGCGAGATAGACAACTGTGCGATGGCTATAATCGGAGTTCTAAGGGCCTGCACCATATATGACAGTGATAAAAAGAAGATCAAACTCTTTTATGAGGGAGATGCAGATAAAAAGGATCTCTTTGCAGCTCTTAAGGAGGCTCTGCCCCCTTACATGGTTCCTTCAAACGTCAAACAGCTCGAGCACCTGCCGGTAAATAAAAACGGCAAGATAGACAGAACGGTGCTTGCCGCGATGTAAACGAAAGACCGGACATGATAAACCGGATAATGGATCGGGAAATGATCCCGTGATAAACCAACTGAACGGAATATTTTATGGAAAAAGACAGAATTAAGGAAATTGCAGATAAATACGTAACACCTGCGTATGTCTTTGACGAAGGTATGCTGAAAAAAAGGGTAAGGGCGATACGCGATATTCTCGGCAGCAGCATAGGTCTTTGTTACAGCATAAAGGCCAATCCCTTTTTGATTCCTTCACTGCTTGATGAAACAGATGCGCTCGAGGTATGCTCTCCCGGAGAACTTGATATATGCAGGGAGCTTAACGTTCCCGGGAATATGATAATCTATTCCGGAGTCAGCAAGACAAAGGAGGATGTATCAGATGCCGTGGGTTACGGAGCTAAGGTGTACACTGCAGAGTCTGTAAATCAGGTTATCCTTCTTAATGATGAGGGACAAAAGGCAGGGCAGGTATTACCTGTGATATTGCGCCTTAATGCCGGCAGTCAGTTCGGTATGTCGCGGAAAGACCTTGAATATGTCATCAAAAACAGAAATGAATATGCAAATATCTTAATAGAGGGTATCCACTATTTTGCAGGAACCCAGCGTAAAAAGACCAAAGACCGGATCAGCGAGCTTAATATGCTGAGAGAGTTTTTTAAAGATATCAAGGATAAGTACGGCCTCACATTAAAGAAACTGGAATACGGCCCGGGGCTTCCATATCCGTATTTTGAAGGTGAGGATTTTACCGATACGCTGGAGCCGTTAAGACAGATAATCGAAGAACTTAAAAAGACATCCGATATCTGTGAACTTACCGTGGAGATGGGCCGGTTTATAGCATCTGAGTGCGGATACTATCTGACACATATTACCGATAAAAAGATCGCTGACAAAACGAATTATCTCATAATAGATGGCGGCATCAATCACATCAATTATCTTGGTAATGTGATGGGAATGAAGGTTCCGGTAGTAGAGCATGTTAAATGTGAAAAGACCGGGACAGAAAACCGGTTATGGACAATATGCGGAAGCCTTTGTACTACGGGAGATGTTCCGATAAGACAGATAGAATTGACAGACCCCGAAGTGGGAGACCTGCTTGCTTTTAAGAACATCGGGGCTTATTCTGTTACTGAGGGGATCTATCTGTTCCTTAGCAGGGTGATGCCGAAGATCATTCTAATAAAAGAGGACGGTAAAGATGTCGTTTTAAGGGACAGCGTAAAAACGAGCACTCTTAACACTCCGGAGAATTAAACCCACGAACACATTTTTAAGAAAAATTTTTAGAAATCAAGGAGATTATAAATGGAAGAACTCATCGAACTGCTTGAAGAGATCAAGGAAGATGTTGACTTTGAGAACGAGGATTCACTGGTTGATGACGGACTGATCGACTCGTTTGACATCCTTCAGATCATCAGTGCGCTAAATGATGCTTATGACATCTCTATTCCGGCATCGGAGATCATCCCTGCGAACTTTAACAGTGCCAGGACTCTGTATGAAATGGTTAAGCGCCTTCAGGACGACTGATCACAGGGTGAGGCATGGATTTCTTATCGCTGGCTTTTGTGCTGTTCGTCGGAATAGCGCTAATCCTATATTATGTACTGCCGGGCAGGTATCAGAGATTGATCCTGCTTCTTTCAAATCTGGTTTTTTATCTCATCTGCGGCAAATGGAATCTGATCTTTATCGTTCTGACCTCTGCTACGGTATGGTTCGGTGCCTTCATTCTGGACAGGATCTCGGATCGCTATAAAGAAGCCCGCAAAGCTCCCGAATTATCCAAGGAAGATAAAAAGAAAATAAAAAACAGGTATCAGAACTACAAGAGGCTGGTGCTTTGGACGGTATTGCTTTTTAACTTTGGAATACTGGCATATATGAAGTATTTAAGGGTCCTTGCCGGATTTAAAGGCGGGCTGCTCCTTCCTCTGGGCATTTCATTTTATACCTTTATGGCTACGGGGTACCTCATAGACATATACGGAAACAAGTATGCATCCGAACGGAACTTTTTCCGTTTTCTGCTGTTCATCTCATTTTTCCCCCAGTTGGTACAGGGACCTATCAACCGCTACGATCAGATGGCCCCGCAGTTTAACGAAGTTCATAAGATTGATGCTGACAGGATGAAAAGAGGGGTACTCCTGATTCTGTACGGTCTGATGAAAAAATATGCCATAGCAAACATGCTCTCGGGAAGCATAGAGAGCGTGCTTGGCGGACAGATAAACACCATGCCCGGATCGCTCATCGTATTTGCAATCCTTATGTATTCCGCTGAACAGTATGCGGACTTTTCCGGTGGAATAGATATTGTTATGGGTGTTGCCCTGCTATTTGATATAAGGATGATGCCCAACTTCAGACAGCCGTATTTTTCAACCTCACTTGGTGATTTCTGGAGGCGCTGGCATATCTCTTTGGGAGCATGGATGAGGGACTACGTGTTTTATCCCTTTGCGCTTCTTAAACCGATTCAGAATTTCGGCAAGTGGTGTACCTCTAAATTCAACAAGCACCTGGGAAGGGTCCTTCCTGCGGGTATCGCAAATATCCTGGTGTTTTTCCTCGTCGGATTATGGCACGGTGCTGCAGCCCACTACATATGGTGGGGCCTTTATAACGGCTTTGTTATTGCGATAAGTGATATACTTGAGCCCTTCTTCAAGGGACTGTCAAAAAAGATGCACCTGACCGAAGATAGTAACGGAATGAGAATATTCCGGATCATCAGAACATTCATCATCGTCAATATCGGATGGTATTTTGACAGGATCGATGACCTTGGCCGGTGCCTATCCTGCCTTGGAAGATCGGTTACGGCATTTGGGCCGTCCATGTTTGTGCCAAGCTTTAAACTGGTGCTCCTTAATTCAAACGAAGGCAGTCCGATCTATGCAGCCGGAGGCATGTGCCTGGCATTTTTAGGATGCGTGATAGTATTCATAGTCAGCTTTTTAAAGGAAAAAGGAATCGATGTTGCCTGTAATGTGTCGGCGATCATGAGAAAATCCGGCTTTGGGTTTGCCGTAGTTGCTTTGGCTATGCTGGTCCTTATATCATTTGTGTTTATGAGCAGTGCGGGAGGATTCTTATATGCGAATTTTTAAAAAGATCCTCCGACCCATGTGCTTTCTGATAGTCTTTATATTGATAAATGCACTTCTTTCATTTGCACTTCGTCCCTTTAGCGGATCCGGAAGTGAGATGTGGAAGGGCTTTGATGATAAGACGGATATAGACCTTATCTATACGGGATCATCGCTTTGCCTGTGTGACATTGATCCTGCTTCGACGGATAAAGTGACAGGACTGTCATCCTATAACATGGGAACGAACATGCAGTCGATACAGAGCTCTTTCTTTGCCATCCAAAGGGCTGTTGAAGAAAAGAACGTAAAGAGCGTGGTGCTGCTTATAGACCCTGAGACCCTCGAAATGGACAGAACCGATAATCACAGGGCTGAGCAGTGCTTTGTGCGGAACTATGCTGACACTAAGCCCTTTGCCCAAAGGATCACTACGGGATTTCAATTTGTAACCGATCCGGCATTTATCGGGAAAAGCTCTTCTATAGGTTACCTGTTCCCGTGGACATATGACAGGACATCAGGGATCGGCTTTAATATCCGTGAGAAGATGAGTGGCACCATACTTGACCCCGCTGACCACAGGGATGCAAACGGTTTTTACGGTTCGGATGAAGTGCTTGATTCTGACGTTGAGCTTAAGCATTTTAACAATGCGGAGCGATGGAGTATTGAATCCGGCGATCTACACGTTCTGGTACCTGATGAAAAGAACGTAAAGACACTCGAAGATATTGCTGAGTATTGCAATGGCCATAACGTGAAGTTGTACGTGATAACTCCTCCGCTTAGGACATCGCTTACATATTACGAGTGGGATTCATACAGGGCTATGAATGATACAATAAGGAACTGCCTTGGCTCATATGGTATCGATTATTACAATTTCACCCTGATAAAGGAAGATGTATTTGATCTGTATGATGTCTCCCTGTACAGAGATAACACCCATTTTAACAGTGCCGGAGCAGAACGGTTTTCAACCCTGCTGGGTGAATTCATGTTAAAATGTGATAGTGGTGAAGATGTTTCGGATATGTTTTATCACTACTGACAGCATGACAGATCAGGATCAGGATCGGCCATTTTGCCTGAAACGAAAATATGAACAGGATTTCAGTAATTGTACCTGCGTACAACATCGAAAATTACATATCAAAGTGCCTTGACAGTATCCTTGCACAGACATACCGGGATCTCGAGATAATAACCGTAGATGACGGATCTTCGGACAGGACCGGGCAGATACTGGATGAATATGCTAAAAAGGATGACCGGATAAAGGTGATCCATCAGAAGAACAAAGGCCTGTCAGGGGCCAGAAACTCTGCGCTGAAGGTTGCCACAGGCGATTATATCGGATATGTCGACGGTGATGATCACATAGAACCCGGGATGTATGAGACTATGCTCAATGCATGCCTTCAGTATGATGCACAGATAGCGGTAACGGCATACCGCGAGGTCGATGAAACCGGAAGTCCGGTTTCTGACAGGGAGTTCTCGGGCAGGATCATCCCTTTATCCAAAACTGAAGCACTGGATGTTTATATCAGTGATAACAGGGAATACTCCATCAAAAACTGTGTCTGGAGCAAACTGTTTAAAAAGGAGATCGTTAAGGACCTGATATTTCCTGAGGGACACAATTCAGAGGACATCCTGTATACGACCAGGGCTCTTTGCTCATCGACAACATGCGTATTTACGGACATACCGCTTTACGATTACCTCTCCGACAGACCGGAGAGCATAATGAACGTCAAAGTATCAAAGCGACGATTGGAGGACGAGATCCCCTTCCTCAGGGAGCAGCTGTCCTGCTATAAAGAGAACGTATCTGATGAATTATATGAAAAGGCGGTATATTCATACGCCAGAAGATTGTTGTTCTACTATTACGACCTCAAAGACCGCGGAATGGGCCGGGATGCGAACAGGATAGCATCGATCATTAATGAAGACAGGGATCTGATAAACAGGGTTTACGAAAAAGAATTCGTTTCCCCGGGTGACAGAAAGAGAATGGAGCTGTTCTTTAAATCTCCCATCCTCTATCGCATGACCGAAAAGATATATGCTGATATGATCGTTCCGCTCAGACAGGTTCCCAAAGGAGCCAACAGATATATTACGATTATCGGTAACATCAGCTTTTATCTCGGAGTGTTGTTCGAGATCATCATCATGTTCATAGCCAAATCGGATTACACCAACCCGATCGAAGGACTGATGTTCCGAATACCATTTGTCTTGTTCTGCATAAAGGTCCTGTGCTCGAGGTACTCGTTAAAAGACATACTTCTTATGATCATTCTCGGA
>JAILAN010000188.1 GCA_024681595.1 Lachnospiraceae bacterium
CCGATTCGATCCAGACATTCCGCTTTGCCGTTCGTTCAATTGCAAAGAGATTTGGACTTTATGCGACCTTTATGCCAAAACCCAAGACCGATGTGGCTGGCTCCGGAATGCATACCAATTTTACCGTATGCAAAGACGGCAGGAACATTTTCAGATCCGAAGACGGCAAAGAGACAGAAGAAGCTCTTTTCTTTATAGGCGGTATTATCAAACATGCCAAGGCCTTATCAGCTATAGCAAATCCTACCGTCAACTCATATAAAAGACTCCTTAACGGATATGATCCTTCAGACACCGCTCTCTGGGCAAGATGCGGAGAAAGCGCATTCATAAAGCTTAACGTAGATATGGATGATACAAAGGTGGAATTAAGATTCCCTGACGGAGCTGCCAATCCCTACCTTTTGTTTGCTGCTACCGCTGCAGCAGGACTGGACGGTATAAAGAACCGTCTGGATCCGGGAGAGGCCGGAAAGCTTTCGGATGTAAATCTTCTTCCGGAGGATTTAAGAGAGGCACTTGACTGTCTTGATAAGGACGAGGTAATTAAAAAAGCACTTGGAGATAATTTCACTAAAGCCTATGTGACAATAAAGAAGGCTGAATGGAAGGCATTTATGATGCAGGTTTCCGAATGGGAACTGGACACGTATTTAGGCAGAATGTAGCGGAGGGCTTATGGGCAGTATTTTAATTGCCATGCCCAAGTTGGATGATGCCGAACGAATAGCCTCTCACCTTAAGGAAAGCGATATCTGGGAACCGGTAAGAATCTGCCGCAGGGGTAATGATGTATTACTCGAGGCAGAAAACGGTGAAGTCGATGTGGTGGTCTGTACCAAGAGACTCTCAGATCTGGGGTATGAGGAACTGTCGGATTATCTTCCTTCCAGAGTCAAAATGCTTTTGCTGACATCGGATGCGGGACTGCTTCCCTTTTCAAGCAATATAACCAAACTCCTGATGCCGTTCAAACCGAAGGATCTGGTTGCTACCGTAAAGATGATGCTGCCCGGAAACGGGTATACGGTAAGAAAAAGAAAGATCCCGAGAAGCGAAGAAGAGCAGAAGCTTATAGACAGGGCCAAGGGCATATTGATGAACAATAATGAAATGAGCGAGCCGGAAGCGTTCCGCTATATCCAGAAGAGCAGTATGGATTATGGAAGAACGCTGGTTGAAACCGCGCAGATGATAATAACGCTCAACGAGGATTTCTGATATGAAGATAGTTTTTACCAAAATGGAAGGCTGCGGAAATGATTACGTGTATATCAACGGAGCCGAAGTTAAGATAGAAAAGGAGTTAAAACCCGACCTTGTAAGGTTTTTATCTGACAGGCATTTCGGGATAGGCTCCGACGGAGTCATTTTCATAAATCCTGCTGAAAATGCAGACTTTGAGATGGAAATGTGGAATGCTGACGGGACCAGAGCCCAGATGTGCGGAAACGGAATGAGATCCGTGGCCAAATATGTTTATGACAAGCATCTGACCGATAAAAAGGATCTTAAGATAGTAAGCTATGGCAGCATAAAAGATGTGACCGTATACGATAAAAACGGAAAGGCCGACCTTATTAAGGTCAATATGGGTGCTCCGATACTGGATTCCAAAGCCATACCCGTCATTTCTTCAAGTGAGACGGTGGTTGATGAACTGCTTTGTACGGATGATAAAGATTATCACATAACGTGTGTGTCGATGGGCAATCCGCACGCGGTGATCTTTATGGATCCTGACAGTATAGATATAGAAAAGACCGGGCCGGTCATAGAGAATCATTCAAGATTCCCCGAGAGGGTCAATACCGAATTTGTCAAAGTTACGGACCGTTCCAACATAAACATGCGCGTTTGGGAAAGAGGAACCGGCGAAACTCTCGCATGCGGTACGGGATGCTGTGCCAGTGTGGTTGCCTGTATTCTAAACGGCCTGACAGATGATAAGGTCACGGTTCATGTCCGTGGCGGAGATATTATCGTGGAATGGGACAGAGCTTCAGATACGGTCTATATGACGGGGCCTGCCAGAATAGTCTTTGAAGGAGAGATTGAATATGACCAGGATAAACAGGAATTATCTTAAACTGCCGGGAAGCTATCTTTTTTCAGAGATAGGGAAAAGAGTAAATGCATATGCTGCGGCTAATCCGGATAAGAAAATAATCAGACTGGGGATAGGTGATGTAACGCAGCCTTTGCCTTCTTCGGTCATCGATACGATGCATGAGGCTGTAGATGAGATGGCACATAAGGAGACATTTAAGGGATATGCTCCTGATCTCGGATATGATTTTCTGAGGAACTCGATCACGGAATATGATTATAAAAAAAGGGGCTGTAACATCAGCGCAGATGAAATATTCGTATCGGACGGAGCCAAGTGCGATTCAGGCAATATTCAGGAGATATTTGATGCCGACAACAGGATAGCGGTCTGTGACCCTGTATATCCGGTGTATGTGGATTCAAATGTAATGGCAGGACGCGCGGGAGATTACATTGAGGAAAAAGGCTGTTTTTCAGATGTGATCTATATGCCGTGTACAGAAGAAACCGGATTTGCGCCGACTCTCCCCAAGGAAGTGCCGGATATCATATATCTTTGCTTCCCAAACAATCCGACCGGAGCAACGATCACCCGCAGTGAACTTCAAAAATGGGTGGATTACGCTAATGACAAAGGATCGGTCATAATCTATGATGCAGCATATGAAGCCTATATCAGACAGGATGATGTTCCTCATTCAATATATGAATGTGATGGAGCAGATACCTGCGCCATAGAACTGCATTCTTTTTCCAAAAACGCCGGTTTCACCGGAGTCAGGCTGGGATATACGACGATCCCCAAAAAACTCGTTCGTGACGGGGTGAGCCTTCATTCACTGTGGGCCAGACGTCACAGCACCAAATATAACGGAGCACCCTATATAGTTCAAAAGGGCGGAAGTGCCATATACACTGAAAAAGGCCAATCCGAGGTAAGGGCATTGGTTGATTACTACATGGAAAATGCAGCATATATTCTGGACGGTCTCAAAAAAGCAGGTTATTCGGTATCGGGGGGCGTCAATGCGCCCTATATCTGGCTGAAGACTCCGGAAGGAATGACGAGCTGGGATTTTTTTGATCATCTTCTTAAGGAAGTCAATGTTGTAGGGACCCCGGGCTCGGGATTTGGACCTCACGGTGAAGGTTATTTCAGACTGACAGCATTCGGCAGCCATGAAAACACCCGGGAAGCAGTAGACAGGATCGTCAATTTTTCATATAATCTGTAAAGAGAGAATGTGCCAAAGGCACGTCTGCGAAGGGCGAAGCTGATCTCATTACACGGGTTTGCAGACACCCGGGATCCGTTCAGCCCGGTCAACCATTACATGGTTTCAAACCTTTTCTCTCATAATTTGGGATCAAGCGATTGATCCCATTTTTGTTATTTATGAAAACTGCTCTTGTAAATCTCCTATCGGCTGATAAATGGGAAGAATTTTATAACGACCGCATAGATTCATGCAGCCTGTCCGATAAACAGGCAGGGCAGCTGCGTGTATTTATCGACAATAAAGGATATGAGCAGATAGCATGCGGAATACTGGATGGCAACTATGAGTTCAGTATCCCCCGACTCACATATATCAGCAAAGGCGGCTCCAATAAGAAAAGGATCGTATACAGATTTGCAGATGATGAATTATGGATCTTAAAGCACATCGCTTTTTTGATGCACAGATACGATGAGCGCTTTTCGGATGTTTGCTATTCATTCCGAAGGGGCAAAAATGCCAAAACGGCGGTGCGGGACATTCTGTCGGTCAAGGGTATCAACGGCAAATACTGCCTTAAAGCCGATATTCATGATTACTTTAATTCCATTCCACGGGACAGGCTGTGCTATAAACTTAGCAGGTTCATAGACGATGATGACATTCTGCTGCAATTTTTGACAGACCTGTTAAGTACTGATATGGCGGTCGATCCCGACACGGGCAGTATCATCCGGGGAAACCGGGGAGCCATGGCAGGAACGCCGCTTTCTCCTTTTCTGGCTAACCTTTATATGCTCGATCTGGATCGGCATTTTGCTGCGAAGAACATAGTTTTTCTGCGCTATGCGGATGATTTTCTTGTTTTTGCCGATGATCGTGACATGATAATAGGCCTGAGAGCAGAACTTTTTGAAATGATACATGACGAGGGTCTTATCATAAATGAGGAAAAATCCTCGATCATAGAGCCGGGTAAAGCATGGGAATTCCTGGGAATCAGGTATGATAACGGAGTCATAGATATCTCGGATAATACGAAACGCAAGATCAAGGCCAAGATAAAGCGTAAAGCTCATGCGCTGTACAGGTGGAGACTT
>JAILAN010000047.1 GCA_024681595.1 Lachnospiraceae bacterium
GCATATATTCCGTTACTGCGGTAGAGCATAACGAGCAATGCGCATATGAATATCATCACCGATATCCGTTTAATATCCTTCTGCTGCGGGGATCTTTCTTCTAAGCAGCCAAAAAAGCGTCTTAAGTATACGGTGAGCAGGACCATAAATCCTGTAAACAGGCAGTCCTTTGATGAGCAGAGGTTGTTCATCACCAGCACCGGAAACGCTCCGAAATATATGGTAAGCAGTATAGTTATGATCCTGCCGATGCCTTCTTTTTTAAGTTCTCTTACAACAAACCCAAGGATAACGGCATTTACCGTCATCTGAAACAGGATGAAAACAGCGATCGATATATTATAGTCACCGGTCAGTTTATGCATTCCCTGGATGATCGCACCCATGGAAAGGACATGGAAAATGGGATGCTGGTCATTAAAACTGCGTGTTATCGTTTCATTCAGTTCCTCGAATGCATCATAAACAAAGAACCCCGGATAAACTCCCAAAAAAGCGATAAAGTTAAGAACCCATATGACAAGTGATGACCAGAGCCACACTCTGCCTGTCTGGATCTCTTCATCCGGTAAGCTACAGCGTTTTCTCTCCGAGATCATGTCCCAGAATATCTTTGAAAAAACAGTCGCAACAACAGATATCAGTATCAGGAAAAACCATGTCTTCCACGATATCGGAATCAGGTGTCCGAAGAATTCACACTGAAACCCCATTACGATCGACAGTGAAAACAGGATGCCGAATATGAAATTGACCGGTTTAAAGCCCTTTAAGCCAAGTTCCTGCATCTTAAACGCTGTTACTTATCCATATCATCCATCGTTGTACGGCTTATCACATACTGAGGAGAGTTGTTCATTGAAATATACACTCTTCCGAGATATTCTCCGACCAGTCCGAGCATCAGCATCAGAATCCCTCCTGTAAACACAACGGCTGACATCAATGCCGAAAATCCCGTAACAAGGTCAGGCGGCTGAATGAATATCTTTTTGATTATCGTATATATACCGTAAAGGAATCCGACTATCGCAAAGACGGATCCGGTAGCGATGGCTATCCTTAAGGGCTTTATTGAAAAAGCGGTAAAGCCGTTAAACCACAGTGACATCAGCTTGCCAAATGTATATCCTGACTCCCCGACAGTACGATCTCTGTGATCTATATCAACATTTACTATGTTCTTTGTCGTCCGAAGCACTAGTCCCATGACATACGGAAATGCATATGTATACCTTAGCATCTCATCTATGACAAAGCGCCTGGCGGCAAAATAGCTTGAGATGTGGAGATCCTTCGGCTTGCCGAGCATGATGCATGTCATCCTGTCATTTATCCATGAACCGAAATTTCTGAAAAGAGAATGCTTTTTATGTGCGTATCTGGCGTAGGCCACATCTGCCCCGTCTTCTACGGCCTTGATCAGTCTGTCCGCTTCATCCGCAGGAGTCTGTCCGTCGTCATCAAGGCATACGGTTATGTCTCCGGTAACGTAATGAAATCCTGCCATCAGAGCGCTGTGCTGTCCGAAGTTTTTTGCAAGAGAGATACCCTTTACATTGTCATTTTCAGCAGCTATCTTTTGTATCACCTCATATGTGTCATCCGGCGAACAGTCATTAACGAGTATTATCTCATATTCATATCCGTTCATCCTGCTCATCTTCGCTTTGATCTCATCGATCACCGAGGGAAGTGTTTTTGAAGAGCGGTAACACGGTATCACATAGCTAATCTTCATAGATCATTTCTCCATTTTTGTAATCCTTATAAGGTCAAATGTATCCGCGATCGTTGCTTCTTTATCCATCTTTATATCAGTGCCGTTTGAAGCATAATAATCTTTGAGCCAGCCATCATCTGAATCCGTCCTTTTGCAAAAAACAACGTTGTCATTAAGCAGTCCGCTTCCCATGTCCTTTATCCCATAGGCTTCAAGCTTTGTTACTTCCAGCGGGCTGGTTGCGGCCCATCCGCCAAAGACGTTTGAATTCGCCTTTGAAACAAATGCGATATCATCAAACATCTTTTCAGAGTATGATACGGATGAATATGTATCAATAAGGTACATGGTATCGGTATTGTCGGCCATGTATTCGTAAAGCTCGATATAAGGAGCATTTACATCTTTTCGGTATGCAGCCTCATATGATGCATAGCGCACCCCTGGAACAAGTATGCATATTCCGGCGCACAGGAGTCCGACTGCCGTCGCTGTGATGACCGTTTTTATGCTCCTGTTTTTCCGATCATCTTCCCTTTGAAGACCGTCGGCCTCTCGGATAAGGGCTGACAGCAGTATCATCAACACCACGATCTCAACAAAGTAAAGCGAATGCGTTATCCTGTCGGGAGTTCTTCCGCCCATCAGCATATAAAGCCAGATGGCGCTCCTTCCTGCAAAGAGTGCTATAACTCTCCACAGTTCCCATATCTTACCTGTAAATACCGTAAGGATTCCAGCCGAAACATAAAGTATGAGCGCCACAGTATTCCAGGGATGATCGGTCCCCGGAGCATTGTTAAGGTGTGTCACCTCATAAACATATATCTTAAGTTTATCCTTCAGCTTTGACGCAGAGTCGTTTGAGTTCCTGTCAATCTCACGGGCGTATGCAGCGACAGAATTCATCACTTTATCATCTATCTTAGGATCGACTCCGAAGTTGTAGTTTTCAAAAAGATATGCTTCCTCAGGTTTAAGTCCGATCCCGTCGTAAAATGCTTCATTGCCCTCGTATGAAGGCGGGACCTCATAATCATAAAGGACCGTTCTTGAATCGAACATGTTCCTGAAGGCCTTCCATCCGGGTGTTCCGTATGCTATGCGGTCAACCATCCAGCTAAGGAACATGAGGATCAGAAGCAGAAGTATGAAGTATCCGTACTTTTTGATCGTTGTCTTTTCAAACGGTTTTTCTTCAAACGAAAACTTGTATACAAATGCTGCTCCAAAAAACGGAAGCATGAGCAGTGTCATCTCAGTCCTTAACATAAAGGCAAGAACAAGTATTATAATCGCCAAAAGTCTGTTTTTTAAAAATCCCTTGTCCTCGTCGGTCTTATCTGCTGCAAAAAAACTGACTGCTGCAGCCGATGACATCATGGCAACGGTTATCGTATACTGAACAAAAATAAGATGCATCAGCATCAACGCTGACAGCAGGAGTGTTATACCCGCAGATATTCCAAAATCTGTGACCGTTCCGATTTGCCTGTCTGCCGCCGTCCGGTCAGTAGCCACCCTGCTATCTTGATCATTTTTTCCTTCGGTCACAATCTTTACGATCCCATTCGCGATTATATAAAGCGATGCATACTGAAATCCGATAAGCATCAGCCCGTACCAGGCAACATGCGGGAATGTCCTGTATAAAAGAGCCACGATGGCACTTATGGGCCAGAGCATCTGCATATTGTGGGCAGATGGTGTGCCGGAGTACGTTCCTGACAGTATATCCTTCATCAGGACATCATCGTTAAGGTCAAAGTAATGATCATAGAATACTGCGATCATTGCCATGAGGATGACCACGGGAATAACACTTATCATTCTGTTGATAAAAGTCCTGTTCCCCGTCTTCATACCTTTATCTTGAATAAAACTCCTTGACCTTTTCTATGATATAGTCTGTCTGCTCATCCGTTATCGAATAGAACAACGGCAATCTTACGAGTCTGTCGGATTCCTTTGTGGTGTATCTGTCTTCTCCGTGGACTCGTCCGAACTTCACTCCTGCAGGAGCCGTATGCAAAGGCACATAATGGAACACTGCAAGGATATCGTTATCTCCGAGGAATTTAATGAGTGCAGTCCTTTCTTCAAGGTCCGCGGTCTTTATATAAAACATATGTCCGTTATGCTGCGCATAGTCGGGAACAAAAGGCAATTCAATGAGATCTTTATCACGAAGATCCGTAAATGCCTCATAATACTTATTCCAGACGGAGAGCCTCTTTTCGTTGATCGTATCGGCAACTTCCAGCTGAGCCCAAAGATAGGCTGCATTCATTTCTGATGGAAGATATGACGATCCGTAGTTCATCCATCTGTATTTATCAACCTGTCCTCTGTAGAACTGGCTTCTGTTCGTTCCCTTTTCCCTGTATATCTCGGCATCGACTATCCTGTCAGGATCCTTTATCATCAGAGCTCCGCCTTCTCCCATGCTGTAGTTCTTGGTCTCGTGGAAGGACAGGCATCCGTAGTCTCCGAAGGTTCCGAGCGCTTTGCCTTTATACGTGCTCATGATCCCCTGAGCAGCATCCTCAACAAGCATCAGGTTATGTCTCTTAGCTATATCGATTATGACATCCATGTCAGGTGAGATGCCCGCATAGTGTACCACAGCTATCGCTTTGGTCTTAGGAGTGATGGCATCCTCTATAAGTGTCTCGTCTATGTTCATTGTCTTAGGATTGACATCAACAAAGACCGGAGTTGCTCCTCTTAACACGAATGCGTCGGCAGTCGAAACGAAAGTGTACGAAGGCATTATCACTTCGTCGCCTTCCTTTATGTCACAAAGCAGCGCTGCCATTTCAAGTGCATGTGTGCACGATGTTGTAAGAAGGGCTTT
>JAILAN010000097.1 GCA_024681595.1 Lachnospiraceae bacterium
AGTGGTTCCGTCTTCGCTCGTCAGATATGCCGAACCGATCCTTCCCTCTTCTGAATTAACATAATAATTTCCTTCAAAATGCTTTTTCTTGCCGTCTATCTTCATATCCGTAGATGCCGTTCCGTCTTCGTTAAATATGAACGTAGCATCTCCGAACTGTCCGAAAGCTTCAAATTCGCCCTGATAGTCACCATATATGTAAACTCTGTACGGAACATAGGTAAACTCATTACCGTCTATATATACGATCCAGTCAAGGCTCTCACTCTCTTCTCCCGAGTCATCTGAAACCATGAGATTCCATTCATCTTCGAATTTACTCAGATAACCGGAGTATGTCTTGTCATTGCCTGTCATAGTGACGCTACCATCATCGAAAACTTCAAATGAGCACGGACCTATCTCCGTATCATCACACGAATAGGTCCCTCCTGCGATATCTCCCACACCGGCATCATAAACGTATTCGACCTCGGAAATGGCAGTGCCTTCCAGATAAACCTTCAATGTCTCAACAGTTCCGTTATAAGGAACCAGGAGTTCTATGATATCATTGTCCGCGTTGTATTCGCCTGACATATGGGTAGTATAGTCGTAGTTGCTCTCTGAGCTGTAATTTGTCTCATAATAATCGGCTGTTCCGTCCTCATGCAGTACGATCCTGTACTGAAGCGAATAACTTCCTTCGTATTCGTTCTCCTGTTCTATAAGTTCAGACTCGTAAACGATATCCCCGGTCTCATCCTGGTCATCTTCTTTTTCTTTATCGGAATCGTCTTTCTTTTTCTTCTTTTTATTCTTTTTTGAAGATTCTTCTTCTTTCTCTTCTTCCTCGTCTTCTTCCTCGTCTTCTTCCTCATCATCTTCGTCGGAAGATGATTCTCTGGCGGACTTGTTATCTGACTTTGAACAGCCTGTAAAAGCTACGCTCATACAAAGACCTATCATAAGTATCGCCATGATCTTTTTAAAGTTCATTTCAGTTCTCCTTTGTTTATACTGTCCGGATCTCGGATCATCTGTAGATTATACCCGAACTAGGCAAATAAATCAAAAAGGCGGCAAAGCGTTAGCTTTGCCGCCTGATTAAAGTTGATTACATTCAACTTTTCAACAAATATTATGAAAGTTTGAAGAAATCGATCGCTGCGCTCATATCATCATTAATATTACGCATCTTGGCTGTAGATGACTGAGTATCGGTACATGCCTCCGTGACGGTCTGGCACGATGCAGCAACCTCTTCGGCAGATGCACCGAGCTCTTCGGAAATAGCACCAAGCTCCGTAGTTGCATTTGACAGGTCGGTCCTTATCTTATCAAGCTTGCTGGTCATGATACGTATGGTATCGATCTCGCTGATCGAAGCTTCTACCGAATCAGACAGAACATCAAATTTATTTCTGGCTACCTCAATATCTGACTGCTCTTTGCTGATGACTTCATATACTCTGTTGGAAATATCAACGGTTCCGTTTGAAAGGGCGATGACATTCTCGATGATCTGTTTGATCTCCTTGGCGGAATCGGCTGATGAATCTGCCAGTGTCCTTATCTCTTCAGCAACGACTGCAAATCCGCGTCCGGCTTCTCCGGCTCTGGCCGCCTCGATAGATGCGTTCAAAGACAGCAGATTAGTCTGAGCCGCAATGGATTCAATAGCCTGAACCGCAGTTCCGATCTTGGCAATAGCAGCATTTGTCTCGGCGATCTTGTCCGTGATATCCTGCATGGCTTCGACAGATTCATTGGCTCCCGAATAGACTGACTTCATGCAATCAGTAGCTTCAGTGTTTGCGTTCTTGATCGTTTCGGAAGCTTCATGGAGCTTCTGAACATTCTCATTAAGTATCCCGATATTCTCTCCGAGATCAACTGCTTTTTCAGCCATCACCTGAGCATTCTCAGCCACGCTCTGAGAAGTAGATGCCACTTCATTTATAGCCATATTGATCTGTGATACAGATTCGACGTTATGCCCGGTCATGCCGTCAACACTGACGATAGCATTGTTAAGGACCATAGCAGAATCCTTGACCGATCTCATTGATGTGGTCAATGCATCCTTAAGCGACCGGAATGCATGTATGATGCTGACAGTTTCGCTGATCTTTGACTTTGCATTGCATTCGACAGTAACGTCTCCGGTACCGAGTTTCTCTATTGCGCCGGCAATCTCGGTCAGAGGAGCGGAAACCTTTCTTTCTATAAGAAGAGCCAGTGCCATACATACTATAATGCATACAACGCATATGATTATAGTATAGTTCTTGGTGGCATTGATTCCTGACATAACATCTTTTTCATCCGCAGTAAGAACGGCGATATAATGTTCATTCTCTCCTACATAATATGCAGCAAATTTTTGAGCACCCTTATATTCATATTCTATACAATCGGGTTCCGGATGTTCACCGTTAGCCAGTCTGGCAACAAGCCCCTTAACTGCAGCATTTTCAACAGGATTGCCTATCTTCGACTCGTCGGGATGATAGAGCATGGTTCCCTCTTTGTCAACGAAATAAATATATGCCGAGCTAAGCTTAAGTCCTGAAACATCGGTTATATTAGAAGCAATGCTGTTAACGAACGTTCCACATCCGGCATATCCAAGAGGCTGTCCATCAACAATTATCGGATAATACATAGACATGATGAGTTGTCCGGAAGCAGGAGACGTGATGATTCCCGTGTTATACACGCCATCACTGGCAAGCATGGCATCCTGAAGCTGCTTAAGGCCTTCTCCCTCTCTTAAATTAACACCAACAACCGGAGGAGCAGGATGAGCAAGCACACGTGAATCCCACGATGCAAGATATATACCTTCCCAGCCTTCAAGCTGTCCAAAGAAATCAAGAGTATACTGCTCAACAGCGGCAGCAATTTCAGGATCATCAGGATTATTCAGCGCATCCATGACTATAGGTGCGGATGTATAAGCCCTCATGATCTGTTTAGCAACCTGGGTATTGTAATCAAATGCTTCACCGGTACTCTCTACTATAGTGACCAGAGCATTACTTGTCTCTGCTTTAAGTTCCTTGCTGCTCTTGCCTATAAGAAGAGCACTCAATACAATCGAAGATACCAAAAGCGGTAACAGCGCAAAAAGAATAAGCGTAACACGCATATTTAGTTTTGCCCCGTTCTTTTTGATCTTTGTTTTTTTACCTCCCATATAACCACCTCACAATAAATATTTGCGGTGCAAACCACAAAAATAATTATAGTCTATTTTTTTGCTATCTTCAACTGAATTGACTGAATTTTTTTGCCGATTTTAGCAATTTTTTGACGATTTAAATCGTTTTAGTATCCCAGAAAATTTTTCATCGGATCGATCGAGCCTGCCACCTTAAAGATCTGATCTGTCTCGTTATCCAGATACTCAGTGAGTTGACTGATCTCATCGTTTGAAAAGCCTCTGTTACTTATCAGCTTAAGATCGGGCAAAGTAAACTCAGCACTTTTGTCGCCATCGGTAAAAAGGACATAAACCGCTTTGCTGTCTTTGGTCCTGGTTATAGTAGAGACGCTCATTTTTATCTCTTCATTCATGTGGCAATCCTCACTGTAAAATCTCATATCGTACATACTCTGTTTAATGATTATAATGAAATATATAAAAATGCACAAAAATTATATGTAAACAAATTTCTGATATATTGCAAAATAATAAAAAACAGAGTAAAATTTTTATAATAGTTTGTAAATTATTACTATTAAAAAATCAAAAAAGAGGGAAAACAAATGGGTAAAAAAGCAAAGACTCAAGCAGAAAATGGCAAACTGTCATTTTTCTCCAAAATGAGCACGAAAATAACGCTCCTTATAAGTGCTGTCGTGTTCGTTACTGTCGTAGTACAGGTTATCGTTGCTTCATCCAAGGCCACTAAGACAATGGAGACAACATATCTTAACTACGCTCAGAATCTTGCCGAAGAAGCAGCAATCGGTGTCGACTTCGCTACCGAATTTGGTGAGGAAGCATACGGAGGTTACACAAAGAATCTGGCTGAGGAGGCTGCTGTTTCGATCAATTTCTCCAGAGAATTCGGAGAGACAGTTTATAAAGCCTATGCTCAGAACTTGGCTGAAGAGGCAGCCAAGGCAGTAGACCTCGCAGGAAGTGCGGAGGGAGCTTCATTAAACAGCGTACTTAAGGATATTACGATCCTCGGAGTGGAAGGTTCATATGCATATATGGTATCTCCTACAGGAACCATGCTCTGGCACCCCAATCCGGATAAGATCGGAAACCCTGTTGAAAACGCCGCGGTTAAAGGCATAGTTGAAGATCTCAAAGCAGGCAAAACCGTTGAGAACGGATCCGTCCTTTATGAATATAAAGAGGCTTTAAAGCTCGCCGGATATGCTTTTACAGCTTCAGGCGATATCATGATCGTTACTGCAGACTATGATGAATTCATGAAGATCGATTATGATACTCTTCTTGGAAATATATCAATAGACGGTGTTGAGGGATCATACGCATACATGGTATCTCCTGACGGAACTATGTTGTGGCATCCCACTCCGGAAAAGATCGGTCAGCCTGTTGAAAACGCCGCAGTTAAGGGTATAGTTGCCGACTTGGCTGCAGGCAAGACCGTTGAAGACGGTTTCTGTATTTACGAATACAAAGATGCGCTTAAGATGGCCGGTTACTCTTTCACAGATACTGGTAACATAGTTCTGGTAACTGCCGACTATGATAAACTGATCAAGATCGACTATGATAAGCTCATTGGTCAGATCACCATGTCAGGCGTTGCCGGATCATATGCTTATATGGTTTCTCCTGAAGGAACTATGCTTTATCACAATAATCCCGAAAAGATCGGTCAGCCCGTTGAAAATGCCGCTGTTAAGGGTATAGTTGCCGACCTGGCTGCAGGCAAGACCGTTCCCAACGGATCGATCACCTATGAATACAAGGGTGCATACAAGGTTGCAGGTTATGCATTCACCAAGGCCGGTAACATCATCATCGTTACCGCTGACAGAGATGTCATGATGGCTGAGGTTGATCACATGAGAAATCTGCTCATCATTTACGGTGTAGTATGTGTCCTCATTGCAGTCATTCTCGTCGCTGCCTTTACGATATTCATGTTAAAGGCTCTGGAGCACCTCGTTCCCGTTATCAACAAGACTGCAAATTACGACTTTACCGAAGACAATACATCCAGAGTTCTTGAAAAGAGAAAGGATGAGATCGGTATCATCGCCAAGGCTCTGTCTAAGACCAGAAATAACCTAAGAGAAATGGTTGCTATGATTGCCAGCGCCGGAACCAACATAGACACCAACGTCGGTGTACTTCAGTCTACCATCGACAAGGTAGGCGGTATCTGCGAAGACAACTCTGCTACCACTCAGGAGCTCGCAGCCGGAATGCAGGAAACTGCGGCAACTACCACTACCATTGCCAACAATGTTGAGAACGTTCAGCAGAACGCCCGTGGCATTGACAAGCTGGCCGATGAAGGAACCAAGCTTTCCGATGAGGTTGTTCAGAGAGCCAACGAACTGGCTGCTACAACCGAAAAGGCCAGCAAAAAGACCATGGAGATCTACGAAACTGTTAAGGTTAAATCTGAAGATGCTATCAGCGCATCACATGCCGTTAATAAGATCAACGAACTGGCTGATGCTATCATGGCCATTTCATCTCAGACCGGCCTGTTAGCTCTCAATGCATCTATCGAAGCTGCCAGAGCCGGAGAAGCAGGACGCGGATTCGCTGTTGTTGCTACAGAGATCGGTAATCTGGCAACCCAGACTTCCGAAGCAGTTAAGAATATCGGAAGCATCGTTGAAGAGGTTAACAGTGCTGTTGTTCAGATGTCAGAATGTCTGACACAGACCACATCATTCCTCGAGACAAACGTTCTGTCCGATTATCAGGAATTCGGCAAAGTCAGTGTTCAGTATCGTGATGATGCCAGCACATTCGGTGACAGCATGAGCAACATCAAGTCGAGCGTTGAGAGTCTCACCGAAGATATCAGCAAGATCGTCGGAGCTATCGGCGGTATCGACTCAACCGTTACAGAGACATCTCACGGTGTTATCAATATTGCTGAAAAGACTTCTGAAATGGCATCCGAAACCTCCGACAGTGTCGACAAGGTTAACGAATGTAAGGAAGCCATATCCAACCTTAACGAGATCATTAACAGATTCAGTTTGTGATCTAGGATTTAATTCAACAATTACAGCTAATATCAGAACCCCGCGTGTACACGCGGGGTTCTTTTTCTTATACTGTATACCGGATAAATGATCAAATCAGCAAATGATTTATTTCCCTGATATTATCTCCTTCTCTGCCTTATCAAGTGCTGCTATGAGCAGATCAGTATATTTATCAAACTCAGGATCCTCCTCATATAGATCCGGATGAGACAACACATAATCAAGCGCGATCCTTACACCTTTATGAAAGGGAACATGCGTTGTCATCTGCGGAACCAGTCTTTTTAGCTTGCTGTTATCAAACACTACAGTAACGGATTTATCTCCCGTAAGACTGCCTTCAAAGTCAAATCCGAATTTTTCTCCGGTCCTTGCAAGCAGATCGGATGAAACATGATATGCATTCAGTTTTACACCCAGCGCATCTGCGATAGTCTGGTAGATCTGATCCCAGGTCAGAGATTCATCCGATGTTATCTGAAAAGCCTCTCCTATTGCATGGGCATTAGCCATAAGGCCTGTA
This sequence comes from Lachnospiraceae bacterium, assembly GCA_024681595.1. Taxonomy (GTDB): domain Bacteria; phylum Bacillota; class Clostridia; order Lachnospirales; family Lachnospiraceae; genus JAILLW01. The sequence continues at coordinate 6,728 of JAILAN010000097.1, forward strand.
TAACCTATAGCAAAATCACTGTTAAATGTTACCGTCCAAAGAGAAGAACCATCTCCCTGAATCAATACAGGCTTGCCCTGCTGCATTCTGCGTATCACCTGGTAGAATCCCTTGTTTCCATGAACGCCCAGAGGAATACTCCTTTCATCATATGTATGCGATGGTCTGACTATCGTTACGGGGAATCCTTCATTGCGATATTTATCCATCAGATATTCCTCGCATGCTATCTTGTTTCTTGAATATTCCCAATGAGGATTTGCCAGGGTCGTTCCTTCCGTGATAACGTAGCCGGCCGCAGGCTTGTTATATGCAGAAGCGGAACTGATAAAAATATACTGGCGTGTTCGTCCGTTAAACAGTCTGTAATCCCGCTTGACGGCATTAACGTCAAAAGCTATGAAGTCACTGACCACATCAAAATCCATTCCTTCAAGTTTCCGGATCACATCTTCTTCATTATTGATATCAGCCTTGATCTGATTGATATTCTGAGGAACCTCGCTGCTTCGGGATCCCCGGTTTAACAGATATACCTCCCACTGAGGGTCTTCAGACAATCTCTTTATGATCCCCATACTGATAGTTCCTGTTCCCCCGATAAAAAGTGCTTTCATATTCTATCTCCTTTCATCTGCTTTTTCAGTTATTATCGAAAACCAATCGTATTTAAACGGGCCTTTTACTTCTATCCTCACATTGTATCCGACACCGTCCGGTTTCGTCAGAGCATTCCCCAAAGCAAGTGGCATACGAACATCTGCCCATAATACAGGCCATGATTTTTTTCTCAGAGTTTCAGCTATGGCTGCTCTGGGCATATGGTTCCTCGCCTCTGACGGAACCCTCTCATAATCCCGGGTGTTAAGTGTGATCGAAGAGACCTCCTTATCATCGACAAACACCTTAATATCGGCATTGGACGGTGCATATCCGTGAATCCTCAATGTATCCGCGTCAGAAGGTATATCGCATTTTTCGTAAGTAGCACTGTACGAACCTTCTATCCTGGGATCATACACGTCAGTTCCCTCGGCCATGAGGGCACTATACCCATACATTCCTTCAACTATCTGCGTTCCTTTTTGTGAATCATAATGATCAGCTTTGATCCTGCCGGAAACATTGCGAAGACCGGGTATCTTCCCGTCAACGGCTATTGAATCAGATACGTGGATATCCTTGCTCGAAGGACCGGCCATTATTTCATACAGACCTTTTTCTATAATAAGTTTTTCAGTTGTAACATCATATATCGCCAGTTCCCTCACAGGTATTTCCAACGACACTTTCCTCGTTTCACCCGGTTTGACTGCCTTTATTCTCTCAAATCCTATCAGCTGTTTTTGAGCCCTTAACAGTTTTCCTTCCGGACCATGCGCATATATCTGAACCACCTCATCAGATGTCAGTTTGCCTGTATTGGTCACTGATAAGCCGACTCTTAGAATGCGATGATCATTTTTAACCTCACCATAAACGTCCGAAGCCTGACCTCTTTGTCTTCGTATAGAACACCCGGTTTCTTTAATCTCCGTTGAAGCAGCAGCGCCTGTCTTGTTATCGATAATGATCTTAAAGTCATCATATTTAAACTCAGTATAGGTCAGTCCATAACCGAAAGGATAGAGAACATTTCCTTCATGATAACGGTATGTACGGCCTTTGCCTATGATATCGTAATCATCGATGTCGGGCAGATCTTCATCTGAAATATACCAGGTCTGAGACAGTCTCCCCGCAGGGTGAACATCCCCTGTGATCGCATCAGCCACAGATTGCCCCATGCACTGTGATCCGGTGGACGACCAGATGATCGCTCTTGCTCTTTCGTTTATATCATTTATTGCAAAGGGATAATCTGACATTAAAACAACCGAAACATTACGATTGACCTTATATATCCCATCAAACAGCTTTTGCTGGTACGGAATGAATGCTATGGTGGATCTGTCAACCTCTTCCTTGGCATTTATCATGGGATTATGCCCCAATGCCAGGATGACTGTTCCGGATGTTCCGGCTGCTTTGACAGCCTCATCTATCCCTGAGCTGATCTTCTCTATAGTAAATGACAAAGGTGTCAGTTCCTTGTGGTTGATATTGGCTGACACCACGTAGCCCTCGTTATCAGCGCAAAGCCTGTTCCCGAACCTGTCACGCAGTATAGTCTGATCTGCAGGTTCTTCCGGGCTGCGGTCTTTGCCGATCCTGAAGATCTCAAGGTCAAACCAGCTGAATATCCTTTGTGAATCGGCAAATATCCTGCATGCTATCCTGGCAGGCTCTCCCGATGCTGCTTCGGCGACTGCTATTCCCTCGATGGCTTCACCCGAAAGACGTGCCGTCAGATAATTTCCTGTGTTTTCATGTCTGAAAGTATATGAATCCTCGCCCCAGTCCTCCAGCACAAAGGTATCAGGAGCATCGCTAAGCCTTACTCTGCCGTCAGATACAACAGCCAGATACTTATCACCGCACTTAAGACATACTCTGTCGCATGCATCCACATATTTGATCTCTTCGTCTATTCCTGCTCTTTTTAAGCACTCTGTTAAACCATCCAGAACAGAAATATGTTCCGGAGCTTCACCGCCATACCAGTCCTGATACCACTTATCTCCTACGGGTCCTATAAGGACGATATCCTCCAGAGCTTTATTATCAAGCGGAAGCATTCCATCATTTTTAAGAAGTACTACAGACTGGTCAGTCAGTTTTTTACATATTTCTGATGCCTCCTCAGAACACAGCTGTCCGGGATTATTATCTTCCACATCAAATATCCCGAGCCTTATCTTCGTCCTGTAAACGTTTCTGATGGCATTATCTATGTCATCCTCCGTGATAAGTCCCATATCATACGCTTCAGATGCTGCTGCATATACAGCTTCCGGCCTTCCGCTTAATGCATCAACACCCGCCTTAAGAGAAATGGCAACCGTCTCAGCATCCATTGCGGTAGTATGGCTGGCGGCGGCACACAGTTCCATCGCGCCTCCGTCTGACACAGCATGTGTCAGTCCGAATTCATCCTTGAGAATGGTTCTTACTTCATCGTTAAAAAGTCCCTGTACACCGTTTATCCTATTGTAGGCTGTCATAACTCCCTGAGCGCCGCCTTCTTCTATACAACGTCTGAAGGGCTCCAGATACAGCTCATATTTATTCCGGGGACTGATTGAAGAATTCTTGAATATGCGTCCGATCTCCGTATTATTGGCATAAAAATGCTTTAAGGTAGCAGCAGCCATCAAATGTTCAGGATCATCTCCCTGTATCCCGCGGACATATGAAGAAGCCATGGTTCCTGCAAGTACCGGATCTTCACTGTATGCCTCTTCGTTCCTGCCCCATCTGGGATCACGAAGCAGATCTACTGTCGGAGCCCATCTGGACAGACCGCCCCAGGGACGCTTATTATACGCGATCCGTGCTTCTTTTCCGACTACTTTGCCGGCATCCCTGATAGCATCTTTATCCCATGACGAACACATACCTACAGGTTGCGGAAATGAAGTAGTGATGTCAGGCTCCCCTATTCCGTTCTGGTCGTTTCTGGCTTCGACTCCATGAGCTGCCTCTCCACCCAGACGACAGTCTCTGACCCCGAGACGTTCAATTCCCCCGGAGCCGGAGGATAACAGCTGAAGCTTCTCGTCCAATGTCAGTTCTTTAAGCAGATGATCGATCTTTTCATCTGCAGTGAGTTTTGAATCAAATAGCGTATTATCTTTATTCCTGATTTCCATTGCCATACTCCCTGATCATTATAGTTTTTTGTAAAAAAAGATCCGATAATATCTTATCGGATCATCAAACTGTAATCTTCTTATAATTCGACTTGATCTTTATCATGTTTTGTAACTGTCGGCTTTTTGTGATCCGGCAGACTTATCTCTGATCATAGCCACGCACAAAGTCAGCGTTCCAATTACCGAAACCACGGCTCCGACAGTGAGCATCATTCCTTCACCGAAACTGTCCAGTATAACGCCACAAATCAGTGAACTGAACACGCCTGCCAGCGTAAAGCTGCTCGTTACAAATGCCTGACCTTTGACCTGGTCATTTTCCGATATGGTTTCACTTACATAATAAGCAGACGCCGGAATGAATACTGCATATGCGAACATCTGCATTGCCTGACTCAGATAGGCCATCGGGATATTGGTTGCAAAAAGCATGATAAGAGCCTTTATCGTAAAGGAAATACCGGCAATAACCAGCAACA
>JAILAN010000138.1 GCA_024681595.1 Lachnospiraceae bacterium
TAAACAGGGATATTGAATTCTCTGCCTTTCATGAGTCTGTTGATGAAGTATCCTGTCAGAAACAGGAACAGCCACGGGATCAGAGAAAAATAATCCGTTGAAAAGAATCCGGGATCCATGAAACCGAGATATGTCATAAAGTATCCGTGATAAAGGACTTCCGGAACATGACCGAATGAGAATCCTTCAAAACCGAATGTACCTCGGTTCACGTTACGAAGAAGAACAAAGAGCAGTACCGATAGCACGAGACCGATAATTTGTGATGGATGGCTTTTGCATATATATCTATCAATCATCGCCGTGATCAGGATAGAACTTCCTATAAGTATCAAAACACCGAAAATATCTGCTGCTTCGGGAACCAGAAGCAGTGTGACCATCGTGATGATAATCCCTCCGCCCAAGGCCATCAGGCCACGTTTAACCGGGTTTCGGGAATATGAAAAGCAAAATCCCGCAGTCAGAATGAACGACCAGCAGATCGACTGCTGCCATATATAGGCAAAGGGACTGTCCATAAAAGCCTGCGAAACCCCCATGCCGAAATAGACCATATCCCAGCACGCATGAAACACGATCATGCTTAGGATGGTCATTCCCCGGACAGTATCAATTAAATGTAATCGTTCTTTTTTCATAATGAGTAAAAGCCACCACAAAAGTGGTGGCTTTGCCGTATGAATTTAAGTGTTACTCAGTTCGTGAAGTTATCGAAGTAACCCTGAACCAGAACTACGGGAGTACCCTTGTCTCCTGAGCCGGATGTCAGATCACACAATGAACCGATAAGGTCTGTGAGCTGTCTGGGTGTGGTTCCCTCAGATGCCATCTTGCCTACGAGGTTTGCATCCTTTTCCCTGATACTCTTTGAAATTGCTTCCTTAAGAGCCTCTCCTGAAAGATCCGCAAAATCATTGTCAGCAAGATACTTAAGCTTTAACTCGTTGGGAGTACCGATGAGTCCGTCGGTAAATGCGGGTGAAACAACGGGATCAGCCAGTTCCCATATCTTGCCCTTGGGATCCTTGAATGCTCCGTCACCGTAAACCATTACTTCTACATGCTTGCCTGTAGCCTTGAGGATATTGGCCTGGATCTTCAAAACAAGATCCTTGCATTCTCTGGGGAAGAGCTTGACCTGATCCTCAGTTGCTTTATTTGATCCCAGCAGACCGTACTGCTCATTGCATCCGCTTCCGTCTACGGGTGCATTCATTATCTCATCAAGACCGAGGACTGTCTTGGCACCTGCTGCCTTTAAGATACGTTTGGTACGTGCTCTGGTATGTATGTCACATGTGATCACTGTATCGGTATAATCAAGGATCGTTTTGGCCTGGTTAGCAAACACTACTTCAACATCGCAGCCTGCATCCTTGATAAGATCGCTGTAATATTCCACATAATCCACTCCGGTGAACTCATGCTTTTCATAGCCGAAGAGATCTCTGTATTTCTTAAGGTCCAGAACATCACTGTAAGGATTGATACCTGCTTCATCAATTTTGTCGAGTGATACAAGCTGGTTACCTACCTCGTCAGAAGGATATGAGAGCATGAGAACGATCTTCTTGCATCCCATTGCAATACCTTTGAGGCAGATAGCAAATCTGTTTCTGGATAATATCGGGAAGATCACTCCGACAGTAGCGCCTCCTGTCTTGGTCCTGACATCTGTAGCAATATCCTCTACGCTGCAGTAATTACCCTGTGAACGGGCTACTATTGACTCCGTTACTGAAATGACGTCTCTGTCATTTATCTTGAATCCCTCTATTGAAGCCGCTTCCAGTACACTGTCTGTAACTATCTCTGACAGATCATCTCCCTGACGGATGATAGGGCAGCGGATACCTCTCGATACTGTTCCTACTCTTCTGTCGTTAGCCATATTTTATCCTCCTTAAATCGGGCTGATGTTAAAACCACCGAAAAACATTATAGAACATTTTATCTTATATGAAAACAGATTTTTGCGGCTGCATATGCCCGCGCTCCGATGCTTCTTGCATTAAGCACATGAACGGTCTTATAATGAATGCTATGAATACAGTCAGAAAGATAATATCAAATACAGTTTTCCATATCATTTCCCTGCTGCTTTGCGGCGGGCTCCTTGCTTATGCCTACTATTTAAGAACTGTGCTTCGGTATTCCTTTCTGAAACTTTATTGTGCAGGTTATTTCGGCCTGATCATCAGTTTTGTCATTTTCCTTATCGCCTATAAGGACACTGAGGCTGATGCGAAGACTACCGTTAAGGAATCTTTGTCCGGATATTTTTACTTTTTGTTTTTCATTGGAATTACGATGATACTTCGAGGTTAAACGATGGAGAATAAATACCGCGAATTTATATTATATGTGCTGATCTTCCTGGCATCTTTCGGGATCATTTTCTGTGTGCTCGGAAATTCCTATATTCCCTCTGCTTCCATGGAGCCTACTCTGTCTGTGGGTCGCAAATATCCTTATTTCAAGTTGAACTATATTTTCAGTGGTCCGGACAGAGGCGATATCGTTATCTATGATAAGAACGGTGTGGTCTACTGCAAGAGAGTCATAGGACTTCCCGGAGATCATATAGAGCTTGAAGGCGGCAATGTTTATATAAACGGTACTCTGCTTAATGAACCCTACGCAAACGGGAACACCTACGCCCTGTTACAGGATACATATGATGTCCCCGATAATGAATACTTTGTTATGGGTGATAACCGTGAAAACAGCAATGATTCCAGGTTCTGGGAATATCCGTTCATTAACCGGATACAGATTCTGGGGCATGTACTGCATAAATAGAGACTTTATCTTAAGTCCGGATCTTCTCCCCGGCTTATCTTGATATTTCTTTTATTCTCATACATCAGATTATCGGCTTCTCTAAGAATATTTCGAAGATTGAAAGGTGCTTCGGCATGTGACAGTCCGCATGCAACAACGCACTCGGGTTCGTCATCCTGTTCATTAAGCTTTTGAAGCGCTTTTTGCCAGTCTGATCGCAGTTCTTCTGCTTCTTCCTTACTGATATCTGTCGCTATCATCAGGAATTCGTCACCGCCTGTTCGAAACCCGTATACTCCGTCTCCTACAACGGAAATGATACTTTTCCCGGTCTTTTGGATAAGACGGCTTCCAAACTCGTGTCCCAGGGTGTCGTTTGTCCTTTTAAGATAGTTGACATCCATATTGAAAACCGCTATGCTTCCGGCTTCAGGAAAAACTGTCTTAGCCATATCAGCCAGTTTGCCTCCGTTATAAAGACCTGTCAGGTAGTCGTGCTCATTTTCATAAACTATCTGCTCCCGCATGAGAGAATTCTCTATAAAGAGTTTAAACTGGACGCTGTACATAGGAAGGATCGAAGTATCCGCATCCTTTATCTGCCTGAAATACAGACCGTATGAGACTCCAAAATCAGTTGTTCCGCTGCAGCAGCAGATATACTTATCTTCATATCCCGGAAGCGCGCATATTATACCGGGCTTCTCCTCCGCAGGCATATCCTTTACAGTAATGTTTTTGATCCCGGAATCCTTCCTGAGTTCATAGCTTTGAATAATCTTTCTCTTGTCAACATAGAGCACTGCTGTATCTGTCTTCAGATATCGAAGCACCAGCGGAAGACACTCGCTGCAGTCTGCGCTCAGATTATCTATGATCTCCCTCTGAAATTCCGACATGGACCGCCATTCACCCGAATAGACCGACAGGTCCCGAAACAGTCCGGCATAATCACTGACGTCATAAACATGATGAACGAAGTACCTGTCACCATCCTGGTTAGTGGCAAAGGTCCTTGCTCTGTAGTATTTGTCGGATTCTTTATCGACTATTTCCCAGTCGGAATCTTCAAAAATATCCGTTCTGTAAATCATGGCCCATTTGTTCCATTGACTGTCTTCAAATGAAAGTGTATTGGTCCTGTACAGGATATTCCACTCGGGATCCGTTACCAGAAACTCTCCAACGCCTGACCCTATGCAGTTTTTGATCAGTATTTCAAAGTTCAAATTTATATCCCGGATTATTGCTTTTTGCTGTTATATACGATAACCACTTTGATGTTCCCTTTGAGAATACCGACCTGAACATCATCAGCCAGATTTGAAACTATTGATTTTTCAAGTTCATCCCAGGCCCTGGCATTAACTTCATTTTCGTTCCTGTAGTTCTCAACTCCCTGCTTGTATGCAGAAAGAGACCACATCTGTTCGAAGAGTTCTCCCTCACTCCTGGGGATAGGAGAAAGGATATATCCGTAATCTATGGGATCAGTCTCATATGCCAGATCGATACCCATGATGCCGGCTTCCATAACGGAACGTATCTTGGACATGATTCCCTTTGCCAGCGCATTCTTGCCCGTAGATGAGACATCCAGAAGGTCGCTTCTCTGCCATGCGTCAAGATCAGCCTTGCCTTCGATGTTGATAGCATTCTTGCGGCCATCACCTTCAACATAAAAATCCGCTGAAAAAGATCCGACCATTTCCTTTAACATTCCGACTGCCTCTTCCGTGAGCAGCCTTATATGAATAGCATTCTTACCCGATAGCTTGTTGTACTCTATATACTTGTCCACTTCTTCAAATATCTTGTCAAAATTGCTCAGGCTGTTATCGATCTTAATGCTGTTTGTTCTCATGTGTACTCCTTTTACTTTTAATTTTTCCGATCGTTTCATATAAGTTCCAATACTGTTATCATTATACCAATTTCTGTTATAATAACAACCATGGAAAACAGAGTATGCAAGAAATGTCTGCTGCTTAAAGAAGCGGAAAACGATGCTGAAAACCTGAAAAAATACATCGATATAATATCCCCCGATGAACGTGTGGACGATGCCCTTTATGAAAAAAGGCTGCTCATCTGTGACGGATGTGAGAAACTTCTTGGCAGTACATGTAATGCCTGCGGATGTTACGTATTGATAAGAGCAGCAGCAATATCATCTGCCTGTCCTAATAAGAAATGGTGACATTCAATTCGCAAAGTGCTATACTTTGCCTGTTATTTTGTAAATTTGGAGGAATAATATCATGGAAAGAGAACACTTCGGAAGCCGGCTGGGATTTATCCTGTTAAGCGCCGGATGCGCAATCGGACTTGGTAACGTATATCGGTTCCCCATGAAGGTCGGCCAGAACGGAGGCGGTGTGTTTGTACTTATTTACATTGCGTGCCTGATCCTGCTCGGGCTGCCTGTAATGGTCATGGAATTTACCTTGGGAAGAGCCGCTCAGGCGAGTCCCGTACATATCTATCACAAGCTGACTCCGGAAAAGAAGCCCTGGAGACTCCACGGATATCTGTCACTGGCAGCCAACGTAATGCTGATGATGTTTTACACGACTATCGCAGGATGGATCTTCAAGTACTGTCTCCTGTCTGCCACAGGCTCCTTTAACGGACTTACTGAAGATGCTATTACGGATGTATTCGTATCAGGCACATTAAGTGATCCCCTGACGATGCTCTTTTTCACTGCGATCATTGCCGTAGCTGCCTGCTTCATATGTTCATTCTCTCTGCAGAAGGGTCTCGAGCGTGTTACCAAATACATGATGGTCGCTCTGTTCGTGCTCATGATCGGAATGGCAATATATGTTTCAACTCTCTCAGGCGCGGGTGAAGGTCTGTCATTCTATTTAAAGCCCGACTTTAGCAAAGTCAATGCTACGGTAATATCCGAAGCAATGAACCAGGCGTTCTTTACGCTTTCACTCGGTATCGGATCTATGGCTGTATTTGGCAGTTATCTGGACAAAGACAGATCTCTTATGGGAGAATCCGTCAATATCATACTTCTTGATACATGTGTTGCGATCGTTGCGGGACTCATCATATTCCCCGCATGCTTTACATACAACATAGCACCTACTGAAGGCGCAGGACTGCTCTTCCTGACACTTCCCAATGTATTTTCAAATATTCCCGGAGGCGGAATACTCGGTGCACTGTTCTTCGTATTTATGACTTTTGCGGCCTTCTCAACGGTACTGGCCGTGTATGAGAATATCATCGCCTGCTTAAGCGAGCTCACCGGATGGTCAAGAAAAAAGACAGCACTTATCACCTGTATCGGAATGATCATCCTGAATATCCCGTTTATACTCGGTAACAATGTATGGTCTTCGTTCAAAGCTTTCGGAATCGAAGGCAAGGATGTATCCGATCTCGAGGATTTCTTCGTATCGACTATAATGCTTCCTCTGGGCTCATTAACATATGTGATCTACTGTACCAGAAAATTCGGCTGGGGATGGGAGAATTTCCTTAATGAAGCCAATACCGGAAAAGGCATCAAATTTCCCTCATGGATTAAGGGATATGCTTCATACATATTGCCGCTTATTATTCTCGTGGTATTTGTGCTGGGACTTATCGCATACTTCAGCTAACACCAGATCACTTTGATAACTGAACAGATAATCCAAAAAAGCCTCCGTGACTTACCTTTGTCACAGAGGCTTTTATTATCGTCATCAAGTACTCGAAGATCATAGTTTTCTTAAGGTAAAGAATTCCGACAGTTTGCCAAGAAGGTCGTTTCTTTCTATATTTTTAAGGAAATACCCTTCAGGCTTTAATGCAACTACAGCCATAACGCTCTGTTTATCGCTCTTGCCCGTAAGAAATATAACGGGAATATCTCGTGTATCACTGTCGCTTCGCAACATCTCCAATACCTGAGGACCGTCTGTTACAGGCATCTCATAATCCAGAAGTATCAGATCTGCCTTATTCTTGCCCAGCCATTTGATGGCCTGCAGGCCGGAAGATGCCATCGAAACCTTATAGTCTGCTTTAAGCCATTCTCTGACTAATCCCAGATAGTTTGGATCATCATCCACGATGAGGATGCTCTTTTTAAACTCTCCGCTGGAGATCTTTTCAAAATAGTCCGTAACTGTCTCAATATACGCTTCATTATCAAGAGGTCTGTGGAAAACCTTATATATAAGGTCTCCCGGCATGTTATCGGTTACATGGCCTACATCATAAGTGTCTCCTATGAGTATCATCTGCTTATTATCGTCCATCATCTTGTCCATAAGGAACTGACGGACTTTTTCCGGAAGCAGTTCTTCTGTCTCGAGATAGCAAGTGATGATATCCATATTCTCCCATTCTTTGTTAAGAGCATTAACATCTGTCGGAACAAAGAATGCTTTCATACCGGCTTCATGGATCTTTTTTACCAGAACCCTGATGAGAAATGTCTCTTTTTGTCCTATTACCATTATCCGGTTATTTGTCTTTTCTTCCAGCATAATCTCCCCTTACATCATTGCCCAACTATCTTTTCCATTTTGTCCCAGTCAAAACGCTTAAGAGCCTTTTCAAACTCCTCGAAGAATTCCTGTTCCTTCGCAGGGAGCGAGTACTGCTTCACTTCGGATATGACCATTTCTATGGAATCATAATCCATCTGTCCCACCAGTTCCGCTAATGCTTCGTGCGCTTCCTTAAGTTCTGCTTCATCTATCGGTTTCTTTTCCGATACGTCATTCTTTGAATTATCCTTCTTAAGTCCCGACAGCTTCTCTTTGTAGGCGGAATAAATACTAAGAAGCTCAGGTGTGCTTTCTTCCATTGATCCTAAATCTTCTTTATTGCCGGCATCCTCCAGTTTCTCAGCCAGTTTTGACAGGGCTCCTGCTCCGATTATCCTTGCTGAGCTCTTAAGAGCATGCACCTTTATCGTAAAGAGTTTAACATCTTTTTTATCAAAAGCATCTTTGATCGTCTTACAGTTTTCTTCTATCGTATCATGGAACAGCTTTAAAGAATACAAAAATCCGTCAACACCTCCGCTGTATTTTATTCCATCGGGAACGGAAATGCCGTCGGTTTCCTTTATCCACTCCATCTCCTCCGGAAGTATCTCGGGTTTTGCAGGAGCATCACCGGGTTTGAGTTCCATCACTATCTCTTCCGGAAGGTATTTCTTGATCGTCTTTTCCAAAGTCGTGCCGTCGATCGGCTTGGAAAGATAATCATCAAAGCCGTATGACTTATAGAACTCAAGTCCACTGTTGGCGGTATTTGCAGTAAGTGCAATGACAGGAAGGTCGGGATGATCCTCTCTTATCTTCTTTATCGTTTCAAGGCCGTCCATGCCCGGCATCATATGATCGAGTAAAACCACGTTAAACGAACCGTATCTTATCTTTTCAAGACACTCTTCACCACCCGATGCCGTGGTTACGAACATCTTGGTCGCGCTTAAGAGGTTCTTTATCACCGTAAGATTCATCGGATTATCATCAACGACCAGTATCTCCGCATCCGGAGCGCAGAACTGAGGAACATACGGTCCCTTCATCTCATCCGGATCTTCTTCCTTAAATACTCCTATGGCATCATCATTTACTATCTTCTGATCTATGGTCAGTATGAACTCGGAGCCCTGACCGTAAACGCTCTCGCATTTTAGCTCTCCACCCATCATCTCAGCAAACTGCCTTGAGATATCAAGGCCGAGTCCCGTTCCCTGTATTCCAGAGTTTCGCTCTTCATCTATACGTTCAAATGCCGAGAACAGTTTATCCATATCTTCGGGCTTTACTCCGATACCGGTATCCTTTACAGAGAACAAGATCCTGCATTTATCATCTTTCTTTTCAAGCATCGAAACATTAAGAACGAACCCGCCGTGTTCGGTATATTTGACCGCATTTGTAAGGAGATTCAGAACGATCTGTTTGATCTTGCCCGAGTCACCATATAGTCTTACGGGAAGGTTCTCATCAACCTTAACATCAAAGGTCAGATCCTTTTCGTGAGCACGCAACCTGATCATGGTCACAAATGAGCGAAGAAGCTTCGGCAGATCGTAGTCCTGCTCAACGAGATTCATCTTGCCTGATTCGATCTTGGACAGATCTAATACATCATTTACTAATCCGAGTAAAGATTCGGATGCCTTGCGGATGTCGAGAGCATAGTTGACTATCGACATGAAATAAGGCTTCGGGACGTCTGTGGCATCTTCTCTTAGGATCATCTCATCCATACCCATTATCGTATTGATGGGCGTTCTTATCTCATGGGACATATTGGCAAGGAATCTTGACTTTGCTCCGTTGGCACGCTCTGCCTCATCCTTGGCTGAGCGTATCTCGGCATACTGCCTTTTAATGATGGTATTCTGCATAAAACGCCATACCATCAGTCCGGCCAGAAGTGCAAGCAACGCCACAGCAAGTAATCTTACTACGAGAAGTTCCATAAATCTGGGAAGTTTTGTCACCCTGTAGGTCTCATCCTGAATCACATCCGTCCTGTCATCATCGAGTATCTGAACGTGAAGCACATAATCTCCGTAGGGCATATCGGTGTACTCAAGAGCGGTAAGGTTATTCTGAGTCATCGTTATACCGTCGTCTTTTGCTCCCTCCAGATATATATGCACCAGCGGATCAGACAGTTTGTAATTAAGGACGGTCGCATTGATCTGTATTCTTCCGGATTCTGCCGGAATTGTATATTTTCCGTTTTCATCGGGTTTGATCTCCACATCGTTACAATAGATCGATTTTACGCAAAGTCTGAAGCGGTCATTGCTGTCAAAGAAATTATTGATATTGACGCGGCTGACCCCGGATCTTCCGGCGATATAAAGATTGCCTTTGGAATCAAGCTCACTGAATGAATTGGCTGTCGGCAGACTCGGAAGACCGTTTTTTGTGTTATAAAGCGTATACTCGAAGGTTTCCTTTTCGATCATATCCGACGCTCTGACACAGTATATCCCGTATGAGGCAAGTATCCACAGATTTCCGTTGTTATCCGGATAGATATCATAGTTATTGGAATAGGGAAAATTCTTAACGATCGTGATAGTACCGTCTTTGATATACTCTATCGAATTGGACGTTACGATCCACATCACATCCCTTAGATCATCTCTTTTTATCCTCAATATGACATCACTTGTAAGGCCGTCGTCACGGCCAAGATGCGTGACATTATTGCCATCGATTATATAAATCCCGTCACCGTCGGAACCCGCATAAATCCTGCCGTTTTTATCTTCGGCAACGGTCAGGATCACCGTGTTGCTGATCCCCGAGCTTTCGCCAAAGGTCTTTTCTATCTTTCCGTTCTTTATTTTCACGACTCCGCCGTTTGTGGCAGCAAGTATCGATCCGTCATTTCCGGTCACGGTACAGCGTGTGGAATTATTGACATATCCGTTCTTTTCTGTGAAGGAAGTCATTTCACCGTTTTCATTCACGCAGATTAGCCCGAGTCCGTTAGTATATGTGGATATCCAGAGATTCCCGTCATTGTCCTCGTTTATACATCTGATCCTGGTCTCATCCAGATATTCCGTAAGATCGTTACTGACCTGTCTGTAACGGCTGTCCAGTATTCTAAGTCCTTTATCCGTTCCTATATAAAGATGTCCTTTGTGAAGGCATGTACTGTTGACAACTTCCTCATCAAGATCTGCCAGTTCATTAATGTCCTGGAAATTGCTCGTAACGATCTTAAGCACGCCCTGTCTTGAGGATGTGAACCACAGGTTACCCTGATAATCCTCAGCCATGGTCTCAATTCCGCTGTTGAAGGGTATGTTATCAAGCTTGACATACTTGCCGTTTTCATTGATATAACCTATGGCATCATCGCAGATAGCCCAGACTCTGTTGCTCGCAACGGTTATCCAGTTCACATTGGCTGCCGGTGCTACATTTATGGGCAGTATCTTCGCAAAATTATCATTGAAGCTGCCCTTGTATATCCAATGTGAGTCAGTTCCGAGGTATACTGTTCCGGGATCATCCTGATCGGCATATATCGTCGTTACATTTCCGATACCGAGGTCAATGCCGTGATAAAACGCAATTACCTTATTACCTGCTATCGCAAAGATATCACCGCTTTTTGTATTACCGTATATCGTGCCGTTACCATCGCTGACGAGCTTGACTATATAAGCATCCTTAAGCTGTGGATCATCAAGCGTGCGTATGGACATCCCGTCTTCTAAGTAAGCAATACCGTTAGTTGATCCGATATAGATCGTTCCGTCATTGTTTTCCGCAAAGGATCTTATTACTGAGGAAGGAAGACCTTCTTTATAAGTATAGTGAACGTTTTGTCCTTTATCGATGAGGACCGCCCCGTTATCGTTGGTCCCAACCCAAATCCTGCCGCGACTGTCCTCAAAAAGGGCCTTTGCACTGGTCAGACCATCTGATGAATCAAGACGTTCAAACGACCTGCCGTCATATCTGATGACTCCACTATACCCGCCTATCCAGATATAGCCGTCAGAAGCTGACAGAATGACATTGGCATCAGAGGTCGGAAGCCCGTTATTTGCATTGTAAAGTTCAGCATTATAACCGGCCCCCGAAAGCTGGCCGGTTACCGCGTATCCTCCGCCGTTAACCGAAGCAGTTTCAGACTCCGTACCATTTTTAGCAACATTTTCATCTGCAAATGTTACTAAAAAGCAACATCCGCAGGCAATATCCGACAGTGCGAGTATCAGTGCTGCAACAAAGATTATTCTCCTGTGCATTTTGTGTTTGAACATTCCTGCACCTCTTTAAACAGATTCAACGATACTTTTTCAGTATCGTTGATCCATGACTTATATCTCCTGATATTTTTTGTATACGACCATGACTTCATCCAGAGAGTCCATAAAGGCCTCTATACACTTGGGGTCAAAATGTGTTCCCGATCCTTCCTGTAGGATTGACAGAGCCTTTTCCATTGGCATGGCCGGTTTGTATACACGCTTTGAAGAAAGAGCATCAAATACATCCGCAACCGCCATAACACGTGCAGAAAGAGGAATGACCTCCCCATATAGTCCGTCGGGATAACCTGAGCCGTCCCACTTCTCGTGGTGATATGCCGCCATGTTTCTGGCTTCCTTAAGATAGTTTTCTCCCTGGACGGTGCTGATGGCATGTTCCATGATCCTCTTACCGACAGTGGTATGAGTCTTCATTATCTCGAACTCTTCAGGAGTGAGTTTACCCGGTTTATTTAATATTGCATCGGGTATGTTTATCTTACCGACATCATGAAGCGGTGCCGACATTACAACATCCGAGATGTATTTATCCGTAAGTTTATCCTTATAATACCCTTTTTTCTTAAGTCCCTCCAAAACGATCCTGACATATTCAGAGGTTTTCTGAACGTGTGCACCTGTGTCGGAGTCACGGTTTTCGACCATGTCCGCCATTGTTATGATCAATCCGTTCTGCATCTGTGCCACAGCTTCGGAATAATGCCTGATATCCTTCATCTGCTGCGTAGTATCGGCAGTCATCTTGCACAGAACGCGATAAAGAGCTTCTATCTCATCTCCTGTTTTGATCTCGAGTGATTCAAGCTTTTTAACATCATCATCAAGCGCCGTCTGGTCGTCCGAATCGCTTGAAAAGCCTCTGGCAACAGCAGCCATTGAGTTGATCGGATAGATAAGATATGTTCTTGTGACCCTCATGCCATACGCTAGAATCAGAACAAAGAATCCCGAAAAAGCAAGAAGCGCTCTTAACAAAAAACTCCTCGTATATGAAGACAGGAACTGCATTGAAACGTCTGCACCGACATAGCATGTCGTATTGCCCCTCTCATCCTTTACGGGATGGTAAATAGTAAGGACCCAGCCCCAGATATCGTCCGATTCTATGGGCTCTATTTCTTTTCCCTGAAGGAGATCATCCACATAGGGCAGGAATGCTTCTTCAAATCCGACTACATCCCCCGGCTGGAATGCAGGTGTCCCACCTGTCTCAAGGTCAAATATGAAATGGCATCCGTCGGGCTTTATCTTTACAACATAAAGAAACTGAACTCCGGGAGCATTTCGTCTTATGCGGTATAGCATGTTCTCGGTTTCAACATAAGTGTATGCCATTTTGCCTTTTTCAAGATAAGTATCGACTTTATCGGGATCGATTATCTCCGCGGCAAATCTGACCGCATTAAGAGCCTGTTCAGTGTATTCCTTTTTGGTATTTGAATAGTACAGCTGAACGCTTATCCATACCATGACAAAAGACAGGAAGAGCGCTGCAAAAATAAGCAGTACAGACATTCTTCCCTTTAGAGAATGCTGGACTTTATTTCCCTTTAATTCCCTGACCCGTTTGATATCATCAAGCGTAAATGGTTTCTGCCTCCATTCGCTGCTGTATATCGCCTCTCTCTGGTGCTGCGGAAAAATCCTGTAAAGAAAGATTGCCAGCCCGACAGAAATTCCTTTATCTACGATATTCAGGAAGAAGTTAACGATCATAAAGCTGATCACGCGGTTGATCCCGGTGCTCTCGGACAGAAGCCGTACCGTCTCTTCGATAGACCGGTACTGGGGGGTCCCGATAAGAAGAGTCTGAATAACAGCTCCCAGCACTCCTGTTATAAGAGCTGATACCAGTATAAAGAGTATTATCCCTTTGATCTTTTTAAATTTCCCTTTGCGGAAAAAATGAACAGTGCAGATGGCTATCAGCGCATTCAGAATACCATAGTATATCGATATGTCATTAAACAATGCACTGACAGTATTTGACAGAACTCCTGTGGCAATACCGAGAAAAGAACCGCCAAGCATCGTTACAAGGATGGTTCCTATGGTATCAAGAAAAAGAGGTACTTCAAATTTATACAGAATAAATGACAGAGCAACATTAACAAGGATCCCGAAAAGAATACAATATATCCTGTTCAAGTCCTTTTTATCAATGGTAAGCTTTTTGATCACTTATACTCCTACTGCTTAAAAGCCGTACAACATCCTTACAAGTTCGGAATCTTTGTCAAGAATGATCGTCTTATTATTCCCGATAAATGATGCTTTTAAAGCATCCAGGCTTCTTAAGAATGTATAAAACTCTGCTTTTTCCGGATCGTTATAAGCCTTGGAAAGAATCTGCATGTAGCTTGCTTCACCCTGAGCTTCGATCTTGGCCGCATCAGCTTCGGCTGTAGCTGTCATCTCGGTGACAGTCCTGTCAGTTTCGTTTCTTATCTTCTGTGCCTGCGCATCTCCGGCAGCACGAAATGATTCAGCGATGTTGTTTCTCTCGGAGATCATCCTCTCGTATACGGCTGACTTGTTATCATCCGGAAGATCCAGTGTTTTGATCTGGGACTGCATGATCGAAATACCATATCCGCCTATATCCGAATTGGCCTGTGTGGTAACAAGGTCTGTTAAAAGATCTCCTCTGGCAGCGATAACATCATCCTGCGTCATTGAAGAGATAACATTCTTGGTAGCGTTATAAACTGCAGCCTCAACCCTTTCATTTGCTCTTGCTTCAACAGCATTTAGCGTCTGTATATATCGTTTGGGATCCGTGACTCTCCAGAGCACATAATTGTCGGCGATCATGGATTTCTTATCCTTTGTTATGACATCCGATACCGGAAGGTCATACAGGATCGTGGCAGTTGATACTCTCTGAGTAGACTGAATGAAGGGGATCTTGGCATACAGTCCGGGAGTTTCAAATGTCGAAACGATCTTACCGAACTGTTTTACAACAACAAATTCCTTCTGATGTACCACAAAGGGTATATCACATATAACTATAAACAAAAGGATCGCTATTATTGCGACAAGCCCTCTCTTTACGCTTTTTTTCATATCAAACTCACGATAATGTTCCATTTATTTTCTCTTTTCTGTTATTTGTCCTGTTCTTATTGCCCTACTCTTCGGTCGTGGATTCAATATCCGGGATGGTTATCTCTTCAGATACAAAACTCTCGAGCGGGAGCATGTTCTGTGTTTCTCCGTCTGTGATGATGACCTTTGCTCCGGGAAGGATCGTCTCCATTGTCTCGAGGAAAAGTCTTTTCTTTGTTATCAGCGGATACAGTTCATATTCATCGTACATTTCATTGAATCTGGCCACCTGTCCTTCGGCCTCTGCGATCCTGGCTGCTTTATTAGCCTCTGCAGTCTGGACGATCCTGTCGGCGGATGCTTCAGCGGCAGGTATCTGCTGGTTCTGGTACTGAAGCGCATTGTTCCTTGCTGTATCGGCCCCCTGCTTTGCGGTCTCAACGGCCTTAAATGCCTGAATGATCTCCTGTGTGGGAGGTTCAGAATCCTGGATCGATATGTTAACTACGGAAAGACCTATATTCTGCTCGGTCAGTTCCTCTATCATCTCATCCTTAACATCAGCCTGGATCTGTCCCTTTCCTGTCGTCATGGCATCATCGACCGTATAGTTGGATACGACCGAACGTATGCTGGCAAGTGCAATATTTCTCAGTATGAGTTCCGGTTCCTTTGAATTGAACAGATACGCGACCGGATCCGATACCCTGTATTCAAGGTAAAAATCTATGTTCAACAGATTAAAGTCGCTGGTTATCATGATCCCGTCATTGTCATCCGGAATATTCTGTCCGTCTGCTGAGATCGTGTATCCTATACCCGTTCCGTGAGTGGTGATATCAACCTTGTTCACGCGCTGAATGAACGGAACCTTAAAATACATTCCTGCCGTATCTGTCCTAACAACCTTACCGAACTGTGTAACAACGGCATTTTGCTGCTCCGATACAGTATAAAAGGATCCGAAGATCACGCCTATTACTATACCGACTATGATGATCGTGGTCAGAAGACCGAGTTTTTGTTTCATTTTCGATGTTATCCTTCCAGATGAAATACTTTAATATTTTATTTTAACGCTTTTAATCGCTAAATTCAATATTTACCCTTACAGCAGGCAGGTAATCATTTTACTTTATGATCAGTATCTTATTTCCGGGCGGTAATGCTCAAAAATGACTATATCATGGTCATTTTCTGCATCGGAATCATGCGCCGTCCAGGCCACCCTTACTGCTCCGAGTTTTTCCGCTATCCTGACAAAAAAGGTCTTTTTACCTATCTTATGAGCCATGAATTCGGGGCGGGCCGCAAAGTTAAATATTCCCCTTCCCAGCATACCTCCGATAACCGGGCTTAAACCGTCCTTAACATATACTTCCGGCAGCTGGCAGAGGAAACCCCTCATCAGATGAGGAGCATGAAATCTGAACCAGGCGGTAATAAACGGGTTAAAGCTCTCTACACAGTACTTTCCGTTATATCCGTTCAGTATTTCCAGCGTCTTTTGGCACAATTCCCTGTTCCTGCGTCCGTTCTTAAGTTCCACTATCATCGGAGTCTGTCCGTTAACGACCTTTAGCACCTCGGTAAACAGCGGTATCCTCTCTTCGGTTCCGCAAAGGCTTAAAGCCTTAAGTTCATCAAGCGTCAGTGCATCCACATCCTTATCGACTCCGCAGACTCTCTTAAGATCGTCATCATGGAAAACCACTACCTGCCCGTCACGGGAAAGCTGTACATCAAGTTCCATTCCGTAGCCAGCTTCAACTGCCCGTTTAAATGCGGTAAGCGAGTTCTCCGGAATGCTCTGATCTTTTTCATACAGGCCCCTGTGAGCAAAGTTTCTTCCTATGAAAGCTTCTTTTTTGGCAGCCGAAGCATGTCCCGGTGTGATAAGAAAAAGAATGAGCAGTATAAGTGCTAGTATAATTATCAGGATGGTCAGTAAGATCTTTATCATATATTCTCCCGCCGAATCTTTCTGTATTTTTCTCCGTAGAAACAGTGATTGATTATGACATGTGTGTCAGTCGTTATCAAGTGCTTCAAGTCCGTGGGCATTTTCAACTTTTCTGGCCTTGATGTTCTTAACAAGGATAGTAAATACCACGAGGCTTAATAGGAACAGTATCGTCGAATAGACGGGTAGGGCTCTCCACATGAGCGTAGCCTTGAACACCAGTCCCAGAAGGACCGGTGTGATGGTCTGGGCCGACATGCTGGCCGCATAGTAAAAGCCTGTGAATCTTCCGATCTTTTTGCTTGAGCAGAGTTCTACCACCATCGGGAACGAACAGTTGTGAACAAGTGCCATGCCGAATCCCTTTATAGCCCATACCGTAAAGAGAAGGGAAGGGAAAGCATATTCACCGTTCACTCCCGTAACATTCCCGGTCGGAGCTACAAAGCACATGACTATCATCGAAAGAACCGTTATGCAAAGGCCTGTGCTTATAGTCCATTTGCGGCCAATCCTGTCCGCGATATTACCGGCCGTAGCAAAACCGATCACGCTGGCTGCTCCGCCTATTATTGTCAGCAACATAGTCGCGCTTGATACCGAATTCAGATAATAGATAACATAGTTTCCGATGTATGTTCCTATAGCATTGTCTGCCATGAACCACAGAAATTCTGCTCCCAGGATCGCCATCAGCATGTTCCTGTTGGCCTTTGACATCGGAGCGTCATCATCGACCGGAGTTTCAATCGCCGCCATCTGTTCTCCGAGTTCCATCTCCTCTTTGAGTTCTTCTGCCAGCTTGTTTTCCTTTATGGTGGCAAAAAGGACCATGGCAGATATCACCATAAGAACCGAAGCTATAATGAAAGGGATCTCTATTATCCATAGCTTTCTCGCTGAATCCTCAACATTGATGTAGTCGGAAAGTTTAAGGAATATTCCAAGAACGGTAGCAAAAGCTCCTCCCAGGTAGCCCATGATATTGATTATGCCGTTTGCCTTAGCTCTTAAGGGCTTCGGCGTGATATCTGGCATCAGCGCTACAGCAGGGTTACGGTACATCATCATGAATATGAGGACGATGCACATGATTATCACCATGCCTGCCACATTGTTGTAGTGGAAGAAAACAGGAATGAACGGGAATGCGATCGCCGAAACGAAGGTCCCCGTAAGAATATAGGGCATTCTTTTGCCTATCGGTGTCTTTGTCCTGTCAGAAAGGTTACCGAATATAGGAAGCAGTATAAGTGCGGCGAGGTTATCGCACGCCATTATGATTCCGACTATCCACTGAACATTGAGTATCTTGTCAGGATCCCCGGCCTTTAGCTGCGCTGAAGAAAGGTCATACATCCTCCTGGCAAAGATATCTGTCAGGAATGTCGGGCACCACGAATCGTATACCTGCCATAAAAGAAGTATCCCAAAGAACGCAAACCCTATCAGAAATGTACGGCTTTTATTCAGTTTAAGAGTTACATTTTCAGATCCGGACATAAGTTCCTCCCCTGTATCATCTGTATATGTTTCTGATCATCTGTATATTACTTCGGTCATGCCCGAAGCATCACGTTAGTAGCTATGATATCGGCTCCTGTGCCTGCAGCATCTTTGATGAGTATGTCTCCGACCTTGACCGGTGCGTCAGCTTCTGTCCTCATGATAAGCTCCATTACTTCATGTATCTTACCCTTGGGTATCTCAGACGAAGTCTTGCAGGATACCACAGGACCAGTTCCGTTCTTAACTCTGATTATGGATGAGATATTTCTTACGGGATTGGTCATCTCGTTTATTGCATATTCCTCACCTTTGGGACAGAGATTTCCGGAAACGGTATACTGACCGTCTTTACCCTTATTTGCAGTCAGCAAACATCCGTTTGGACAGCATATGCAGATCATCTGGCAGGTCCTGTCCATGTCTTCGGGAATAGTATTCTTTTCTTTTGAGGGTATCTTTACCGCATGAGCTTCCCCCCAGTCTTTAATACCGTCCTTTATGAACTGTGCCGCCATTTTCCCGGCTTCGACACTTTCCTTTGTAACGTTGTCAACAAGATCATGAACATGAAGAACATTACCGCACGCAAATATCCCGCGGGCTGTCGTTTCAAGATTTTTGTTGACTACAGGTCCCTGTGTGGTTTTTTCTATCAGTGTTCCCGCATCCCTTGATAATTCGTTTTCGGGGATAAGTCCGCACGACAGAAGAAGCGTGTCGCACTCGTAATACTTTTCTGTTCCCGGAATGGGATTATAGTTTTCATCGACTTTTGATATTGTCACTCCTTCAACACGTTTTTTACCGTGGATCCTCGTTACGGTATGGCTGAAAAGAAGCGGTATGTCATAGTCGTCAAGGCACTGGACTATATTTCTTCTCAAGCCGCCGGAATACGGTGCGATCTCGGCAACACAAAGAACTTTCGCTCCTTCGAGCGTCATACGTCTGGCCATGATAAGACCTATATCTCCGGATCCTAAGATAACAACCTTTTTTCCGGGCATCTTTCCCTCAATATTCACATATCTCTGGGCCGTTCCGGCTGAATAAATACCTGCCGGTCTGTATCCGGGGATGTTTAGAGCTCCTCTTGATTTTTCACGGCATCCCATAGCCA
>JAILAN010000151.1 GCA_024681595.1 Lachnospiraceae bacterium
TAGTATTTGCTGCCCATATGTTCTCCGATGAAAATCCCTTGATCAGCCGTTACATTACTGTCCCGTGTACAGGGACGTTTGTTTTTTTATGTCCGCGTAGCGCGTACAGATGTTTTTCTGCAAGGGATATATTATCATAATAAGTGAAAAGTGACAAGTAGAAATATACAGAATTATTGTACGATTTTTAGAACATTTGCATAATCATTCGAAGAAACGGACGATTGACTGCATCATTGCTCTGAGATTATCAATGTCTTCATCTACATCACCGGTTTCAAGCGAATGGTTTCCTCCAACGATCCGGTGCATGTTAAGCTTCTTATCTTTGGCGATCTTTTCTACAGAATCAAAGTCGGCATAGGGGTCGGCGTCTCCGCTAAAGAGTTCCGCATTTTTATCCTCGACGTAATCTGAAATAAGTTCAAGCGGTGAAAAACATATCTGTCTGACCTTCAGATTTTTCTTCCCGGCATATGCCGTTGCCACGACCGTGCCGATGCTCTTTGATATGAAAACGACCTCATCGCCTGAAAGATCACCAAGCTCCTCCAAGGCTTTTTCCGTCATTCCAAGACAGGTTTTCATAGTCTCATCAAGAAAAGCCCGGTCCTTAAGCTTTTCCTTGCTCCACTTAAGGCCGGTAAAATCTATATGTTTAAGTTCGTATCCATGCTTAACAGCCAGCTTGCCCGAATAATAAAGCAAAGGTCTATCCTTTGTATATCCGACTCCCGGAAAAATCACGGCTATCTTTCTCATATAACCTCTCTTATCAATACCCTTTTGCCAGCTTTCACGATTCAAAGACAAATACGTTCCACGAAAGCGGCTTAACATGAAGCTTCATTTCACCGTTTTCAAATGTGTAGTTTTCCACCTTTTCAGGCTTGAGCACCGTATCATTGCCATATGAATTGCCGCATTCAAGATCATCGGTGAACATCCTGTAGGCTTTTGCAGGTCTGTATCCTTCAAATCCCCTAAGATCAACGGTAAGAGGGTATTCCGTATCCTCATTCCTGTTTATCACAAATACGGAAAGTCTGCCGTTTTCTTTGTCCCAGGCACCGGCTGAGTCAATAAAGTTAACTCCCTCTTTTCCGGTGTACTGCGATGTGTCTTCGATAGCGTATCCGGGCATGTCAAAAGTCTCGCTTTCAACCTTCGTATCAATTGAGGTCCCTTTTGCAAACTCAAGCAACTGAGTAAAGATATAGTGCGAACCCGACTTCCACACATGATCGTGATCCGATGCAGCAAGCGCGTATATGCCTCCCGTCATACATCCTATCTTGACCCTGTCGGCATGCCTGAGAAGTGCCAGCTGGATCGATGCCATGCCAAGAGCCTGGATCATCTCCCCTCCCGGAAACTTTCGCTCTTTCATTTTGTCAGGATCATGAAGTACGTACTCCCTTTCGGGATCAAATCGATAATGTATCCTTGACATGTTGTATCTGCCGTATCCCGGATGCAGTTCCTCAAGAGGTCTTATCATGGCTCCGTACTCATCAAACGAGATGTTGACCTGTTTGGGAGATCTGTGCTTTGAAGCAACATAATCGATCATTGACGTTAGGGTGTTTATATAGTCTTCATAATATAAAGCCCCGCCGAGAAGTGACCTGATATCACCGGGAGGTGCACTGTGATAATGATGAACGGAAACATAGTCCACCACGTCATAGCATTTATCAAGTGCGGCCTCATCCCAGACGGGAAAGCTTTCCATAAACGGAGCTGAGGATCCGCAGACAGCCGTTTCTATAGTCTCGTCTATCCATTTTATGGCTTTTGAGGTCTCAAGCACCTTGCATCCGTAGCCTTCGGGATTTTTGCTCCACGAACCTAACTGCCACGGCCCGTCCATCTCATTTCCGAGGTACCACATCTTTACATTATAAGGATCCTCATGGCCGTATTTTCTTCGAAGGTCTGACCAGTAAGTACCACCTTTATGATTGGTATATTCCACGAGATCCATGGCATCCTGCATGGTACCGGTTCCCATATTTACGGTATATAACGGCTCTGTTCCTACCTTTTCGGCCCACTGAAGGTACTCATCATGTCCGACTTCGTTAGTGATATACTGATGCCATGCCGGGTCAAGGTGGACTTTGCGCTCTTCCTTAGGTCCTATGGAATCCTTCCACTGCCAGGCAGATACAAAATTACCGCCGGGCATCCTAATAGCCGGAACCTTGGTTTCCTTAAGGGCGTCGATGACATCACGCCTGAATCCCTGCTCATCTGCCGTGGGATGAGCGGGATTGAACATCGTTCCGTTTACTATCGTTCCTATCGGCTCTAAAAAGGCCGAAAACAGCCTGCCTGATATCTCCCCGATCTTATATGAGGGATGAACCGTGATCTTTGCTTCTTTAGCCATTGATCTCTCCTTTTATGTAGCAGATGTCCGGTGTATGGTCCACAAACCCCGTCCCCGGGGCCCATCCAGTGTATGGTCCACAAACCCCGTCCCCGTGGTCCATCACCTGCGCGCAAAAAGCGCCTTGAATATGAGGGCCGCAATCCTTACCGAATCCGCAAAAGGCCTGTAATGAGAGCCCTTATTCTCATCTATATAAACAGTCTCGATGGGTATTTCTTTAACAGGGATCTTTTTGTGGGCAGAAAGAATGAGCATGTTCATCTCGTACTCGTAGCGTTCGCCCTTGAGATTCTTGTATTCCGGAAGTAATGATGTGGGGATTCCCCTCAGTCCTGTCTGCGTATCGTTAAGATCAAGTCCGCACAACAGCTTAAAAAGCAGCCGGACACTCTTATTTCCTGCGATACTCTTTTTAGGTGTGTTTCCCAGATCAAAATTCCTTGATCCCAGAATAAGTTCGTTTTCACCCTTACAGAGCTCATCATATACTTTACATACATCATTCACCGTGTGCTGACCGTCACAGTCAACGCATATCACACCCTCAAATTCTCCGACAGAGGGGAGCCTCAGAAAATGCTCGAATGCGTTCTTCAGTGCACGTCCCTTACCCATGTTGTGGCTGTGGGTGATGATCGTACAGTCGTATTTTTCCTTTATTTGGTCAAAAACAGGTTTATGCTCCGGTGATGAACCGTCATCCACGACGATGATATCGGAAAAATCAGCATCCAGAAGTTCTTTGATATATGAGACCAGTTTTTCCTCCGGATCGAGCGCCGGTATTATGATATATGCATTCTTCATGAGTTA
>JAILAN010000161.1 GCA_024681595.1 Lachnospiraceae bacterium
TTTATCAAAGATTCTCTGCCGGGATTGTGGGAGCGTTGTGATATTGGCAAAGCCGTGACGAATACCGATGATCTTATCAGCATCATGAATGTTCTGGGATTTGAACTGACGGCCAGGGACAGAGTCAGGTTGCTTAATACCATCGCTTCGCTGGAGTGCTCGGATGATTTAACAGGTGATGCGCTCCGTTATCTTCCCGAAGCGGATAAGAGCGTTTTGAGCATATTTACCAGATCTGAAACCGATGTTTTAAAGGGGTCATTTACCGCATACGGCGGAGTTAGAACTCATGATGAGATGCCTGCTGTATTCAAGCAGTCAAAGATCAATCTAAATCCAACTATGCGATGCATTAAGACAGGACTGCCCCAGAGGATATGGGACATTATGGGATGCGGTGGCCTGCTGCTTACTAATTTCCAGGCAGAGATCCCGGAGTACTTTGAGATAGGAGAGGACCTTTTATGCTATGAAACCGAAAAAGACTGTGCAGAACTCATAGCATATTACCTGTCACACGATGAAGAAAGAGAAGCAATAGCACTTAGCGGATACAACAAGGTAAAGACACTCCACACATACGTTATTAGAGTGGCTAAGATGCTGTCGATGATATATCCGGAATAATGAGTGAAACAGAAACGATAGTAGCAGCGACAAAAGAAAATACGGACGAGATACTTGCCCTTTATGACATGCAGAAAGGGCGGGAGTTCTGTCCCTGGGAGGATGAATATCCTTCGCTTGAAACAATAGAGTTTGACCTTAAAAACGAAGGACTTTTTGTCATGAAAAACGATGAAGGCATGATCATCGCGGCTATATCGATCGATAAGGATGAGAGAGTTGAAGCACTCGAATTCTGGACAGACTCGTTAAGACCGGGCGGTGAGCTTTCTAGGCTCGCAGTCCATCCCGACTATCAAAACCGTGGGATCGCCCCGAAAATGATACGCCATTGCATGAGCGTCCTTAAGGAGCGAGGCTATAAAAGTGTTCACTACATGGTCAACAAGCTTAATGTAAAGGCTATGCGCTCATATGCCAAACTTGATATGAGAAAAGCCGGTGAGGTTTTCATGTATCAGCAGCCCTTCATCTGTTACGAGAAAGAATTATGACTAAATCAATACTTGATTACAATACTGTAGAACTTGATAAAAATGACAACTGCGTCATAATAATCGACCAGACACTTCTTCCTGCAAGAACTGAGCTTATTAAGCTGAGTACCGCGAAGGAGATCTGGGATGCGATCTACCTTCTGAAGGTCAGAGGAGCACCGGCAATAGGAGTTGCCGCCGCATTCGGACTCTACGTCCTTTCAGTGCAGATATCTGATGAAATACGTAGCGGATCTGATATGCAAAAAGACAGCGGCACAAACGTCGAAACAGCAGCCGGCGCTGATGAGGGAACCCGTTTTTACGAGGCTTTCCTTAAACAGAAGGACTACCTTAATTCTTCGAGACCAACAGCTGTCAATCTCTCGTGGGCACTTAACAGGATGGACAGAGTCTGCAAGGCAGCTCTTGATGAAGGAAGACCTCTTGAAGAAGTGATCGGGGTCCTCTATAAGGAGTCGATGGATATACAGCAGGAGGATATAGATACCTGCAGAAAGATCGGTGAATACGGACTGTCTCTTATCAAAAAGGGTTACGGGATCCTCACGCACTGCAATGCGGGACAGCTGGCGACCAGCAAATACGGTACTGCCACAGCCCCTATTTATCTTGGACTTGAAAAAGGCTATGATCTTAGGGTCTACGCAGATGAGACGCGACCGCTGCTGCAGGGAGCCAGACTCACGTCGTTTGAACTTCAAAGCGCCGGAGTGGACGTAACTCTGATCTGCGACAATATGGCCTATTCGGTCATGAAAAAGGGCCTCATAAACGCTGTGTTTGTCGGATGTGACAGGGTCGCGGCTAACGGAGATACGGCCAACAAGATAGGAACCGGAGGTGTCGCCACACTGGCAAAGAGATTTAACATTCCGTTTTATGTATGCGCTCCGACTTCCACTATAGACCTTGATACTAAATGCGGAGATGATATTAAGATCGAACAGCGTCCCGATACGGAGATCACCGAGATGTGGTATGAACACAGGATGGCTCCGGAGGGAGTCAAGGTTTACAATCCCGCATTTGATGTGACTGATAACGAATATATCACTGCGATAATAACCGAAAACGGCATCGCATATCCGCCGTATTCGGATTCCCTTAAGAAACTTAAACCACATAAGTGATTTTTAGAAAGAATTTCAACAGATGACTAACAACGGCCAGACTGAAAAAATGAAGATCGAAGAGCGGATGATGAACTTTTTAAAGTTTGCATTTGCGCTGATCCTTGCCTGCCTGATGGGACTTATCGTATATTTTTGCAGCAAGGATCGCTCGGATCCTGTGATAAGCGGAGATCCGGTCTACATTGAAGAGTGGACCATAACCGATTCGTATAACAACGTTATAAAGGGAGGTACTTCGCACTATAACGGCAGCGGTAAACGGGGCACGTTCACGATGGCTTCAAGACTTCCCGAGAAGATAAGCGACGGCTCGGACTTCTGCTTTATCGTAGGCGGAAATGCTACTGTATTCATAAACGGCAATTTCCGTAAGGACTTTAACGAAGATCGGGATATCATCCTGCCGGGCGGATGCGTTAAGCGCTTCTACATGGTGGTTCCCCTCACGGCCGAAGATTCGGGCGCTCCTATACAGATAGTCAGACACAATACGAGCAGGAGCGGTTATCTGTACCAGGACACCTTTGTGACCACCGGCTCGGGACTGCTCCCTTATCTGATGACCAGATACGGCCTGTCGTTCATGCTGGCGGAGATATTGTTCCTGCTTGCCCTGGTGATCGTGATCGCGAGCATTATCATGAATCTCGTATATCGTCAGCGAATCGGAATGATGTACGGAGCTTTGAGCATAGTTATCATCGCATCCTGGATAATCAGCAATTCGTATCTGTGTCCGTTTGTGTACGGACATTTCCACATAGACGGTATAGTCAATTATTTCTGCAGCATGATGATGCCGTATAATCTGATATTCTATCTTGATTCGCTCCAACGCGGCAGATATCGTAAAGTCATGGTCGGACTGGTCATTCTGACCACTTTAAATCTACTGGCATGCTCGATTCTGCACTTTACCGAGATCATGGTATTTCCCAGAACACTTCCGTATCATGATGCGGTACTTGGTGTGCTGATCCTGGCCGTGATCGTGATCTTTATCATAGAGATAGTCCGCGGGAACATAAAGGAATACAGATACACGGCGATCGGATTCGGCTTTTTCATTGCGTGCGGTATCTTAGAGATAATGGCGCTTAACTTTATTCCGGTCTTAAACAATAACCTGCTTATGATGACCGGACTTGCGCTCCTTTTGCTGATGATAGTCGTACAGCAGATAGCCGACCTTAGAAAGATAAGGGATGAGCGCCAGAAAGCCATTGATCTGTCTGAGACCAAGACAAAGTTCCTTGCCAGCATGTCACATGAGATAAGGACTCCTATAAACGCTATCCTCGGAATGAACGAGATGATCATCCGGGAGAACAGGGATGATACGATAAACGAATATGCCCAAAGCGTAAAGAGTTCGGGCAGGATGCTCCTTATGCTTGTTAATGATGTCCTTGATTTTTCGAAGATCGAGGCAGGCAAGATGGAGATCTCGAACACGGAGTTTTCGATGTCACTGATGCTGCGTGATATCATGCCGATGCTTAAGGAAAGGGCAGATGAAAAGAATTTAAAACTCGAGACGAAGATCGTATCCGAGGTTCCGGACGGCCTTATTTCCGATGAGTTCCGAATAAGGCAGATACTTATCAATATAATAAACAATGCCATCAAATACACCGACACCGGCTCTGTGACATTATCGGTGGGAGGAGAATACAATGGAGAGGATGAATTCCTTTTAAAGTTCAGTATTAAGGATACGGGACGCGGAATAAAAGAAGAAGACCAGAAGCATCTTTTCGAAGCATTTACCCGCGCTGATGTCAAAAAGAACCGTAATATCGAAGGAACTGGTCTCGGCCTTGCGATAGTAAAGAGCATAGTCGACTCGATGGGCGGAGAGATATCCGTTAAGAGCAAATACCTTGAAGGCTCTGATTTCATGATCGATCTTAAGACAGGGATTCATGACAGGACCCTCCTTAAAGAAGATTTCATGGAAAGCCGGCATGTGGAGGATCCCGGGACTGCGGACTGCGATTATATAGCACCTGATGCCGTGGTACTGGCCGTTGACGATAACGGAATGAACCTTAAGATCGCCAAGTATTTCCTGAATCTGGCAGGAATCGAGCCGGATCTTTGCAGTAACGGAACTAAGGCTGTCGAATTATGCCGGGAAAAGAAATACGACCTGATACTACTCGATCATATGATGCCGGATCCTGACGGAATAGAAACGCTTAAGATGATAAGGAACGATGACAGGTCACTTAACAAAGACACGGTATCTATCGTTCTTACTGCAAATGCACTTTCAGACAGCAGAAAGACCTACATGGAAGCGGGATTTGAGGATTATCTCACAAAGCCTATTGATGCCATGCATCTCGTTATGACGGTAAAGAAATATCTGCCTGAAGAAAAAATAAGGCCCACAGAGGAATAGAGGATAAGATGAAGGATAAATTCGTATCAGATATAAAGAAGGTCGTTGTGTTCGGAGGAGGTACGGGGCTTTCGTGCCTTTTATCGGGACTAAAGCTTTTTCCTATCGACGTTACGACGGTCATAGCCGTATCGGATAACGGCTCGAGTACGGGTGTCCTCAAAGAGGAGCTCGATATTCCCGCAGTAGGCGACGTGGGAAAGGTTCTGCTGTCCATGGCAAATGTCGATGAGGACTTTATAAATCTTCTTCAATACCGGTTTGAAAAGGACGGCTCTCTTCACAATCATCCGGTCAGGAACATAATGCTGGCAGCACTTATTGACACCAAGGGGAATCTTACGGAAGCCACCAAGTATATGGCCCGGATACTTAACGTCAAGGGTACAGTTCTCCCGCTCACGGAGGAAAAGGTGGATCTCGTCGGTAAGGGCAGTAACGGCGAATACTACGGAGAGGAAGAAGTTTCGCTTAATATAAAGAACATAGACAGACTCTGCTACGACCATGAAGTGCATGTCAGCGACGAGATACTGCAAAAGATCAGGGAATCGGACCTTATCATATTCAGCCCGGGAAGCCTTTATACGAGCATACTTCCGCATCTTTTATCCGGTCAGGTGGTGGATGCACTCGATGAGTGTTCAGCACCCCTTATGTATGTTTCAAACCTCGTGACACAGCCGGGAGAGACCGATGATTATTCGGTCGGGGACCACATAAAGGTCCTTAACCGTTACCTTAATAAGAGAAAAATAGACATTGTTGTTGCCAACAATGCCCATATAGACTCTCGTATAATCGACAGATATTTTTCTACGGAGAATAAGACTCCGGTTATGATAGACACTTCATTATCCGATGATCCGGATATTGAGATCATAGAAGGTCATGTCTTTAACATCGAAAACGGCAAGATCAGACATGATCCGTTAAAAACCGCATATCTGATCTTCTCTTATCTGATGGACAGGTTGTCGTGAATGACACGCCTGTCAGTTTTTGCTCTGTTGATCCGAAGTGTTCAGACATCCGGATTCCGGCTCAGCGGCCTGATCCTTTGGAGCGCCAAAGATCTGCTTGCTGACGGGCTTAAGAGCCTTCAGCAGGATCTGTCCCAACACGAAACATGAAATGATCTCTCCGATACATACGGTAAGCATGAAATACAGGATCGAGCCCTCGAATCTGTATACATATGCCAGCACAAAGGGAACGATCAGTGTATTGGATATTATCGGTGGCAGAGAGCATAGAAATTCAGATGCCCCGGAGTGCCTGAGTTTTTCTCCTATGAGATAAGAACCGACCGCACCGATGAGTGTGGCCAGTGAACCGAATATCACATCGAGCAGCATACAGCCTGTGAGAATATTACTGATGATACATCCGATGAACAATCCCGGGATGGCTGCCGGAGTAAAGATAGGAAGAATTGTCAGTGCTTCCGAGAATCTGACCTGTATTGCGTAGTTGGCCAGTCCGAACAAATTAGCAATATAGGTCAGGATAACATAGATAGCTGCGATCACTGCAGCCTGAGTGATTGATAAAACCTTCTTTTTCTGCATAAAAAAACCTCCTTTAGGGTATTTGACGGATGGGAAGGAGTAAACATCCGCACGTTCGGTGAGTATAGCATATGTTGGAGGATAGTTCAATGAAAAAATACGTTAACGAAAAAGATGCCGCCGGGGCGATCATAGACATCGGACAAAGGATGTACCAGAGAAACCTTGTTGCTGCCAATGACGGCAATATATCCGTCCGCATCGGCAAAAAGGAGATACTGGCCACTCCGAGCGGGGTTTCCAAGGGTTTTATGAAAAAGAAGATGCTCATTGTGACTGATCTTGACGGCAATGTGCTGCGCGGCGAGGGCCGGCCTTCGTCTGAACTAAAGATGCACCTTCGTGCATATAAAGAAAATCCTCAGATCATGTCGGTGTGTCACGCTCATCCTCCGATAAGTACCGCATTCGGGATAGCGGGTATCGCCCTTGATAAGCCGATACTTGCAGAAGCGGTGATAAGTCTCGGTGACGTTCCCGTACTTCCGTATGCCGAGCTGGGATCTGATGAGATCCCGAATATCATGGCGCCGTACTTTACGAGCCATAACGGAGTGATACTGGCCAATCACGGCGTGACTACCTGGGGCAGTGATCCCTATGCTGCTTACTACAGGCTCGAGTCTATAGAGTATTACGCATATATTACAATGCTGACGGAAAAAGTCATAGGACACAGCAACCCTCTTAACAGGGAGCAGATAGATGCTCTCGTTGCCATGCGCTCCAAATTCGGGATAATGGCGGGTGGATATCCGGCGATTCCCGGTGAAAATGATAATTAATGATTTTTTTATACTTTTTTACGCAGTTTTTTATTCTGTTTTTTTTAAAAGAAAGTATAATATGATTCGGGGATCGGGATACCTTGATCACGGCAGGCCACCGATCCGGAGTCGCAATGAATACAGATGATTACAGATACAGATATGAGTTACACCTCCATACCAGCCAGGGCAGTGCCTGCGGCAGATGTCCCGGTGCAGATATGGCCCGCGCGGCCAAGGAATTCGGTTATGACGGCATAGTGGTTACCGATCATGCCTGGGGAGGAAATACAGCCGTTGACAGGTCTTTGCCCTGGAGAGAGTGGATGACCCAATACCTCAAAGGCTATGAAGATGCCAAGGCATGGGGCGATAAAAACGGACTTCTTGTTATGTTCGGCCTGGAGACGGGCTTTTGTGGCACTGAGTTTTTGCTGTACGGGCTGACACCTGAATATATGCTTGATACCCCGGAGTTTTGGGATGCCACCATAAGTGAACAATTAAAGCTGGTCCACGCAGGCGGCGGCATAGTCATGCAGGCCCATCCATACAGGGAGGAGTATTATATTCCCGAGATCAGGCTTTTTCCCGATGATGTGGACGGAGTCGAGACGATAAATGCTACTCACTCATCACATCTGTCCAAATCCCATCTGGGACTGGAATTTAACGAAAAAGCCATAGAGTATGCCAGAAAGCATAATTTCCCGACCTGTGCCGGTTCGGATGTTCACTCGACGACCATGTTCGGCGGCGGGATCATGACGCGGGACAGGATCACGGATTCAAAGGACCTTACCGACCTTCTCATGTCGGATGAGATGTATCTGCTGACAGACGGAGACAGGATATACGACAGATATGGCAATCTGCTCAAAGACTATAAACCATAGAAAACGCATAATATTTCCGCTCGTGACGGTGCTCGTAATGATGCTGCTTGGCGGCTGCGCGGATAAAGAACGCGAACAGGTATTTCTGACCACGGGCTTTTCGAAGGATGAAGTCTTCATAATAAAGGACATTGATAAAGACATCTCAATGACCTGTACTTTGCCGGAGGCCTATGTATACCTGGCAAACACCAAATGCAAATATGAAGACGTATACGGATCCGGGATATGGGGAACATCGGTCGACGGAGTGTCCATGCCGGAGAATATCAAGGACAACGTCATATTTGAGCTGTCACAGATAAAAGCCATGAACATACTGGCTGCCATCAGCGGCATAGAGCTGTCGGAGGAAGATGATAAACTCGTAAACGACTGCACAAATGATTATTATTCATCCCTGAGTAGCAACGAAGTAGCTGTAATGAACGTGAACAGGGATGTTATTTACGGCATGTACCGTGAATACGCGCTGGCAGAAAAGCTCTACAGATCCCGCATAGCGGATATCAATCCCGAGATATCGGACGATGAAGCAAGGACCATTACCGTACAGCATGTATTTATTAAAACCTATACGATAGACCGGCACGGAGACAAGGTTGATTATTCTCCGGAGGCCAAAAAGATCGCATACGACAAAGCCTGCATGATACATGATCTGGCTACTGACGGGGAACATGACTTTAAGGATCTCGTGCTTCAGTATTCGGATGGTGACCTCTCGGATTATTCCTTCGGCAAGAACGATACGGAACCCGAATTTGAACAGGCGGCATTCGATCTTGGTAATGATGAGATATCCGATGTCGTGGAGACTGATTACGGTTATCACATAATAAAATGTATCTCTACCTTTAACAGGGAAGAGACGGATCTGAATAAGGTTAAGCTCTCCGAGGTTCAAAGGCAGGAGGTTTTCGGAGAGGACTATGATGACTACGCGCGGACTCTTTCAACCTATTTTAACGATGAACTGTGGGATTCGATAAGCGTATCTGATGTTGATGGTGTGAACACTCAGAGTTTCTTTGAGGTTTATCATACATATTTTGAATAAAGAGGTGGTTTTTATGTCTAACAGACAAGGCTCACTGTCAATAAACAGTGAAAACATTTTTCCCATTATCAAAAAGTGGCTCTATTCCGACCATGATATTTTCTACAGG
Organism: Lachnospiraceae bacterium; assembly: GCA_024681595.1. Classification (GTDB taxonomy): domain Bacteria; phylum Bacillota; class Clostridia; order Lachnospirales; family Lachnospiraceae; genus JAILLW01. Next base: position 9,071 of record JAILAN010000161.1, read on the forward strand.
GAACTCATTTCCAACGGATGCGATGCCATAACCAAGCTTAAGAAACTGGACATGATGGGCGAATATGCGCTTCCCGAGGGATTTAAGCCCAGGATAGACATACTGGTCAATCCCGAGGACAAGACCATAAAGTTCATCGATAACGGTATCGGAATGACAGAGGATGAGGTGGACGAGTATATTAATCAGATCGCCTTTTCCGGAGCCGCAGACTTCATAGAAAAGTATAAGGATAAGACCAGTGAAGACCAGATCATAGGTCATTTCGGACTGGGATTCTATTCGGCATTCATGGTAGCCGGCGAGGTTCATATCGATACTCTCTCATATAAGAGCGATGCAAAGCCTGTTCACTGGGAGTGTGACGGCGGTACGGAGTATCGCATGGAGGAGGGCACAAGAGATACCGTCGGAACGACTGTGACCCTGTTCCTTAACGAGGATGTTCTCGAATTCTGTAACGAATACAAGGCAAAGGAAGTCATTAAAAAGTACTGTTCGTTCATGCCGACCGAGATCTATATCTCCAAGGAGAACACCAAGGAGACCCAGACAGTTAAAAAGGATGAGGTTTTTCCCGATGATACAGTGGTCGAAGAGATCAAACCCGAAAAAGAAGGCGATGAAGAAAAGGTCAAGATCATAAGGCGTCCCGAGCTCCTTAATGATACCAACCCTCTGTGGATGAAGCATCCCAACGACTGTACAAAGGATGAGTACCTTGCTTTCTACAGAAAGGTATTCCAGGATTACAAGGAACCCCTGTTCTGGATTCACCTTAATATGGACTATCCGTTTAACTTAAAGGGAATCCTCTACTTCCCCAAGATCAACATGGAGTACGAATCCATAGAAGGTGTTATAAAACTGTACAACAACCAGGTATTTATAGCTGATAACATCAAGGAGGTCATCCCTGAATTTTTGATGCTCCTTAAGGGTGTTATAGACTGCCCTGATCTGCCGCTTAATGTTTCAAGATCTGCTTTGCAGAATGACGGCTTCGTAAACAGGATCAGCGAGTACATCACAAAGAAGGTTGCTGACAAGCTCTCCGGCATGTGCAAGACCGAAAAGGAAGAGTACGACAAATACTGGGATGATATCAGTCCCTTCATCAAATACGGCTGCCTCAAGGATGACAAGTTCTGCAAGAAGATGACAGACTACATCCTCTTTAAGAACCTTGACGGCAAGTATCTTACACTCCCTGAGTGCCTCGAGGTCAACAAGATCGACACGGGCGATGATGAGGATGAAAATGCTGAAAACAAGGATGCTGCCGTAACCTCAGATGAGGCCCAAAAGGCAGATGAGGGCGAAAAGGCCGAAGGCGAAATCCTTGATAAGGACGGCAATCCCGTAGAAGAAGAGAAGAAGGAAAAGGTCATCTACTACGTGACTGATGAACAGCAGCAGTCTTCATATATCCAGATGTTCAAAAAGGCCAAGATGGATGCGGTTGTTCTGACACACAATATTGACCAGCCCTTCATATCACAGCTTGAAGCCAAGAACGAAGGTATCAAGTTCCAGAGGATAGATGCAGATCTTACGGATACCTTTAAATCAAAGACATCCAAGAAGGAAGAAGAGGAGCTTAATACTCTCTCAGACAAGATCAAGGATGTCATGAAAAAGGCTCTTAAGAAGGATAACATCACCGTTAAGGTCGAGAAACTCAAGAACAAGAAGATAGCATCGATGGTTACCCTTAGCGAAGAGTCACGCCGCATGCAGGATATGATGAAGATGTACTCAATGCCCGGAATGGGAATGAATGATTTCGGTAAGGAGGGTATCACGCTCATCCTTAATGCCAATCATCCTCTCGTTAATTACATCACGGAGCACACCGACGGTGACAATGTCAGGATGATCTGCGAGCAGCTCTATGACCTCGCCCTCCTCCAGCACGCACCGCTCGAGCCCGAGGCAATGGAAAAGTTCGTTGCCCGCTCCAACGATATCATGATGCTCCTTACAAAGTAGTTAATATTTTAAACTATATATTGATCAACCGGGGTACCCCCAAACTTCTGTACACGCAAACACGCGTTGCGAAATGTTTGCTTAGCACAGAAGTTCTGGGGGTACCTCTTTACATAAATTCACCCCCCAAAAACTCCTTGAAATCCATTGTAAAAAAACATCCGAAAATGGTATACTAATTTAGTATGGGCTTATTATATGCCCACACATCTTAGAACACTTACGGGACACGGTTTTTTCAATGCAGTCTGTAGTCGAAAACATTCTTAACGGCAATTTTAATACAGAGAGACATTCGCTCAATTTCTCATCTCCGGTGATCGAACTATCGGTTAATGAAGGAACATCCTATGAAGGCAGTTTCATGATCTATGGCCCTAAGGATGTTTTTACCGAGGGGACCGTTTCTTCGACAGGCCTTCGGATGAAGTGCCCGGTGGATTCTTTTTCCGGCTCTGAATGTGAGGTTCCGTTTGTTTTTGACAGCACCGGAATGAACGAAGGAGACACCTTCAAAGGCGAATTCCGTATCATCTCCAATCAGGGTGAATACCTGATCCCGTATGACATAAAGATAGGCAACGACAATCTTGATACCTCAATGGGAGATATCAGGAATCTTTTTCATTTTACGAATCTGGCGCGAAGCAACTACGATGAGGCATCAGACCTGTTTTTCTCGGATGATTTTAAGACAGTGCTTATCGGTTCGGACAGAATGTATCTTAATGCCTACAGAGCGTTCAGGGACGCAGCCGACCGCCATCAGGCACTCGAGGAGTTTCTGCTTCGTATCAAAAAGAAACAGCCTGTCGAGTTCATAGTCGCTGAACCGAACGTCAGGATCGATTCCCTCATGGGATCCCTTGAAAAAAACATAATACTGCACCGCAACGGATGGGGATACTCCGATCTTAAGATCACGACAGATGATCCTTTTATAGTATTGCTCAGAGACAGCATATCAGACCGTGACTTTACGGCAAACAGTGCGAGGATACCCTATAAGATCGACGGCGGTGTACTCCATGAGGGCCGCAATTACGGCCGCATCATGCTTGATAATGCATACAATCATATCGAAGTGACGATATGTGTCAATAATCATCCGATCAATCGAAGACTCGCGGATATGGAACGCACGGTGAAACACCACACCATAGACATGATGCGGTACTACGAGGCGTTCAGATGCCGCAAGATATCTGCCGGCACATGGATGCAGGAGACCGGATCCATAGTGGATGCTCTTCGTGAAACAGATAAAGAGAACCTTTATTATGAGCTGATGAACGTCCAGCTGCTGGTGACCAAAGAGCGCTATAACGAAGCCAGATGGATACTGGAGCAGACCGAGGATCGCGTATCAACTTCGGATGATGCTACATTATACTGCTATTACTATTATCTGACCACGCTCGTTAACAGAACTGATTCGGAGACTGAACGTGTTGCATCACTGGTGCATCATATGCACCTTAAGAATCCGGAGAACTGGCGGATAGCCTGGCTGCTTATGTACCTTGATGAGGATTACGCGAGGTCCGGCCAAAAAAAGTGGGAGCTCTTGTCAAAACTCTTTTCTCTGGGAGCAACGAGCCCTGTGCTCTATGTCGAAGCCTTTACCATACTGCAGAACAATCCTACCATCCTTAATGCCATAGGAGACTTTGAGATACAGGTGCTTCGTTATATGGCCAAAAAGGATATATTAAGTGCCGATATCATAGAGCAGTTCATATATATCTTCAGCAGGATGAAAGTGTACAAAAAGTCCATGACGGACCTTTTAAAAGCCTGCTACAGAGTGCTCCCTAACAAGGAAGTGCTGCAGGCTGTGTGTATACTCCTTATCAATCTCGGAGATACATCCTCCGATTCCTTTGAATGGTATGAAAAGGCCATAGAGAATGAGCTTAAGATAACAAGGCTCTATGAGTACTACATGATGAGCATCAATATGGATGTCGATGTCAAGATACCCAAAATGGCCCTCATGTATTTTGCTTTTGACAGCAGCCTCGATTCGATCCATAACGCATACCTTTATGCGTATATGTATAAAAACAGGAATATCCTTACGGAACTTTATGAGAACTACAAATCAGCCATAGAGCAGTTCGTTTCATCCGAACTCCTTAAAGGGCATAATAACAGGTTCCTGGCATATCTTTACAAGAACATTATCACAGAGAAATCGATAAGTGACGATGCGGCGATCGGGCTTTCCAAGGCGATCTTTGTCCAAAGGATATTGTTTAAACGCGACAATATCACCAAGGTGGCCGTGCGCTATGCGAATGTTGCGACCGATAACACATATCCGGTACGCAAAGGAGAAAAGGAATTATATATCCCCGTTTACGGTTCGAACAACCAGATAGTACTGTACGATTCGCTGGGCAACTGCTTTATCTGCGAAAATGAATACGAGCTTCAGAGGCTGATGATGCCCGATAAGCTTCAGGGATATATAGCCCCCTATATAATAAACGATGTGCTGTTTGATCTGTGGGCATGTGAACACGGCACTGATCTGGCACAGGTCACGATATCAAATGTCAGCAGCATGCGCAGGATCGCGGATTGTCCTTTAACTGACAGAGATGTCAGAAAAGAGATAAAGAGCCGCCTTGTCAGGTTCTATTACGACGAGGATATGATGGACGAACTGGATTCGCTCCTTAATGAGATAGGATATGATGAGGTTCCGGGCAAAGGATACTCGGAGATCATACATCTGATGGTCGTGCGCGGGATGTATGAAAAAGCATATGAGTGGATCTGCACCGGAGGCGGAGAGAATATTGAGACCAAGGTCATAGGCAGACTGTGCCAGAGGCTCCTTGATGATACCGGCATGCAGGAGGAGAACCCGTCCATGACATCCCTCATATACAGGGTGTTCAATGTCGGCAAATGTGAAGGCTCACTCCTAAAGTATCTGGTCAAATACTTTGACGGTACCTGCAAGGAAATGAAGGAGATATGGAAAAGAGCATCCGGAGAGGGTATCGACACATTCCTTCTCGAAGAGCGTCTCCTTAAGAGAATGCTCTATACCGGAGCCTATGTTCCCGAACTGGGCAGGATACTACTTAGCTACAATGAATCCGCAGGCGGAGATGACCTTGCGCTCGCAGTTCTTTCACAGATAGGATTTGACTACTTCGTTTATGACAAACTGATGGATGATGAGAGTATGAACCTCATCGGACAGTTCATTGACAAAAATGCGGACATACCATTTGTTCTTAAGCTGTCCTACACCAAATACAATTCCGAAAGGTCAGCAGACCTGACGGATAAGGAGCTTAAGATCATAGTCGTATATCTTCGTGAGATAATGGCTAAGGGAATGATCTTCCCGTATTTTAAGGAATATGCATCCACGATAACATTCATGCACCGTTTCGCGGACAAGACGATCATAGAGTACAAGGCGCCCGAAGCGGACAGTGCCGTGATACATTTCATGATCGAAAAGAACGAGAGCAGTCACAACGAGTATTCCAAAGAAGATATGAGAAACATGTATCACGGGATATTCGTCAAGCAGTTCGTGCTGTTCTTCGGAGAAAGGCTGCAGTATTACATCGTTGAAAACAATGAAAACGGCGAACAGCTGACCGAATCGGGTACAGTTACATGCTCGGATATGGCACATAAGGGATCCGTCAGCAAATATGATCTTATTAATGACATAGCCATTTCAAGAACGCTGGGTGACAACGACACGATGTACGATCTGCTGCTTGAGTATTTTAAACAGGAGCATCTGCTGAATGAGATATTCAGGATGAACAATAATTAACCATGATAACCGTCAGTGAGAGCAGGATACAAATACATACCGGCAAGGCTGTGATCGGCTATGATCTGGGGAATACTTTTTCGCAGATCAGCTACATACGCGGACATAACGAGCCAGTGAGCATTTCACTCGTAGCGGGAACGGAGCAGTTCAATATTCCTACCGTGCTGTCCAAAAGAAGCGGTATAGGACAGTGGTTTTACGGCAAGGAGGCGTTAAGATCGGTCGACAACGGATGCGTCCTTATAGATGATCTGCTTAACAAGGCGCTTCGCGGTGAGGAAGTACGTATCGAGGATGATATGTATGATCCCGTTGCACTCCTTACGCTGTTTGTCAAGCGCAGCCTCAGCCTTCTTGGAATGCATGTATCGCCAAGAGACATCGAGGCATTCATGTTCACGACACCGGTTCTTGATGCGAGAGTGGTCGAGGTTTTGGGACGCGTGGTAGCAGGCCTTAATCTTAGATGTGACGTGATAACCTACCAGTCGCATGTTGAGAGTTTTTACAATTATATCCTCCACCAGCCAAGGGAATTGTGGCAGTATCAGGTTCTTTCGTTTGAATACAACGAGTATCTCAAGGCCATGATGCTTCAGGTATCCGAAAACACCAAACCCAAGGTCGTAGTCATTAATATGCAGGACCATGATTCGTTCGGACCTGTATCCTGGAGCGAGGATGAGAGCGAAAAGGAACGCCAGTCAAACAGGCTCGATCAGGAATTCCTTAAGATCTGCGAGGAACACCTGGCAGGAAACGATGTATCCACGGTGTATCTTCTCGGCGAAGGCTTCAGGGAAGGCTGGGCCAAAGAGAGCCTTAAGATGATCTGCAAAAACCGCAGAGTCTTCCAGGGCAATAACCTGTACAGCAAAGGCGCGTGCTATTCGATATATGACAAACTACATCCGAGCGAATTATCTGAGGAATTCGTTTTTTTAGGTGATGATAAGCTAAAGTCCAATATAGGGATGAAGGCCTTAAGGGCAGGTGAGGATTCATACTTTGCAGTCCTTGATGCCGGTACGGCCTGGTTCGAGGCCCGAGCCGATTTTGATATGATCCTCGAGGATGGAAATGAGTTTTCATTTATAATCACTTCACTTACGGGAGGACATGTCATCGAAAAGCCGATGGTCCTTGACGGATTGCCGGAGCGACCCAGAGGAACAACGAGGCTCGGCTTTCATGTAGAGATGAGTGATGTTAACAGCATGCAGATAGAAATTGTGGACAAGGGCTTCGGGCAGATAATAAAACCCAGCGGAAGGGCCTGGAATCTCAGCATAAATATTTAAGATGGGCAGACTGATAATATGTACCGGAAGGTACGCGGAAACTCCATATTATGTAAACAGTGTATGCATGAACGTGTACTGCGTTGAAGAACTGTGCTATCTCTTTGCGCTCAATCCGTTTATCATAACGAATGACTTCATGGACGAGTCTTTGATAAGCTGGCTGCGGAACGAGTGTGGACTGGACAAGCTCGCCGACAGCCTTAACGCACTGCTCAAAAAGGGCTGTACATTAAGTGAGTTCATGAACACATTCCTGGATTATGTAAACTACTGTGACGCGGACGAACGCCAGATCATAGATGAGACGATCCGCAGCAACAGCGGACTGACCGATTTCGAACGCAGAAAGCATCAGGCCGACTATCTGCTTCGAAACTTCATGTATGAAGCCGCCATTGAAGAGTACGAGGCTCTGCTCGAGGTATTGCCCGATGTAGAGAGCGGGCTTAAGCCCATTATTTTCCACAATATGGGATATGCATATGCAAATCTGTTCATGTTCGATATAGCATCCAGATATTTCAAGAGGTCATACGATATGACGGGACTTGCCGATACGGGGATCATGTATCTGGCCTCGATGCGCATGTACATGTCAGATGAAAAGTACCTGTCCTTTATCGCCAACAACAGTGAGTATCACGATGCCTCGCTCGCATTGGAGAGTAAGATGAACAAAGCCATGGGCAACTTTGAAGCCTCGAGGGAAAACACGATGCTCAGTGCCCTTAAGATTTACAAGGATGAGGGAAATGTCGCCTCATATTATGATCAGATAGACAAGGTCATTTTAAAGCTCAAGGATGAATACCTTAAGATGGTAAACGACTGATGAATCTCATTAAGAAATTTCTGGACTGGAAAAACAGAATAGAGGATCCGTTGTATGACCTTGAAGACTGGGAACAGGTCGATGCCTGGAACGAGGTGGTCTATGACAGGGATGACCTCAAGATCTCTGACAAAAAATCCCGCCAGGAGTATGTCAGAGGATGCCTGGAGCAGATAGCCGAGGCTTCAAGAGAGGTCGACAAGCTTCAGGTCGAGTACAACATCGTTACCGATCATCTGCGTGACATGGAGGAGATAGAGGGCCTGCCGGCGCCGCAGATGGAGCTTTTAAAGGAATACGCCCGCACCATCGAAACGCTTAAAGGCAAGCAGGAAGGCTATCTTAAGCGTACGGTACATATGAACGAGGATAAATACCGTGCTCTCGAGAGAATGGAGGATGAGCTGGCCGAGGGCTATGAGAAGCTCTCCGAAGCCGAGAACTACCAGCATCTAATAAAAAGAGATCTTAAGAAACTGGAGAACGAAAAGCAGGCATATTTTTACAGAAAGAGCGAATTACGCCGTACTTTGGAAGATTGCAAATCGATGTCGATAGTCTGTGCTGTCGCTGTTGTGGTCTGCATACTGATACTTCTCGTTATGCAATACGGGTTCAAGATGGATACGACCATAGGATATCTGGCAGCAGCGCTGGCCGGAGCGGTCGGCATCACGATGATCTTTATCCGACATAACGATTCATCAAAGGAACTGCGCCAGGTCAGGAACGGAATTTCAAAGCTTATACGGCTGCAGAACACGGTAAAGATAAGGTATGTGAACAACACTAACCTGCTCGACTACCTGTATGTGAAATACGGAGCATCATCCGCCAAGGAACTGGGCAAGGACTATGAACTGTTCCTCGAGGAGCGCAAGGAGCGTGAGAACTACGAGGAGGCGGTTACCGACCTTGACAAGTGCGAAAAGGACCTGATCTTTGAACTTCGCAAATACCGCGTCAAGGATCCGGGCATATGGCTTCATCAGACGGAGGCCATACTTGATAAAAAGGAAATGGTCGAGATCCGTCACAAACTCATCATCCAGCGTCAGTCGTTAAGGCGGCGAATGGATTACAACAAACAGGTGATAGCGGCCAAAGCCCAGGATGAGATCAAGGACCTCGTGGACAAGTATCCCAAATACGCCAGGGAGATACTGGATATCGTCTCTGAATACGAGAAGGATTATAAGTAGTTTATATTGACGATTAACTGCCTTTTTGGTAGCATATCTAGTGTGCTTTAGCACGATAAAGAAGCATTATAACGGAGGATCATTATGAAAAAATTATTATCTGTAATGCTCATCGGTGCGATGGCTCTGACACTTCTTGCAGGATGTGCCAAGGGTGAAAAGACCGGTGATGCCAAATCAGGAGACAAGACATTTACCGTAGGATTCGATGCGGAGTTTCCTCCCTACGGATACAAGAACGATAACGGCGAGTACGTCGGATTCGATCTTGACCTGGCCGAGGAAGTATGTAACAGAAAGGGCTGGACATTAGTTAAGCAGCCTATCGACTGGGATTCAAAGGACATGGAGCTTTCTTCGGGATCAATCGACTGTATCTGGAACGGATTCACAATCCAGGGCAGAGAGGACGCTTATACCTGGTCTGTTCCCTATGTAGATAACTCGCAGGTATTTGTTGTAAAGAGTTCATCAGGGATAAAGACAGCAGCTGATCTTGGCGGTCACAGCGTGGGAGTTCAAAAGGATTCATCCGCTCTGGCAGCACTTGAAGGAGATCAGGCAGAACTTGCTGCTACATTCGGAGAACTCGTTCAGTATGCTGATTACAATACCGCATTCATGGATCTGGAGGCCGGTGCCATCGAAGCCGTAGCTATCGACAAGGGAGTTGCAGATTATCAGATCGCACAGCGCGGTGATGAGTATATGATGCTCGATGAAGCACTCGCTACCGAGCAGTACGGTGTAGGTTTCTTAAAAGGAAACGATGCATTAAAGAACGAAGTCGAAGCAGTTTTGCTTGAAATGGCAGATGACGGAACAGTTAAGAAGATCGCTGAGAAATACGGCTTAACGGATTCTATCTGTATAGGAAAATAAGATGAGTTTAGGCGTAATGCTGAAACAATTATCAGAAGGATTGATAGTGTCAGTGGAGATTTTTTCACTGACGCTATTGTTTTCCCTTCCGCTTGGCCTGATCGTGGCCTTCGGACGCATGTCGAAGTTTAAGATCATCAGGTTCCTCATTACGTTCTATATCTCTGTTATGAGGGGAACACCCCTCATGCTTCAGCTCATAGTGGTGTATTTCGCACCTTATTATGTATTTGGCAGGACTATAAACGGATTCCGTTTTCCTGCCATTATCATTGCTTTTTCGATCAACTATGCGGCGTATTTTGCCGAGATCTACAGAGGCGGTATAGAGTCGATGCCCAGAGGGCAGTATGAGGCCGCCGAGGTACTGGGCTTTAACAGGTTCCAGACCTTTTTCAAGATCATCTTTCCACAGGTTATAAAGAGAATACTTCCCTCAGTTACGAACGAGACGATAACGCTCGTTAAGGATACGTCACTGGCATTTGTCCTTGCGGAGGTTGAAATGTTCACCATGGCCAAGCAGATAGCGGCCAAGGATGCTTCGATCATGCCGCTGATGGTAGCGGGATTGTTCTATTTCGTATTTAATGCGATAGTGGCCTTTGTCATGGACAGATTCGAAAAGAAACTGTCTTACTACAGGTAGAGTGATATATGGAAAATGATATTCTGCTGGAAATTAAAAACATGCGAAAGGTCTTTGGTGACCTGGAAGTCTTAAAGGACATCTCGCTAAGCGTCCGTCGCGGAGAGGTCATTTCCATAATAGGACCCTCGGGATCGGGCAAGTCTACGCTCCTTCGCTGTGCGACTCTGCTTGAAAAGATGGACGGCGGATCGCTTAAATATCTGGATACTTATGCTGCAACGACAGTGGATGGTAAAGTCAGATATGCAGGCCGCAGGGAACTTAAAAAGATAAGGAACTACTTCGGCCTGGTCTTTCAGAATTTCAACCTTTTTCCTCATTATTCGGTATTAAAAAACATAACCGATGCTCCGGTCCACACGGAGGGTGTGCCTGAAAAGGAAGCTGTAGAAACGGCCAGAAAACTGCTTGCGGACCTGGGCCTTGCAGGCAAGGAAAAAGCATATCCATGTGAGCTCTCCGGCGGACAGCAGCAGAGAGTATCGATAGCAAGAGCCCTGGCAAAGTCACCTGAGGTGCTCTTCTTTGATGAACCGACCTCGGCTCTTGATCCTGAGCTTACCGGTGAGGTGCTTAGGGTCATAAGGCGTCTGGCAGATCAGAAAATGACTATGATAATAGTGACTCACGAGATGCAGTTTGCACGTGAGGTGTCGGACAGGATACTTTTTATGGAAAACGGTGTTATCGAAGTAGAGGGAACACCTGATGAACTGTTCTCGTCCGGGCACGGCAGACTGAATGAATTTTTAGGAAGATTAAAGGAGTAACAAATGGGCGGATTTTTTGGTGTAGCATCTAAAAAAGACTGTGTTTTCGATCTGTTCTTCGGAACCGACTACCATTCACACCTCGGAACGAGGAGAGCGGGAATGGCGGTTTATAATTCCGAGACCGGATTCGAGAGAGCCATCCATAATATAGAAAACGCACCCTTCAGGACCAAGTTTGACAAGGATGTTAACGACATGAAGGGAGGCGTCGGCATAGGCTGTATTTCAGACTACGAACCCCAGCCTCTGCTCGTTCGGTCTCATCACGGTACCTATGCGATAACCACGGTAGGCAAGATCAACAATGTCGATGCCCTCGTTCAGCAGATATTCAATACCGGACATTCGCATTTCCTCGAGATGTCGGGAGGAGATATCAACGCAACCGAGCTCGTTGCTTCGCTTATTAACCAAAGGGCCAATCTCATCGAGGGTATCTCGTATGCCCAGCAGGTGATAGACGGATCGATGACTATAGAGATACTGACACCTGTCGGGATCTATGTTGCCAGAGACAAGCTCGGCAGAACGCCCGTATCCATAGGCAAAAAAGATGACGGATACTGTGTGTCCTTTGAGTCCTTTGCATATCTTAATCTGGGCTATAAGGAGTACCGCGAACTGGGGCCCGGGGAGATAGCGATAGTTACTCCTGAGGAAGTAAGGACCCTGATGGATCCCGGCAAGGAGATGAAGATATGTACTTTCCTGTGGGTTTATTACGGTTATCCGAGCAGCTCATATGAAGGCATCAGTGTCGAAAAGATGCGTAATAACTGCGGAGCATTGATGGCCAAAAGAGATAATGTCAAGCCTGACAGCGTGTCGGGCGTGCCGGATTCGGGCCTTGCTCATGCCATAGGATATTCCAATGAATCGGGCATCCCTTTTACGAGACCGTTCATCAAATACACACCAACATGGCCCAGATCGTTCATGCCTACGATACAGTCGCAGCGTAACCTTATCGCCAAGATGAAACTTATACCTGTTCAGGACCTTATCAAGGATAAGAGCCTGTTGCTCATAGACGATTCGATAGTCAGAGGCACACAGCTTCGGGAGACTACGGAATTCCTGTATGAGAGCGGAGCCAGAGAGGTACATGTGCGTCCCGCATGTCCGCCGCTTTTATACGGATGTAAATATCTTAATTTCTCACGTTCCACATCCGAGATGGAGCTTATAACGAGGCGCATCATCAAGGAGATGGAGGGTGATATATCCAAGGTCAATCTGGATGTGTATGCTAATCCCGATGCACCCGAATACCGTGAAATGATAAGCCGTATCTGTGAGAAGCTTAACTTTACGACACTGGCATTTAACAGGCTCGATGATATGATCGAGGCTGTGGGACTTCCCAAGGACAGGCTCTGCACATACTGCTGGGACGGTCAGGAGTAACATATGCCGGTAATGACTGGAGTAAGTACGTTCGAGAGCGTATTTATGACCCTTATATTCATCTTTGGATTCGGAAGCACCGCAGGCTGGGTGCTCGAACTGTTCTTTCGAAGGTTCATTTCGACGGCAAATCCCGAACGCAAATGGATAAACCCGGGGTTCCTTATAGGGCCCTGTCTGCCTATATACGGATTCGGTCTGCTGACGCTGTTTGTGATATCTTTGATCCCCTATATGTCCGTCTGGTCAGGTCATTTACCTACGTGGGGCGGAATCCTGGTCGCGATCCTTACGATGGGCATCCTTATGACACTTATCGAGTATATCGCGGGCCTTATCTTCATAAAGAAACTTAATTTAAAGCTCTGGGATTACTCGGAAATGAAGGGCAATATACAGGGAATAATATGCCCGCAGTTTTCACTCATCTGGACTGTTATGGGAGCGCTTTATTATTTCTTTTTGCAGCCGTATATCATCAGGATGGTCAGATGGCTGTATGAAAATGTCGGTTTCATATTCTTTCTGGGGATCTACTTCGGGATACTCATAGTCGATATAGGCTATTCGTTCAACATAGCTGCGAGGATCAGGGAATATGCCCGTGACAATGCGATGATCGTCAAGTATGAGGAACTGAAGGATTTCATCAAAAAGTACAACGAAGAGCATAATATCAAAAACAGATTCTTCAACGCCTTCAGATCAAACATCACTATCAGGGATCATCTGGATAATTATATGAAAAAGATAACTTCCGCAGGCCGCTCTCTGGGAAAGAGCGCGGAGGAAAAGATCGAAAAGGTAAAAGATATTATCGGTCTGTAGTCTTTTGACCCTGTCAGCATTTTAGTTGTTGACAGGGTTAATTGTGTGCCGTATACTTTATTGGGTAAAAGCGTTAAAGCGTTGGCGCGTTTAAGCGCGAATATACAGACAACGATACGATGCACCGGACGGTGCTGGTATATACAGTTGGATTTCAAAGGAAAAGGAAGAAAAAATGACGATCGTAGATGTACTTGAACAGAATGCCAGAAGCTATTCGGATGAGGTTGCACTGGTAGAGATCAATCCGGAGGAAAAGGAGGTTAAGAGGATCTCATGGATGGAGGCTGACCTCGTTGAACCCAATCCGATGCACTCATACCGCAGAGAGATCACCTGGCAGGTATTTGATGAAAAAGCAAACAGATTTGCCAATCTCCTCCTTAAGAGAGGCATCAAAAAGGGAAATAAGGTAGCCATACTGCTGATGAACTGCATTGAGTGGCTCCCCATATATTTCGGAGTATTAAAGACCGGTGCATTGGCTGTGCCGCTTAACTTCAGATATGCTGCAGATGAGATAGAGTACTGTGTAAACCTTGCCGAGGCAGATGTACTGGTATTCGGACCTGCGTTTGTAGAAAGAGTTCAGACGATAGTAGACAGCATCGCGCCCAACAGGATGCTCTTTTATGTAGGCGAAGGCTGCCCTACTTATGCGGAGAGCTACAATGAGCTGACTGCCAACTGCCCGTCTGTTTCTCCCCATATCAGACTCGATCAGAAGGATGATGCGGCCATCTACTTCAGTTCCGGAACGACCGGATTTCCCAAGGCTATCCTTCATAATCATGAATCCTTGATACATTCTGCGAGGGTTGAGCAGAATCACCATTCCCAGAATAAGGATGATATATTCCTGTGCATTCCTCCTCTTTATCATACCGGAGCCAAGATGCACTGGTTCGGATCACTGATATCAGGATCAAAGGCTGTTCTTCTAAAGGGGACCAAGCCTAAGACTATCCTTGAGGCTGTATCCAGAGAAAAATGTACGATCGTCTGGCTCCTCGTGCCGTGGGCTCAGGACATACTTGAAGCGCTCGATTCAGGAGAACTCAAAAAGGAGGATTACTGCCTGGATCAGTGGAGACTGATGCACATAGGTGCACAGCCTGTTCCGAAATCACTTATCAAACACTGGAAGGAGTACTTCCCGAATCATGAATATGACACCAACTACGGTCTGTCAGAGTCCATAGGGCCCGGCTGCGTACACCTCGGTGTCGAGAATATAGACAAGGTCGGTGCGATAGGCAAGCCCGGCTTCGGTTGGGAGTGCAAGATCGTTGATGAACAGCGCAATCCCGTCAAGCAGGGCGATGTCGGCGAACTCGCAGTCAGGGGGCCCGGCGTCATGACCTGTTATTACAATGATGAAAAGGCCACCAAAGAAGTCCTTGATGATAAGGGCTGGCTCTATACGGGCGACATGGCAATGTACGATGAGGACGGATTCATATTCCTCGTTGACAGAAAAAAAGACGTTATCATTTCCGGTGGAGAAAACATCTATCCGGTACAGATAGAAGACTTCCTCCGCGCAGGACTGCCTGCCATCCACGATGTAGCTGTTATAGGTATTCCCGATAAACGTCTCGGTGAGACCACACTGGCTGTGATCGAGCTTAAGGAAGGCATGTCTTTGACGGAAGAAGAGGTAAACGAATACGCGCTTAAGCTTCCCAGATACAAAAGGCCTCACAAGGTCGTATTTGATGAGATCCCCCGCAATCCCACGGGCAAGATCGAAAAGCCGCGTCTTCGCCAGAAATACTGTGCAGAAAGACTGGTCGAAGCACAGAATCTGGGATAGGGGAATCATATCAGCCCGGTTTCGGGCGGCAAGGAGTGACAGATGATAGTTAAGATCTTAATGCTGGTTATTTTTTTCTCGGTGATGATAGGAGTAGGCTTCTATTGTCATTCACATGCGACCGATGTTGACGGCTTCGTTCTCGGCGGCAGATCAGTGGGCCCGTGGCTCAGTGCTTTTGCCTATGGTACGAGTTACTTCAGTGCCGTTATCTTTGTCGGATATGCAGGACAGTTCGGCTGGAAATACGGTATAGCATCGACCTGGATAGGTCTGGGCAATGCTTTTTTGGGTTCCATGCTGGCATGGAGGGTTCTGGGACGTAGAACAAGAGTCATGACCCAGCACCTTGATTCGGCTACGATGCCTGAGTTCTTCGGCAGTAGATTCCAGTCAGAGCCTTTAAAGATAGCCGCTTCGTTTATAGTGTTCATATTCATGATCCCTTATACGGCATCACTTTATAACGGACTTTCAAGACTCTTCGGTATGGCCTTTTCAATAGATTACACGGTATGTATCTTCGTGATGGCCATTCTGACAGGTATTTACGTTATAGCAGGCGGATATATGGCTACGGCCATCAATGATTTTATACAGGGAATAATAATGCTGTTCGGAATAGGAGCTGTCGTTGTGGCAGTGCTTCGTGTTAACGGAGGATTCTTATCATCCCTCGACGGACTTGCCAGGATCACAGATGAGACAGTTAGTTCAACACCCGGTATATTTGCATCATTCTTCGGACCTGATCCTGTTAACCTCGTGGGAGTTGTAATACTTACATCACTCGGTACATGGGGCCTTCCTCAGATGGTTCAGAAGTTCTATGCGATCAAATCCGAAAAGTCCATCACCAAGGGAACGATCATCTCTACGCTTTTTGCCATTGTGGTCGCAGGCGGATGCTATTTCCTCGGCGGATTCGGCAGACTTTTTTCAAACGTTATAAATATCGAAGAGGGCGGATACGATTCGATCATTCCCGCCATGCTCTCGAGCCTGTCGCCTTTCCTTATCGGACTGGTAGTCATCCTCGTGCTCTCAGCTTCAATGTCGACCCTGTCTTCACTCGTTATGACCAGTGCCTCTACACTGACGATCGATGTTATCAAGGGCAGTATCGTCAAAAAGATGGATGATAAAAAGCAGGTTCTCGTCATCAGGATCCTCATCGTGGTATTTATCGCGATCTCGGTCGTACTTGCCATAGTCCAGTATAAGTCGAGCGTAACGTTCATAGCCCAGCTCATGGGCGTTTCATGGGGAGCAATGGCCGGTGCGTTCCTAGCTCCGTTCCTTTACGGTCTCTACTGGAAGAGAACGTCCAAGTGGGGATGTATGGCAAGCTTCATTTTCGGTGCGGGCTTCATGATCTACAACATGCTCTTTAGAAGCACTCTTCCGAAGCTTTTACAGTCACCCATCAATGCAGGTGCGTTTACGATGCTCGCAGGACTTGTGATAGTTCCGGTATTTTCTCTTATCACCAAAAAGCCGGATGATAAGTTCGTTGAAGAGACCTTCAGCTGCTATGACAAGAAGATTGAGGTTCATGTTACAAGTTCTCTTGAAGACTGATATTTCGCTGTGTTTCAGGGAGTGCCGTCCGGGCACTCCCTTTTTTTTACGTTGGCCGTTAATTCAAGCTTTTATTCTGCCCGAATATTATGTAAATAAAAAATGCTTGCATTTTCTGAAAAATGATATATAATGCGATTAACAGTTAATCTGTTTCAGATCAACAGAAACTATCCATCCTATAGTCAGTGGATGGATCTCCCCATTTTTTAATTGGTACATTGAAAGAGAACAGGATCGACGTTCGATCATAGTGGTTTTATGTAAAAGTGATTGTCTGGAGGGACACTTTTTATGAGTATGAAAGAAAAGTATGAGTCACTGGCACTTGCTGACCTTAAGGCTATTGCCAAGGCCAGAGGACTGAAAGGAACATCATCCATGAAAAAGGATGAGGTGATTGAGCTGATGCTCAAGGAAGACGAGCTTGATCTGGCTAAGGGCAAGGATGTTGCTCCCAAGTCTATGGTTAAGCACGCTCCGGCTCCCCGCAAACCGAGGAACGAAGAAGGCAGCGTTTCAAAGGAAGCTGCAGAAAACACATCCAAAGAGAACACCAAGGATGCACCTGCCCCCAGGGAGAACGATACGCAGTCGCCCAGGAATGAAGTCTACGATTCGACAAACTATCCGGCTGAGCTTGATTCGGGAGTGGCAGCAAGGGGCATACTGGAGGTCATGCCTGACGGATACGGCTTTATCAGGTGTGAGAACTTCCTTCCCGGTGACAATGATGTGTATGTATCACCTTCGCAGATCCGCAGATTCGGATTAAAGACAGGTGACTATCTGGTCGGAAATACGAGAGTAAGGACGCAGACAGAAAAGTTTGCAGCACTGCTCTTTGTCAAGACCATCAACGGGTACACGCCCGATGAATGTTCAAAAAGATATAACTTCGAGGATATGACACCCATATTCCCGAATGAGAGGATCAAACTCGAACGTCCGGGCGGATCTGTAGCCATGAGGATTCTCGATCTCATTTCTCCCGTGGGCAAGGGCCAAAGAGGTATGATCGTATCTCCTCCCAAAGCCGGTAAGACGACACTCCTTAAGGATGTGGCCAAATCTGTCAAGGTAAATAATCCCAACACACATCTTATCATCCTGCTCATAGACGAGCGGCCTGAGGAAGTTACGGATATAAAGGAAGCCATCGAAGGCCCCAATGTCGAAGTCATCTATTCAACCTTTGATGAACTGCCTGAGCATCACAAGAGAGTTTCGGAGATGGTAATAGAGCGGGGACGCCGTCTGGTTGAGCATCAGATGGATGTCATGATCCTCATAGACAGTATTACGAGACTGACGAGAGCCTATAACCTCACTGTAGCCCCTTCGGGAAGGACATTATCCGGAGGACTCGATCCTGCGGCTCTTCATATGCCCAAGCGTTTCTTCGGCGCAGCACGTAACATGAGAGAGGGCGGATCGCTTACTATCCTTGCTACGGCACTTGTTGAGACAGGCTCCAAGATGGATGATGTGGTATACGAGGAATTCAAGGGAACAGGTAACATGGAACTGATCCTTGACCGCAAATTGCAGGAAAAGAGAGTGTTCCCCGCAATAGATATCTCTAAGTCGGGAACCCGAAGAGAGGATCTGCTGCTCGATCCGGATGAGCTGGAGGCCATCAACATCATCAGAAAGGCCCTTAACGGACTCAAGATGGAGGAAGCCGTTGATCATATCATAGATATGTTCTCCAAGACCAGAGATAACCGTGAGTTCGTCAATGTCGTTAAAAAGACGAAATGGCTGTAAATGCGTGAAAAAGCACTTGCATCGTACATGATGCTATGATACAATACTAACGCTGTCGTTTAGGATGACAGCGTTGGTAAAGATTCAGATCAAAGCGTATCGCAAGATGCGAATCACTTAATCCTTAGGTCGATGACCGACTGTAATTCGCATATGAACGCTTCGGAACGGAGGACAAAATGAGAGAAGGAATACATCCTGAATATTACGAGGCAACCGTGACCTGTAACTGCGGTAACACATTTACGACAGGTTCTACCAAAAAGGAGATCCACGTCGAAGTATGTTCCAAGTGTCACTCATTCTACACAGGCCAGCAGAAGGCTGCTAGAGCTGACGGACGTATTGATAAGTTCAATAAGAAGTACGGCGTAGAGAGCAAGTAAAGAAACCGGAGGCTGAGACGTGAGTCTTGGCCTTTTTGCATTATGGGAGACAAACCTGTAATGCAGGGTAATTTTGAGGATAATAAATGGCGAGAAAAAAGAAGAAAATGCATTTTTCCGGAATAGGCGGACAGGCTGTTCTGGAAGGTGTGATGATGAAGAATAAGGACGATTACGCTGTAGCTGTCAGAAAACCTGACGGTGAGATCGATGTGGATATCGAGGTATTTCATCCTTTCCTTAAAAACACCTCTGTCAGAAAGATCCCTTTTGTAAGAGGGATATTTAACTTCATAGATTCACTGGTGCTCGGGATGAAATCAATAAACCATTCCGCCAAATTCTATGAGGATGAGGAAAACGACAAGCCTACCGGGCTTGACAGGGCGCTTGATAGGATATCGGGAGGCAAGTCAGAGAGTATACTGTCGTTTATCACGACCCTGATCTCACTGGCGATAGCCATCGCTCTTTTTATGGTTCTGCCTTATTTCATCTCACAGAAGCTGGTGACATATGTAAGGAACGATTCACTGCTGGCCATCATCGAAGGCGTGGTGAGGATAGTCATATTCCTTATCTATGTATCGGCGATATCCCTTATGAAGGATGTAAGGAGACTTTACAGATATCACGGTGCCGAACATAAATGCATCAACTGTCTGGAGAGGGGACGAACCCTGACTGTCAGTAATGTCATGCATTCATCGCGCTTTCACAAAAGATGCGGAACGAGCTTTATTTTCATAGTACTGCTTATAAGCGTGGTGCTGTTCTTCTTTATCCGGGTTGATAATCCGGCCCAGAGGCTGCTCCTTCGGCTCGCGCTGGTTCCGGTCATAGCAGGCATATCATATGAACTGATCCGTCTGGCCGGCAGATATGACAATTTTCTCATATCGATCATTTCGGCTCCCGGATTGTGGACACAGCGTATCACGACCAAAGAGCCCGACGAAGAGATGGTCGAGGTGGCCATACGCTCTGTCGAGGCGGTATTCGACTGGAAGCAGTTCCTCATCGATGAATTCGATTTCTCGCCCGAGGATTTTGAATCCGGCGAGGAGTGAACAGAGCGAAAGCGAGTCCCGGGCTAAATGTATATGCCCATGACCCGGAAATACACATGCAGGAAAATCGAAAGTGACTCTGGAAGAAGCATACACAAAAGGAAAACGAATACTCAAAGAGCATGAAATCGATGATGCGCCGCAGGATGCGCTTTGGATGCTCCTTGAGGTATGCGGGATCGACAGAGCATATTATCTGGCACATGGTAACGATGAAGTTGACATAACATGTCAAGATGGTCGCGAAAATCGTTACTTTGCAATGATAGGAAGGCGAGCTGAACATATTCCGTTACAGCATATACTGGGATATACGGAGTTCATGGGCCTCAGATTTGAAGTAAATGAGGATGTTCTCATTCCCAGGCAGGATACCGAGACTCTGGTCGAGGAGGCACTGCAGCATGTACATGACGGGATGAGGATACTTGATATATGCACGGGCTCCGGCTGCATACTCCTAAGTCTTTTGAATTATTCGAATGACTGTACCGGGATCGGATCGGACATTTCCGATAAAGCGCTTGAAACGGCATCGCAAAATGCCGCAGGCATACTATCCTCGAGGGAGGATGTATCCGTTGAATTCATTCGCTCGGATATATTTGATAATATTGAAGGCAGATTCGATATCATAGTTTCAAATCCCCCTTACATAAGGAGCGATGTTATAAAGACTCTCGCGCCTGAGGTTAAGGATCATGACCCGATGATCGCACTGGACGGCGGATCGGACGGTCTTATGTTTTACCGGAGGATCGTAGCGGGGCTTGATGAACACCTTGTTCCCGGGGGATGTGTATTTTTTGAGACAGGTTATGACCAGGGCGATGCGGTTTGCGCCCTGCTCAAAGATAAAGGATATTTGGATGTAAGGGTCATTAAGGATTATTCCGGCAATGACCGTGTTGTTACAGGAGTCAGATCATGTTTGATAAATTAGAAGACCTCCTCATACGCTATGAAGAGATAATGGGAGAACTGTCCTCACAGGGAGTGTCCGATAATCCGGAGAGATTCCGGAAACTCATGAAGGAACAGTCGGACCTCACTCCTTTGGTGGATGCATACAAAGAATACAAAAAATGTCGTCAGGATGAAGAGGACTCTCTGGCAATGCTCGACGGCGAGCAGGATCCCGAGATGAAGGAGATGCTTAAAGAGGAGCTGTCCAATGCCAAAAAGAGGATCGAAGAACTGGAGCAGAAGCTGAAGATCCTGCTGCTTCCAAAGGACCCTAACGATGATAAGAACGTCATAGTAGAGATTAGAGCCGGCGCAGGCGGCGATGAAGCCGCACTTTTTGCCGCAGAGATATACCGCATGTATGTGCACTACGCAGAGAGCCGCCATTGGAAGGTGGAACTGTTGGAATCCGATGAGATCGGTATTGGCGGAATGAAATCCTCTACCTTCATGATAACGGGACAGGGTGCTTATTCCGTTATGAAATACGAATCCGGAGTTCACAGGGTACAGAGAGTTCCGGAGACCGAATCGGGCGGCAGAATACATACGTCTACCATATCCGTAGCGGTAATGCCCGAAGCTGAGGATGTGGATATCAGCATTGACGAAAAGGATATCAGGATAGATGTCATGAGAGCATCCGGCAACGGCGGACAGTGCGTCAACACTACCGACTCCGCTGTCAGATTAACTCACTATCCCACCGGAATAGTCATCTACTCACAGACCGAAAAGAGCCAGATCCAGAATAAAGCCAAGGCTTTTGCCCTGCTCAGAGCCAAGCTCTACGATATGGCACTTCAGGAGGCACACGATGCCGAGGCTGAGATGAGAAAATCCCAGATCGGAACAGGCGACCGTTCGGAAAAGATAAGGACCTACAATTTCCCTCAGGGAAGGGTCACCGATCACAGGATAAATCTGACGCTATACAAGCTCGATAAGGTTATGAACGGTGATATACAGGAGATCATCGACGCGTGTATCACGGCCGATCAGGCGGCGAAACTGGCCAAGATGAATGAATCCTGATAAAGACCGCGATCACAGTAACAGACCGCACTGAGGTTTTTAGTTTACATAACAACATTTTCCTTTTTGCGCCAAAGAGTCATTTTGTGTGAATGACTCTTTATTTTTTTACGATTTTCATATATAATCCATTATGTATGATTATGTGAACAAAGGAGCATGCAGATCACTTGGGTGCCATTTCCGACAAGCAAAGAGATATCTACCTCCAGGAAGGTTTTACAAGTGCACAGATAGACGAGATCGAAGCCGGCGTAGCAGACGGCGTTAATACTGTTGTCTATGCAAAGAAGGAACTGATGCCTCAGCAGATGTATCAGTTAAGGCTCGGGCTTGTGCACGGTGTTGACATCCACAAGTATGCCGACCCCGAATATGACTGGTTCCAGCTTGAAGAGATAAGGCTCGGACTTGAAGAGGGACTCGATGTTTCAAAGTACGATTCGGTTGAGCTTCCTTCGACCAAGATGCACCAGATGCGAAGAGGTCTCCAGAATGACATGGATCTTACGGATTTCCTTAAGTACCGTGCCGATATCATGCGTGAGATCAGAAAGGGTCTCGTTTCACATGTCGACCTTCTTTCATACGTTGAAGAAGGATATCATGCCGATCAGCTCGAGGTCATGAGAGAGGCCGCTGAAGAAGGCCTTGATATCTTTTCATATGTCGATATTGACCTGCAGGCTGTCGCTATCGAAGAGATAGTCGAAGGTTTAAGACTCAATCTCGATGTCGAGATATATGCTAAGACCTGCTATACATGGATGCAGATGGAAGAACTCCGTCTGGGTCTGATGAGCGGTGTCGACACATCATATTATTCTTCACCCCTATACAACAGAAGACAGATGAAGGAGATCCGCCTCGGACTTGAGGACGGACTTGAAGTCACGGAATACAATTCCCTGATGTATCCTTCTCCCGAAATGCGCCGCATCAGGAAATCGCTCCTTGATGACAAGGCACTCGGCAAGGGCCGCCTTAAGGACGAAGGCGAAAGTGAACCCAATAAACTGGGTATATCCGTTGATATTTCCTCTGATGACATGACGGCATATATAGTCGTTTCAGCCGCATCATACGGACAGATCACCAAAAAAGACATCATGCGTGAACTCCGCTTTGCTAATGTCACCAAGAACATCGATATGAGACTTGTCGATGATTTCCTTGCCGGAAGGCACTTGGGGGAAAGGATGCCAATCGCGATCGGACAGGTTCCGGTCGACGGACAGGACGGATATTACGAGTATTTCTTTAACACGACCATTGACCGTACACCGAAACTGCTTCCTGACGGTTCGGTTGATTTCCAGAATACGGACTGGTACGAGCATGTTAAGCGCGGCCAGAAACTTGCATATTATCATGCAGCAGGCAAGGGCGAACCCGGAAGTTCGGTTACCGGAACGCCGATACCGCCCAAACGCGGTAAGGAACTTCCTCCGCTTCGTGTAAAGGGAGTTTTGGTTTCAGAGGATAAAAGGACCTATACCGCAGACTGCGACGGAAGGGTTGAACTTCAGGGCAATATGCTCGAGGTTTCAAAGATCCTGCAGCTTAAGGATGTTAACAAGGCCACTGGTAATGTCAGCTTTGACGGCAACGTTCTGATATCAGGAACCGTAAGTAACGGAGTCATGATAAATGCAGGCGGAGACGTAATAATAGACGGCTTCGTTGAAATGTGCTACATCAGGGCAAAGGGCGATGTCATCTTAAGAAAGGGAGTTAACGGCGGAGGCAAGGGCGCGATAAACGCAGGCGGTTCGATCGAAGGCCAGTTCTTCGAGTCTGTAAGAGTCACGGCCGAAAAGAGCATCACAGTCAACTACTGCCTCAATTCCGACATTTATGCGGGAGATTCGATAACGGTCTTCGGTAAAAAGGGACTTATCCTCGGCGGGACGGTATTTGCCGCCCGTGACATAAAGGTCGGAAATGTCGGTAACGAAATGGATGTGCGCTCTATCATAAAGCTCGGAGTTTCCGACAAGGTAAAGGATGAGCAGCGAAGAGTCGACAGTCAGCTTTTCGATATCGAGAACAAGCTTAAGGTTCTTGAAAAAGGCCAGAGGGATTTCCAAGCGAAGTTCCCCGCAGAGATCCGTAATGCGATGGAGATGTATATAAAGATCGAAAACGCGCTTTATACGATCAATCTTGAAAAGCAGGAACTGCTTGCAAGAAAGAATGAGATAATGCGCCAGATCGCCAACACTGCAGATGCAATGATGACCGTAACGGGCAATCTTTACGGCAACATCCTGATAGAGATAGATTCAAAGAGGATAGTATCAACGAGGGCGACCAACGTCACCGTCAAGAGAGTCGATAACAGAGTAGGTATATTCCAGAATACATAAAGCCAAAGAGGACAGGTTGTATGAGAGACACCATTATCATTGTTGAATCAAATGAAGATGTCAGAGAGATACTTGATGAGATGTTTTCGGAAAAGTATTCCGTCGTCACTTACGAGGACGGCTTTGAGGCCGGAAACAAGATACCCGAGTTTAAGGACCGCCTGGCAGGTATCATAGTCGATACAGAGGTTCCGACGGTCGGAGGAATAGATGTTACCTCTAAACTCCTGCAGGATCCCGCATTTGCGACAATACCGATCGTAATAGTATCACCGGACGGCTCATTAAAGAACGAGAAGCTTGCGTACAAGGCAGGAGCAACGGACTTTTTCAAGATCCCGTTTGACTCGGAACTGTTAAAGCGCAAGATGCTCAAATACATGGATCTTTATTCGGTAAGGGAACAGCTGAATGAACTCAAGAAGCACTCAGCTTCACAGCAGCCTGTATCCGAAGCTCCGATGTACAAAAAGATGCATGAGAATCTGATGGAGCTCGTGGGACGCATCATCGAGATGAGAAACCCCGAGAACGAGAACCACTTAAGACGACTTAAGGGACTTGTTAAGATCATGGCTCGTAAGACCATGGAACTTTATCCCGAGTACGGTCTTACCGAGGAAAAGATAAACATCATCGTTTCTGCGGTTGCTTTACACAATATCGGTATGGCAGCGATCCCCGATTCGGTTCTTTTAAAACCCGGCAGACTTACCAACGAAGAGTACGAATTCATGAAGTCGCATACATTAAGGGGTATCGAAGCGCTCGACTGGACAAAGGATGCCTGGCCGAGAGAATACGATGACGTCATTCGCAAGATGGTGCGTTCTCACCATGAAAAATACGATGGCGGAGGATATCCGGACGGATTGAAGGGAGATGATATCCCGATCGAAGCACAGCTTATCTCAATAGCGGATACATACGATGCGCTGGTTAATGACCGAGTATATAAAAAGGCATATCCCAAGGATGTGGCTGCTAATATGATCAATGTCGGAGACTGCGGAGTTTTCCCTCCCAAGATGCTCGAGGTATTCAAAAACTGCAGACCCGATCTTGAAAAATGGGAAGAATCGGATCTTGACCTTAAGAAGATCTGAAAAAATAAACAAAGGAAGTATTTAAAATGGTCCAGTCTAGAACTCACAATTGTAACGAATTAAGGATTGAAAATGCCGGACAGGAGGTAACTCTTGCAGGTTTTTACGACAACATGAGACAGGTTGCAAAGAACCTCGGATTCCTGCAGCTTCGCGATTTCTACGGAGTAACGCAGGTGGTCATCGAAACAGAAGAAATGATGGCTAAGTTATCCGGAGTCAATAACGAATCGACTCTTCAGGTAACCGGTATCGTAAGAGAAAGAGAATCAAAGAACAACAAGATCCCCACAGGTGAGATCGAAGTGGTTCCGAGCGAAATAAAGGTTCTCGGTAAATGTATCTACAACGAGCTTCCGTTCGAGATATCAAGATCAAAGGAAGCAGACGAAGCGGTAAGACTTAAGTACAGATACTTAGATCTTCGTAACCGCGCAGTAAGAGACAGGATAGTCCTTCGTTCAAAGATCGTTTCGGAACTTCGAAATGCGATGAACGCACATGATTTCCTCGAGATCACAACACCGATACTTACGTGTTCATCTCCCGAGGGAGCAAGAGACTACCTCGTTCCTTCAAGAAACCATCCCGGCAAATTCTATGCGCTGCCCCAGGCTCCTCAGCAGTTTAAGCAGCTCCTTATGACATCGGGATTTGACAGATATTTCCAGATCGCTCCCTGCTTCAGGGATGAGGATGCAAGAGCAGACCGTTCACCCGGTGAGTTCTATCAGCTCGATATGGAGATGGCTTTTGCCTCACAGGAAGATGTATTTGCGATAATCGAGGATGTCCTTCCTCCGATATTTGCAAAGTACGGCGT
>JAILAN010000162.1 GCA_024681595.1 Lachnospiraceae bacterium
CACGCTCTCATTCTTCTTGATCACGCGGTTCACGTAGGTCTTGGTGGTATCAATCTCTTCCGCCAGCTTCGCCTGCGTCTTTCCCTGCTCTATGCACTTTACCTTAACATCTACTTCTATATTATTTCTGACCATGATCTGCCTCCCTGATCAAATCTAGCATTATCTTATTTGTACAATTTATAGCATACCACATTTTAAGGATTTTTCAAGCAAAAAAGAGGCCTGCCATCTCTGACAAGCCCCTCACTCACAATATTTACTTCCAGCTGATCCTGACCTCATTTCCCGGATGTACCTCAACACTCTCCACATATTCATCCAGAAGTTCCTCTGTCAGCTTCGTAACCGCAAAACACTCATGCACCTTCATCCTCGGCGATCACGAACTTATGCCTGTCCTCCGGATCCTTCGTATGATCAATCAGATACGTGAAAGATGCATAAACAGTCAGTATCTACCCCATACATCTCACGTACTGATACACCGATATCTTCATGCTCCCGAAGCGAACGAACACGAGTCCCGATTTCCCTGATGACTTTTTTCCTGACGGCGGCTCCAAACTGCATCTCCAGATACTTCTTTATTTCCCGCATCTTTTCAGTATAATCGGGAGAATACACCAGCTTCTTCAATCTATAATCCCCATCTCTTTATCAAAAACATCGGCATCGATCCAGCCTTCACGCTCTGCACGTTCTTCAGCGCGCCTTAAATCAGCTGCCAGTGCACGCCCCGCTCTTATGCGATCGAGTTCATCTGCCTCCGCAACTGTCATGATCGTATATGCGCCGTGCCCGTTTCTGGTAAGATAAACACGATTCTTCTTATCAACTTCCTTTAATACTTCTGTATAATTTCTCAGATCCGAAATGGGCATAATACTTGGCATAACACATTCCTCCAATCAGGGGATTAACCATAGATTTCGCGTATATCATACAACATATTGGCTTGATCTGCAAATATATTCACGCGTCAATTTACACGTTACATATCTGATATCTGGGACCTTCCTCACCAATTTCCCCATTTGGACGGAACCCGCACTTCATAAGCACCCTCTGCGATGCTACATTATCAGGATCTGTTTCCGCTTCAACAGCTTTTACCATTGGATCCTGGAAAGCCCATTTTAGCGCCAGTGTCACTGCTTCAGTAGCGAATCCCTGTCCACGGTATTCTTCCAGAATGCCATATCCGATCTCCGGGTTATGACCTGCCCCTATGCCCTTAAAACAGAGATCCCCGATATGCGTTCCATCCATTTTCTCAATCATCCACATCGCATACCAGTCCCACTCTCCGGGATGAGCAAGGCAGCCTTCCAGCATTTCACTATATGCTTTCTTCAGATCTTCATCCGTCTCTGAATCAATATACTTCTCCATCTGTTCCTGACTCGTAGGATATATCCTTATGCGTTCATTTTTGATCATAATAAACCCTTCCCTTTTCCAATCAGCAATCCCTTCACGACCAGAATAGCCAGACAGATGATGCCTGCATAGGGCTGTCTTGTCAGGATAAATACTGCAGCACATACTATGGAGAGCACCATTCCTGTCACAAGCCGATGACGATTCCAGACCAGCTTTCCAAAATGGCTGATGATAACTCCGCAGATACCGTTCAGAACAGCCACGCCAATTAAGGCAGCAAACACTATTTTGATCCATATACTTATGCCCGTGATCGCATACAGCGATACCGAAGCCGGACTATCTGTTCTGTTTCCAAATACAGGCAGAAACAGCAACAATACCAAAAAGATATCCAGCATATTGCAGATTAGCGCTATGTACTTATCCATGCACTCTTTCTTCTCATCTTCCGCCGCAGAAATGATCTCTTCCGAGCAGATCAGATCATCAATCGACACCGAAAAGAACTTCGATATCTCCTTTAGCGAATCAAGGCTTGGATAGCCGCGGCCCTGTTCCCATTTTGAGATCGCGGTTCTTGAAACAAACAGAGCCTCCGCCAGCTCTTCCTGCGTCATTGATCTGGATTTTCTTAATTCCTGTAGTTTTTCATTAAATTCCATCTTTGCTCCTGTCAGCTCTCTTTGCTTTCTCCGAATATATAACGGCTAACCTATACAGCATATATAGCCCCGCACTTAATAATGTGGAGCCTATTATATCCGTCGCCCAGTGTACTCCTGAGATCAGCCTTCCGATTACAATAAACGCCGAAAAGGCGACTACAAGCACCTCAGCCGCTTTTCTGGTCGTCACATTTGAGGCTCTCCTATTTGTCTGGAACCAGAGTGTCGGCATCACGGAGAGTACCAATAATGTAGTTGATGACGGATAGGATGCCTCCTGCCTCCCCTCTATCAGGACAGGCCTGTAATTGATCGGAATCATCTCAAAGATCAGATAACACGCTATGACCATCACATAATAAACACCCAATAACAGTATGTCCGAATCAACCCTTAGCAGGCTCCGTTTCTTTATCAGCTGCACCAGTCCCAGCACTCCGAAACACAGACAAATAAAAATGGGAACAAGCCCCAGCCAGTCCGTGATCGTATAGATTGTCATGTGCACACCGGTCAGCTGATGGAACCATACATTAAAATCAGCAAACCCGATCTGCGTTCCATTCTGCCCCACAGCCTGCACATCGACACATTGGATCAAAACAGTCCACAGGGCAAAAGCACCGATCAACCCCACCCCTGCTATCAGATTTCTTTTTTCCTTCATGTTCTCTTTGTCCTTTCATACAATATTGCCTATTGGCAATTCATACTGACAAATACCTTTCGTTGCCAGTACAGCCGACTAACGAACGCATCGTAAAATATCTGTTTCAAAAAACAATAACTGCGTTCGTTAGTATGAAAGTAACAAAGACCCATGAAGAAGGATAGTGACGTTCTGTCACATCCATGATACGATTCGTGTCATGCCAGTAAATCCTTATCTTTCAGACATACTTCAAGGTTTCTTTTCCATATCACAAGAATAACCGGTCACCCAATCCTTCTCTTCCAGGCAATGCATTCATCTGTTTCAATCTTTCATCTTCACTGGGATTTATGACATGGTTCCGGGTATTCTCGTCACCAATGAACGATAAGACAGTTATCTTCCTTTACCAGGAGAAGGTCTTTTATTTTGATTACTATTTTCTCTCCGGGGATAAAGCAAATTGC
>JAILAN010000169.1 GCA_024681595.1 Lachnospiraceae bacterium
TATTATCAGACGTAATCGTTCCGATTTCCTTACCGTCATCATTTTTGATACTATATTCTGCACCCTTTAAACCTTTAGAATCATCATTGCCTTCAACGGTATATACATGAAGTTCGCCTTCCCCACCGTTTACAATAGCAAGCGGATTTACATATATCACATTCTCTCCATCAGACCTGAGAACACCACTGCAATTTGTCAAATTCAGCGCATCTTTAACGGAATTAGCAGAATAAATATAGAATTCCTTTACGCTACCATCAGAATAATACTCTGCAGTTATATTTATATAGATATCCTTATCCAAACGATGATATCCCTCCGGAGCAACGCTTTCGTAAAGTCTGAACACACCTGCCGGAAGACCGGAAAAACCAAGTGCTCCGTCAGAGCCTGTTACTGTAGAGTAAACTTTTCCGTTTGCCTTTGTTCCATCCTCGTTATAAAGCAATTCAAGATCAAATTTTGCACCTTTAAGAGGCTCTTTAACCTTGACTTTATTAGTTCCTCTATTCCAAACAGCTTCGCCACCGGCTTTAACTTTCACGATAGCGCCGCTAAATGAGAACGGACCGTCATGATATCCACCACCCGAACCATCATCGAGTTCATAATGATAAACAACAAAGTTATCAGAACCTTCCTTTATCGTTATTGTCTGTTTCTCGGGCTGTTTATATCCCACATAAGGCTTTGTAGGAGCAGTCCAACGTACGCCTATAACCTCAAGACCACGATCAGTTTCATCAGGATACCCGTTATATGACTTATCAGGATTCTGCTTATAATGCTCTATTGTCCAATCAGCTCTCTTCTTTCCGTCATCAATCGGATAATAATAATTCACAATATTAACGATTCCTCTCGTAAGAATCCTAGTATACGGAGAAGGTGACTGATAACCGGGGTATGACCTTACCGGGAATGTAAACGGCTGACCTGCCCATCCCTTACCTGTATCAACATCGTCAGGAGTTGATGAATATCCTGCAGTCGGAGATATCTGCTTAAAATGATTTGCAACCCAAACAGTATCACCTTCATCAGGTGAAGGAGACGGACCTGAACCGCTATAATCATAGTAATAATCTACGTAATTCTTACCCTCCTTAATTTTCACCGTAATAGCATTAGGTTTTTTATATGCAGAACCATAATCAAGAACAGTAGGAGTCACCTCTTCGCCTATCTCACGATTTTCAGATATTCTCTTATCAAGCCTGTATTCACCTTTATCATTAATCTGAAGATAATGACTGACAATAAGATTGCCGTCATTAGGTGAAGGATCAGTCGAATTGTTCAGATAATAGCTGTAATTTACGCGAACAATATTCCCACCGGATTTCGGCTGAACCCATACAGTTATAGTATTAGGTGATCTGTAACCGCTGTATGTCTTCGTCGCAGGTGTTGCCCACTTGCCCTCGGTAATATTTTCCTGCTTCTCGGTATCGGCAAGTTTGAACGTACCATCTGTCTGTTCTTTATAATGATTGACAATAAGAGTGGCGGTAGCATCAGGACTAGAAACCCATTTAGCGAACAATGTCAGGTCTCTTGCCTCTCCTGCTGCTCTGCCAAACAGATCCTTTTCATAATAATCTTTACCCTTACCATATTGATTATCATTCCAACCCGCAAACCTATAACCACTTTTCGTATACGGAGTATCACCGGGATCAGTTCCGTTTCCTTTAATATGTGCACCTACCGTATAAACAAAAGTCTGCTCGTTAACAGGACCGCCACCTGTAGCACCGTTTCCTTTATATATGATCTTAAATGTTCCGGGTTTAAGATATCTGTTTACAACAATTTCACCGTCATGATCGGCATCATCATCGGCTGTAAGAACTCTCGGATATTCCTTTCCGTTTCTTTCCTCATCTATCACATAACCGTTATAAATAGAATTTTCAGGCACACTTCTTCCCCACATGGAAAGAACATCAACTTCCATACCGATATAAGCATCCTCAGGCGGAGGATCGGCAAGTTTTTCATCATCGGGAGTATCCCCAAGAACTTTCAGTATTTCTTTGCCGTCTTTATCCTTCTTGAGATTACCTTTATCATCCAATACAGATGTGGCATCCACACATCTTATCGTATAGGTGTTGGGCTCAAAATATCTGTAAACAACATAATCATAGTAATCATTCGAACTCCATGCCTTTCCGTCAATGACATTTTCAGAATCCTTATCATAACCGGTTGCAGGATCACGTCTTCCTGCAATCGCTCTTTTGTTCTCTGAATCATTGGCAGGAAATGTTGTTGAGCCTATAGGATATGTATGAATAGTTGTATAAGTTTTCAGATGATAACCGGGATAGTACGCATCTCTATCCCTGCTATCACCCCATGCCAAGCCGCTTACATCCTCATCGACACCAAATGTCTTTATAGGCTGTTTATCAGAAAGCACTGTATTTTTGCCATCATCAATCCTGTCAATCACCTTGACTTTTGCAAGAATAGGCTCTTTATCCCACAAAGCAGTGATCTTATCGCTTTTGCCGTCATTTGCATCACTATACATGAATGTATAGTTATCTATGGTTCCGTCTACATTTTGTTCAAACGTTCCTGAAAACGGATCCGATTTTTCCCATTCAATGAAATCCCAATAATTATATTTATCAAGATTCAAACTATATGTGGAATGACTGGGATCATTTATCCTCATTTCCACATTATCCTTAGCAATGTATGCAGACATACCAAAACCACCGAACTGACCGTATTTGGCAACTTCGGCTTCATCAACCGCTTCATTCTTATAATCCTTGGAATACGGTTCTCCCCATGTTCCGCCATTAGGATCTATGATAAATTTGGAAAAAGGATGAAATTCATAATACGGAATCATACTATCAAATACGATTATAGATGTAAGACCGCCGGTTTCACGATCTTCTCCATAATATAAAGTTGAACCATTCGTAGGTATATTAGCTTCAAATATGACTGCATTAAGATTATAAGCCTGTTCATTTCCTTCAGAATCGGTTGTTCCATAAAAACGAGTACAATTACTATCTTTTCTATAAGACTCAGAATCTAGTCTTTCACCTTTATGAAAGAGTTTTTCTTCAGTACACCATTCATTTGGAACAGCCCAACATTCGCCTTCATCCAAATCATGAAATCCAATATATCCATTCCATTCGATAGGTTCTCCAATTTCATAGCCATCTTCTTCCAAAGGTTTTGTAACAAGAAATCTTACTCCCGAAGCAGTATTGGCTCCAGACCCATCAGGTTCTCCCGATGTTGCTGACGCAC
This sequence comes from Lachnospiraceae bacterium, assembly GCA_024681595.1. Lineage (GTDB taxonomy): Bacteria > Bacillota > Clostridia > Lachnospirales > Lachnospiraceae > JAILLW01. Next base: position 3,292 of record JAILAN010000169.1, read on the forward strand.
AATTAAAAACCTTAAATCTATATACTCGATCAATTTTAAATGGATACAAAATCAAATCATATCTACTACCATTCATAATAACGGAATCACAGAACTTTATATATATATTAGGATCCGGACTTGTATTGTGATACATAAAGCTTAAACAAGGATTATCATTGCCCGTG
>JAILAN010000189.1 GCA_024681595.1 Lachnospiraceae bacterium
CTGACCCGTTTCTCTGAATCTTCTTAGCGCCTTATACGGAATAACTATCTTCGGCATTTCGTTTACACCTAACTGGTCGTTTACAGGATCGATACATTCTATTGGCGCAGCATACAGTTTAAAACCCAGATCCTCCAAATATTGATAAAGGTATAAATTCATATCATCTCTCTGGATCTTAATTGGCATTTTTTGCTCTAACTCTTTCTCATCAGTTCCTTTAACGTAATTAACCAGCCATTTTGCGAGATAATCCTTGTTATCCACATAATAATTTAATTTCTTTTTGTTGGAAGGATCATTGTCACAATAATTGCAGATACAATACCTTAACCCATGCTCCGGAATATAGCCTAACTCTCCGAACATAGTCGCGTATTTTTCCGATCTTAATACTGCACTTACATTTTGCACATAAATATTTATCTCTCTGCTGACAGTCATATCCTTATCTTTATTTGTTGGCTCAAAATCAGCATCAATCAAGAAATGTTTCAGATTTTTTATGTATATTTTCCCGTCCAGCCAGTTATCTATGATCATCTGTAATGATTTATACGTACTTTTAAAACAATCCCTATCATTATACTTTTTCAGTTCCGCTTCCTCCAGGTCGCTGAATTTGCCACTGATCCTATTTCTTGTTTCTTCCGGAAGGCTGGAAGAAGTCAATAGATTATTGTATAGCGTATCATACCTGGCAATCTCAAATCTCACCTCATTTCCATCAAATGGTATGGGCATGTGATCTTTGAGTCTCATTATCCCTGTATGTTTTAAAAGAGTATATTCTGAAAGATCAGTTCCTTCATAGATTTCTCTTGGAGAGACCTGACGGTTGTATAGTTTTTCATCATTCAGTATTTCATTTATCATTACCTGCTCTTCTTTTTCAGGTTTTATAAACTTCTTTACTGACTCCCCAAAACCTTCTTCCGATCGTCTGATCCCGGTGCCATTGTCTAGAAAAGCTGCATAAAGATGAAATGTAGGAACATAGGGAACATCAAAATCAGCTATAGCATATGTATATACTGCATATGGCATTCCTTTCTTATATTCCAGACACGCGTTATGGACTATAGTCATGTTTTCAGTCATGTTATCTCCCTCTTAAAACCGGGCTTAGTATCCCGAAAGCACTGTTGTGTTGGTTCTAATAAAACAATAAATCAGAAATAATAAAAAAAATTGCCATATCTGGCAGGTTTTTGCCCCGGGATATTGATACAGTTAGCACATCATTAACCAAAACCTGCGGGTCGGGTTAAAACACACGCTCAAAAGGAGGGATCAATATGGGCAAAATAGATGTAGAAGGTTATGCAGAAAGAATGGTAGACTATGATCTCATGAAGATCAGCATCGATTTTCATGATAAGGGAAGAACCTCAGATTCAGCTTCCGTTTCCGTAATGCAAGAATGTGAGCATTATCTGGAAATACTAAAAAAGACCGGTATTGACATTTCAAAGATCCGCCTCATCAAGGATTCTGTCAACGAGTATACCCGATATATGAACGATGACGAGCAGGACGAATTCTCTGCCACAAGGAAACTGGAACTTACAGCTCCCTTTAACATGAAGATGATCAATACGCTTCGAAGTATAGCTGATGGTCTGAAACTTCAGGTCGACTTTAATGTGAGCTATGTATTATCTAATGAAACCGAGATCCGCAAGGAACTGCTGAAGGAAGCGGTAATAGCAGCCAAGACTCGTGCAGAGGAGATCGCTTCCTCTATTGACATGAGCATAAAAGGTCTGATCTCCGCCGACAAAAAGGACCATGATCTCCGTGAGACAGATGGGAATGTTCTGTGTCTGTATGACAGTATTGATGCTGTATGTGAGTGCGAGCGCTTTGAGTATTCAGAAACACTTATGCAGTCATCGATCACACTGACCGAAAATATCTATACTGTGTGGGAGCTCAAATAGAGGCCTGTCCATTTTCGTAGTCTCTTTTCGGAATTGCGGGTCTGATCAGGCTTATTTATCGTGGTTCCTAAACTTTTACAACTCATCCACCGATATAATATTTGATAAGTGAAAATATCCGCACATGGACGTGCGAAAATGATATGATAAAAAGGAAAGGAGTCCTTATATGAACACATCTTATCTTAATTCTTACTCAAGTCAGATCCCCGCTACGACCTATGAAACATCCAAGGCGGAGGAGACTATATCCACTGAAAAGACAACCGGAACAGGCAGCTACGGAAGGACCATAGGCCAGCCGAAGTTAAGCGAAAAAGCCGCAGCGTATTACGAAGAACTTAAGAATAAGTTCGGTGACTATGATTTTATCCTGGTAAGCAAGGATATGAAGGAAGGAGCCAAGGCTCTCGCAGCAGGTTTTGCCAATCCCAATAAGCCTGTTGTACTTATAGATGAAGAAAAGATAGAGAAGATGGCTACCGATGAGAAGTTCAGGAGCCAGTATGAAGGCATCATCGCAGGCGCAAAGTCACAGCTTGCCGCAATGAAGACCAAGCTTGAAAGCAGCGGTGCCGATGTAAGAGGATTCGGCATACAGGTAAATGACGGCGGAACAGCAAGCCTCTTTGCAGTGCTTAAGAAGTCATCTGCAGATCAGAAGGCGAGGATCGAGCGCAAGCGCGAAGAAGCAAGGGCTGAAAAGAAGGCTGAGGCCAAGGAGGCTGAAGAAGAACGACAAAAAGAACGGATCGAAGAGCGAAACGAAGATGAAGAAAAAGCCTTTGATCCCGAGGACCTCAGGCAACTGGCTGTAATTAGCGCAGATGATCTTGATCTTCTCATGTCAAAGATAGATGCTTTTGTTCAAAATGACAGGATAAATTCGATAGTGACTCCCGAGGAGGCGTCACTCGGACAGAGCATAGACTTCAGAGGCTAAAGCTGTAATCAACAAGACATAATCCGTGGGCGGGTGCCGTAGGCCCCGCCTTCGTTCTGTCTTTGGCCTCTATTATGGTGGAAATATCATCGGGATCTATATGACCGCGGCCGACTTCAAGGAGCGTGCCGGCGATTATACGTACCATATTATAGAGGAATCCATTGCCGCTAACCCTAATCACGATGTCACGGTTGGGATAGACGCGTGAAGTATTGCCCGTATCAGGCCCGTTAACAGGCTTTTTAAGCCCCGAAAGAGCAAACCCGGGATTTAGTTCGGTAACATCTATATCGACCGAATAAACGGTCCTTACCTTTGAATCAATCTGTGCCCCCGCCGAACAGAAAGAAGTAAAATCATGCTCGCCGACTATATGTGCGGCGGCTTTTTTCATAAGGTCGATATTCAGGTCTACATAACAATGTAAATGATCTGTCCTCTTAATAGGATCTTCAAACTCGGTATTTAGTATCTTATACTCATACGTTTTTACCGAATCGATATGTCTGGGATGAAAGTCATCGGTAACTTCGGCTGAATAAGTGATGCGTATATCTTCGGGAAGGCGTGAGTTTAACGCATATGAAAACTTGCTCCCGTCGATAGGAGAATCGGTATCAAATACAACGATGTTGGAAAGAGAATGAACACCCGCATCGGTCCTTGAACCGCCGATAAGTTCAGGAGTGCATCCCGTAACATCATTTATCGCACGGGAAAGTTCTGCCTCTATTGTATTGCCGTTATCCTGAGACTGATAGCCGTGATATGCTGTTCCGTCATATGCGACCTTAAGAAGTATCCTTTTCATCAGAACTTAAAAATCCTTCCGAAGTAAATGCAGGCGATCATATAAAGCAGGATGACAAGATAAGCTGCAGCATCGGCCTTTTTGTAAATAAGAGGCTTCATCTTCGTGCGCCCGTCTCCGCCGCGGTAGCATCTGGCTTCCATAGCAAGCGCAAGGTCATTGGCTCTTCTGAATGCCGAAACGAATAAAGGCACGAGCAAAGGTACGAGAGCTTTGGCTTTCTTGATGAGGTTCTTTGACTCAAAATCGGCACCTCTTGCGATCTGCGCTTTCATAATCTTATCCGTCTCTTCAAGCAGGATTGGGATGAACCGGAGGGCGATCGACATCATCATTGCCATTTCATGAACCGGCGCCTTAAATATCTTAAGGAATGACAGTCCCTTTTCAAGGCCGTCGGTCAGATTATTCGGAGTAGTGGTCAGTGTCATTATAGATGATCCCATAATAAGGAAGATGAGCCTTAATACCATGGTCGATGCCATGGTTATGCCTTCCTTCGTGATCGAGAGCTTTTTCCATGCCCAGAGTTCCTCACCAGGGGTGAAAAAGAGATTGACAACGCCTGCGATAATAAGGAGAAGCACTATGGCTCTAAGACCGCGCACCATGAACTTAACGGGAACGCGGCTTAACGCGATCACCATAAAGAGGAAAGCAGTGGCAATGATATATCCCGGCCAGTTATTGATAAGGAAAAGTGAAATGATATAACACAAAGTACCCACCAGCTTGACGCGCGGGTCAAGACGGTGGATCAGGGAATCCGTGCTGTAATATTGTCCGATGGTTATATCTCTTATCATTGTATCAGTGCCGAATCGATGTTATGTGAACCATGCTATGCTTTTAAGGCATGAAGAATGGTGTGTAATGCTTCATCTATGGTTGTGGCGTTCGTATCAACGTTAAAGCCTTTGTTCTGAAGAGCGCCGAGTATATATGTGACCGCAGGTGCGCTAAGTCCAATGCTCTCAAGCTCGCGATAGTGTGAAAAAACGTTCCTCGGTGTATCGTCAAGGTAAACAGAACCGTCGTTCATTACTATGATACGGTCCACGTAATTTGCAACATCTTCCATGCTGTGACTTACCAGTATCACGGTTATCTTATTCTCGTCATGAAGTTTTTTAATAAGTGAAAGGATCTCATCACGTCCCGCAGGATCAAGTCCTGCCGTAGGCTCATCAAGAACGAGCACACGGGGTTTCATAGCCAATACTCCTGCTATGGCGACGCGTCTTTTCTGTCCTCCCGACAGGTCAAAGGGAGAGACATAGAAAAGATCATGAGGTATCCCTACCATCTCAAGTGCACTGTAGGCTGTAAGTTCGGCTTCTTTTTTATCAAAGCCCATGTTTTTGGGACCAAAGGAAACATCCGAAAAGACATCCGCTTCAAAAAGTTGATGCTCGGGGTACTGGAAGACTAACCCTACCTGTCTTCTAAGATTCTTTCTGTCGTAATCGCTGTCGTTTATGTCCGCTCCGTCAAAATAAATATTGCCGGATGTGGGCTTTAAGAGTCCGTTAAGGTGCTGGACAAGAGTAGATTTGCCGGAACCCGTGTGCCCGATAAGGCCGACGAATTCTCCATCTTCTATCTTAAATGAGACATCCTTTAAGGCATCCGACTTTAAGTCCGTTCCGGATTCATATGTATGACAGACATGGTCTAGGATAATTGACATATGAGTTCCTCCGTTGTGAGTATACCGTCCGGAAGCGGAAGGCCTGCTTTTTTAAGTTCGTATGCAAGAAGTGTAACCTGAGGAACATCAAGGCGGAGTTTTTTAAGCATCTCGACCTTGGAGAATATCTCCTTCGGGGTTCCTTCCATAGCTATCTTTCCTTTATCCATAACAAATATCTTATTTGCGTGGATCGTTTCTTCCATATAGTGAGTGATGAGGATAACCGTGATCTTTTCAACATCGTTAAGGGCACGTATCGCTCTTATGACTTCCTTACGACCCGAAGGATCTAGCATGGCGGTCGGCTCATCAAGCACGATGCACTTTGGATGCATCGCAAGTACACCGGCTATTGAAACGCGCTGTTTCTGGCCGCCGGAGAGCTTGTTGGGGCTCTTTTTCCTGTATTCATACATATGAACGGCTTTTAACGATTCCTCGACACGTTCCCATATCTCTTTAGTGGGAACGCCGAGATTCTCGGGTCCGAAGCCGACATCTTCTTCTACTATCTGTCCTATGATCTGGTTATCGGGATTCTGAAATACCATTCCGGCACACTGCCTGATATCCCAAATGTTCTTATCATCCGAGGTGTCCTTGCCGTCAACAAAGACAGTACCCTCGGTAGGATACAGTATCGCGTTTATATGCTTTGCAAGGGTTGATTTGCCGGAACCGTTGGCACCTAAGATGGCAATGAAATCGCCTTCCTTGACATCAAGGGTAACATCATCGACAGCCGTGGTGATGCCTTCGACGTTTCCTTCATCGTCACGCCTGATGTAATCGAATGTGAGATTTTTGGTGCTAAGGATACTCTTCATAACCTATAAATTTTACTTTAAAATCCCGTTGTTTGCAATACATCGGGAATTGTCGTATCATTGAAAAATGGACTTTAAAAAGATATTAAAACCCCTCGGAGGGATCATACTCATAATAGTTCTATCGGTCATTTCGATAAAGCTTCTTACGCACTCGGAGACTGTTGCTGACTACGCCAGGAATAACCCCGAAAAGGCCTATGCAACGAGGAGCCCCGAAGTTGTTCTTCCCGAAAAGGAGGAGATGCCTGCCGAGCCCACTCCCGAGCCGACAGCCACACCGGAGCCCACTCCCGAGCCGACAGCCACACCGGAGCCCACTCCTGGTGTTAACATAACAAAAGACAGCTTTTACTATACGATAATCACCGACGAGATCAAAGCAAGGATCACAGGAATTTCATATCCCGCGGACGATTCAAACATTAAGATATCATATGACGATCTTCGTTATCTTCGTGTAAAGTATTACGACTTTAACGGACAGGTTCAGGACGGAGAGCTAATCTGCAACAAAAAGATAGCGGATGACCTCGTTGATATCTTCTATGAGCTGTATGAGAACGAATATCAGATAGAGAAGATAAGGCTCATCGATGAATACGGCGGAGACGATACCGCATCAATGCTCGATAACAATACGTCATGCTTTAACTACAGGCTTGTTGAAAACTCAACATCGCTAAGCAAGCACGCACTCGGACTCGCGATCGATATCAATCCTTTCTACAATCCGTACATAGTGTTCGGACAGAATCCTGATGGCAGTGATTACATCTCTCCGGCTGGAAGCGAGATATACATAGACAGATCAGCGGATTTTCCGCATAAGATAGACGAAAATGACCTCTGCTGCAAACTTTTTAAGCAGCATGGCTTTGTCTGGGGCGGCAACTGGAATAGCTGCAAGGATTATCAGCATTTTCAGAAGAAATAATTAAAGAGCCAGCAATCTGCCGGCTCTTTAATCATTCAAGTATATGACTTTTTATACGAGCTCAAGAACAACTTCCATAGCTCCGTCACCCTTACGGGGACCTATCTTGATGATCCTGGTGTATCCACCCTGACGGTTGGCATACTTTGTGCCGTATTCATCAAAGATCTTGGCTACGAGGTCAACTTCCTTGGTACCGCGCTTTCTTCCTGCAGCAGCAGCGGGAACTTCGGTAACGGGATAAAGAACCTTGAGCATCTGATGA
>JAILAN010000190.1 GCA_024681595.1 Lachnospiraceae bacterium
CCTGCTTGCAGATATGAAGACCATAGAATATTTACAGATCTAAAACCTGTCTTCTTCAAAAGTTCGATATGTTTCTCTATCGTTATCGGGAAGACCTCCACTCCGCGTCTTTGAATATGCATGCGAACATCCTCCGGTGAATTACCATGCTCTTCAAGGAACCCAACCCAACGCTTCAGCGCAATAGTATCACTTTCATCCGTATCCATTCTGATGTTCTCAAAAGTCATGAATACGCCGCCTTCCTTTAAAGCTCTGTGGCAGTTTTTAACAGCAAGCTCTCTTCCGGCTTCATCAAAATAGTGATGACTCTGTATCGCTGTTACCACATCGAATTCATTGTTGAATTCAAGCTTATCAGACGGAACATTAAGGAATCTGATATTCTTGTACTGAAGCTTTTCTTTTGCCTGTGCAAGCATATTTTCCGACGGATCGCATAAAGTAAAGCAGGCATCCGGAATAACCTCAAGTGCTTTGGCAGCAAGTGTGCCTGTTCCGCATCCGGTATCTAACCACTGCGGCGCCTCAAGTCCCATATTTTCGACAATGTCGATCAACTGCTTATGATACTCCCTGTAATATGGAAGCACATTTATAATATGTTCATCATATATTCCTGCATTATAAGCAGATTTGTTGTCGTTCATATATTTCATCCCTTACTTCATAAATTCTCATAATTCGCACACCATAATATATTCTTCGTTATTCTCATCCACGGTCACAAAGCCGACATTTTCATACATACGGACAGCATAGTTTGCTTTCTGTACCGCCAATGATGCCCTCTCAAAGCCTCTGTCTTTGAGTAGTGCCAGCATCTCCTTCATCAGCTTCGTTCCTATGCCCTTTCCCCGGTACTGCCTGTATAGTGATATGGCAAATGACGGTGTTTCATCATCAACATGTCCATAGTCATTCATGATCCGTGTCCACACTGCACCGATCACTCTGCCTTCATCGTCTGCGACAATGCAGTGATCTGCCCTGCCCGTTCCGAAATCTTCATAATAAATCTTCAGTTCGGGCTGCTCTATGATCTTCCTTGCAGGCGGCTCAACACCCTCCGGAATGAAGATTGCCTCATAAAGGAAATCTTTAAGTAATTCTGTTTCATTTTCTCTAAGTTCTCGCAACAATATACACATTTTTTGATTCTACCATAATTCCGGTCTCACTTCATAGTCAAACAGACCTGTCATTATTATAGTATGTATGAAACCGTTAATTTGTGAACATCTCGTACTGATCAGGCCAGGCTTTACATATAAGCTTTAGATTGTATTCTTCAGCCAACTGCACGGATTCCGCGGTCGGGACCGATTTTGATACAAGAACCGGAATCCCTGCGGCAATGACTTTTTCCACCATGTCCACCGGAACACGTCCCGATATGAAGATCATGCACTCCGAAAGCGGGATATCATTAAGAACGGCATATCCCACTGCCTTATCGACGGCATTATGTCTGCCTATATCTTCGGCTTTAAAGAGGATCTTTCCTTTTCTTTCCAATATACATATATGGCTGGCCCCGGTCAGATCATGAATAGGGGCTCCGTGACCGAATTCCTCTGCAAGCTTAAATATCCATTCGCCTTTCAGATCACACTCCGGCAGTTTCTGAAGTTTATCTCTGCCAAATGCATTTAAACATGGGCTGTCAGAATTAAATAACACATCGACTTCTTTCTGGTCCCTGCTAAACAATAGATCACGCACGTTATTTTTTCTTTCGATCATTCCGTCCGTAACGAGTCTCCCGATCACAAGTTCTCTGAGATGACAGTTCGTACATATCAGTCTGTAAACGGTTTGTTCATTTATGATCACATTAAGGAGATGTTCACTAATAACAGGCGTTTCTTTTGTCGTTATCTGCCCGTTACCTGACATAATAGTTGAAGTCATTTTCTTAACAATATCCATTTTTACCGAACCTCCGGTATTCCTTCCGCTTTCTTGCGATTAATTTTAACTACAGACGTTGCCACCTTTTCCCGGAATCTGACATCATGCTCCACAAGCAGCATCGTAGGCTCATACTCCAAGATCAGTTTCTCAATCTGCATCCTCGAAAACACATCAATATAATTGAGCGGCTCATCCCATATGTAAAGATGCGCCGGGGTAACGAGACTTGCGGCGATCAGTACTTTCTTTTTCTGCCCCTCGGAATAGTCTTCCATATCCTTTGAAAACTGTTCCCTGGACAGATCCAGCTGCCTCAGCACCGCCAAAAAGAGGCTCTCTTCAAGCCCTCTTTTTCTGCAAAAATCCCGGAGGCTTCCGGAAAGAAACGACGTATCCTGGTTTACATAAGATATTGTCATAGTAGATGCAACCTCCAGATCTCCGGATACGAGCATCTGCGTTTTCTTCGCGAAGTCACGGTCCCCTGTTCTATCAAGGATCGCCTGCAGAACACTTGACTTCCCACAGCCGTTATCTCCGGTGAGAACAACTCTTTCGCCTCGCTTAACCCGGAATCTCAGGCCATCAAACAACTCCTGCGAAGAATCTGCATATCGCAGAGACAGGTCAGCCGCACGGATCAAAACCTCTTTATGAAATGTCAGCGGCTGAAGTTTCAGATCACTGACACGTTCTATGTCCCGAAGAAGTCCTTCCTTTTCTTCAATCTCCCTGTCTATGCGTGTTTCGTAGGACTTCACCCTGGCTTGCATCTTTTTTGTCTTAGCCCCGATATAGGATCTTGTGGAAATGCTCCTGTCATGATCTTTCACCGGATCAAATCCGATCTTTGAATGCTCACTCTTTTCTGCCCATCTGCCGCTCCTGTCCGCGGCGCTCTTAAGTTTCCCGATCTCTTTCAGGTGTTTTTCATTCTCAGCCTGCCTGAAAGCATCTGTCTTTTCTTTGTTCTCCCACCACGTGGAGAAATTGCCGGCCTGAATTTCTATGGTTGCCCGATTCATTACAAGAACATGATCACACACTCCGTCCAGCAAGTCCCGGTCATGAGATACAAGAATAAAGCCTTTCTTGGATGCCAGATATTCCTTAACTATATCACGGGCTGCGCTGTCCAAATGATTGGTGGGCTCATCGATCAGAAGGAACTCATTTTCATCAGCGAACAAAACCGCCAGCATTACTCTCGTTCTCTCTCCGAAGCTGAGCGTTGAAAAAGGCCTGTACAGGCATTCCGTAGCCATTCCCAGCTGGTTCATCTGTATAAGCACTTGCCATTCCTCAACATGAGGTTTCCATACTTCGATCAGTTCTATCGCATTCTTCCTGTTATCCGTCTCCGTCACCGGATAAGGAAAATAATCGAAACTTGTATTTGCTGATATAATCCCCTGATGATCGTATCTGCCCATGAACAGGTTCAGCAGCGTTGTCTTACCTTTTCCGTTTCTGCCTATCAGTCCGAGCTTCCAATCCGTATCAATATTAAAGGTCACATTATCAAGAACATCATCCCCGCTTCCTTCATAAGCAAATGTCAGATTTTTAACTTGTATCTGTGCCATGTTTTACTCCGTTTTTTCCTTTGACCGTACTGGTCGGTGTCGTTTTTTTGACTTATTTTATCATATCATATCACACAAAATCTCATAATTCACTGTCTTTTATAACCAATGCATTCTCTTTTTGCATTAATATTTATATTTTGACATATCTATTCCTATATGGTATTATATATTTCACATTTGGCATCCGGCATATAGGAAGGACATATATATGGATAAACCTGAGAAAAAGGAAAAAGAAGGTATCCAATTAACGATCATTGATAAGATCGAAGCCCTGATGAATGAGAATAATATCAATCAGGCAACACTTGCCCGCGAGATCAATATAGGGCAGGCACAGCTGAGCAAATGCTTAAGCCGTAAAGGCAGCAATTACATCGGCATCGACACGCTCATCAAGCTCTCCGACTACTTTAAGGTCACAGTGGATCACCTTCTGGGACGTACATCGCTTACGACCGTTTCAAAGCAGCGATCGAACACGGATATCTGCCGAAATCTGATTAATCTGATAGAGACCAATGCGGTCAATATCGTAACCGGATCTGTGGACGATTGTAATTATAAAATGTTCTATTTTTCAAATTATCTTTCTGCCCCCAAGACCAAAAAAAAGAATTTATCAGGATCAAAATCAGCCGGTAACGATCTGTATCATCCGAAAGGGATCGAGATCAATGCCTTCATCGAGTACTATCTCAAACTCCGGGACCTGAATAAAAAAAACGAACTACCCCAAGCGTTCTTTGAACAGGCCATAGAAGATCGTTTAAATCAAATGAGATATTAAAAAAGGAGACTCATATGGAACTGGATTATTTTGCTTTTTATACGGAAGCCAGCCTGGTGTGCGTAGCCATTCTCATCATGCTGATGAAACGAAGATTCGGACAGATCGTTATGACGCCGGCCCTGGCGTCTATTGGGGTGATAATAGTCGCATATATCATCAAACCTTTATTCTGGATAAGCAAAGACGGCATTCTCAATAATCTCTACTATCCGTTCATGGTGAC
>JAILAN010000004.1 GCA_024681595.1 Lachnospiraceae bacterium
ACTGCTTTTTTCATATAGCCGGTCTCCTTCATTGATTTTTATACATGACACGATCATTTCGGGCTCTCTATATCGCCGTTGACCAAGATACGGAAGGGGGAGAGGATTTTTATGGGGAAAAGCAGAAAAATAGCTTTTTCTTCCGCAAGATGACACTGGAGATCGGTGGCAGATAAGTCTCTACCCGGAAAAGAGAGTGATCAGGTTGTGAACAATAACGCTGATCATAAGAAAAACACAGTGCATAAGAAAGGCGTGAACTGATACTGGTGAAGGTTAGTTCGGTTCCCGGATTATATCAGAAATTCAATGTGCTGCCGCTGATATTTTTGCCGGCATAGACGCCGCGGTCCGCCTGCTTATAAAGATCTTCAAAAGAGCACGTATCGCCTGCCTTGAAGAATGCGGCACCGGCGCTGACGCAGACTTGTCTGCCGCCAAGCTCCGGGATATCGATCCGGGAGATCTCGTTAAAGAAGCGGCCCATCAGCTCTTTGGCGGCATCTTCCTCTAACAGGTCCATAACATACAGGGCGTATTCATCCCCGCCGAGACGGAAGAGGATATCCTCCTCACGGAAGATATGCTTTAAGGCATCTGCGATCCCGCGGATCACCTTGTCGCCAACATTATGGCCATAGTCATCGTTGATACTCTTGAACTTGTCCACATCCAGGATGCAGAGCATTCCGGTCCGGCCATTTGCCATAGCTTCGATGACTTTTTGCTCGCCGCTGCCACGGTTTAAGAGACCGGTCATAATATCGGTGGTGGCCAGGATCTCCAGATCCTGACGCTCTTTTGCGGAGGCTACGATGTCGTCTACATTCTTAAAACCTGCCAGCATAGCACTGCCCGGGATATTGGCGTTGATCATGATATAAGTGAACTGATAATAATGTACCTCGCCTTTATCGATCACGCGGTAACTGGAAACATATTCCGGATTATCGGCAAGCTTGCTGTTGATCATCTTCAGGGAGATGGCATCGTACATCCACTCCTGATCCTCGGAATACACACGATCCTTCACGTACTGTTTATAGAGCACATCGTAGGAGTAGACTTTTTCGCCTGCACCCTCCATACCTTTGGTAACATAGCCGTCCAGCTTCAGGATCACCACATCGCCCGTTGTGGGATTGATCTTGAAGATGTTGTAGTAATCACGGCTTAAGGTCTCCACGATATCCAGCTGTTCCCTCAAATAACGTTTATCGGAAATGTGCTTGCGGATAGATTTGTCAATATCCCGGAATGCCAGGATAAAATTCTCTGTTTCTCCCGGCTGCCCGGCCAGAGCGAAAGCCATCTGATGATAGCACATATTGCCGTCATCGGCCAGACGCATATAATCCAGGGTAAACAGTTCCCCGTCTTTGATCCGTGAAAACACGACATCCAGTTTGACATCCCTCTGGACGCTCTCAATGCTGCTTACCACGCAACGGTCTACATATTCCTCAATGAAACGGTCATAATTGTCAAAGCGGAATCCCAGTTCTACGGCATAATGATTGGTATTTTCACCGGTGGAACGGTACAGATACATCTTCTTGGTGTTGGCGTTAATGACCCAGATCGTATGGTATTCTTTACCAATTCCGGTAATGATACCGGTCAAACGCCGTATGCGCGCATTAAAATCCTCAACCAGTGCGCGTTGCTCTTCCGGATAGTTCGAAAGATCGAGCAATTCGTTTTCTTTAATGACTAAATCTGACTGCATATGCCACCCCCTGCAAGCGAATCTGACCGGAGCAAAACGTCGGACTACATAAAATTTTACTGCATTTTAGGCAAAGTGACAATACCAAAGATATTCCGTTTCTGTCGGTAGAAATGCCCAAAATGCAGATATGGTTTTGTCCGGGAATATGGGGGATAATGTTCCCCGAAGGGGCTGTCGCTTTAGATGATAAAAAGCATCATGGCGACAGCCTTTTTTCGTCAAAAATGGGGGGCGATTGGGGATTGTTTTTGGAGTCATTGAAATTAAGGGTACTTTAACAAGCCGGTTTTCTCAATCGAGTGTGTAATATATTTTGTGTAAACCCCTTAGATCGATGTTGAATATTCTGTTTTGAGTTACTTAACTATAAGGTGCAATAAAGTGTTTTGATTTTGCCATAACAAATCCAGGCTGTCAACC
>JAILAN010000006.1 GCA_024681595.1 Lachnospiraceae bacterium
AGAGCTGACTGTGTCTTGGGAGAAGTACGGTTCAGTTCGTCTGCGAGGATGATATTCTTCATCACAGCACCTTCGCGATATACGAATTCACCGTTTTTCATGTCATAGATCGTGAGCCCTGTCACATCGGCAGGCATAGTATCGGGCGTGAACTGTATACGTCCGAAGGACAGTCCCATCGTTGATGCAAAGCATCTGGCCAGTGTGGTTTTGCCGACTCCGGGCACATCTTCAAGCAGCACGTGGCCTCCCGCCAGAAAGCAGCAAAGAACGTTATCGACCACGTCGCTCTTGCCCACAAAATATTTATTCATCTGTTCCCTGAAGCCATCAAGGATATTCGCATAACTCATATTATTCCTCCGAAATTTCGGCTCCTTTTTCAGAGTCTGTCTTCAAGATCAGGTCTCCTTCTTAGACACAGATACAAACCTCATGTCAGGTTTACTTCTTAACCGCAGATACAGATCCCATGTCAGGTTTCCTTCTTAACCGCAGATACAGATCCCATATCAGGTTTCCTTCTTAACCAGCGACATTACCCTGAAATAACTGGCAGCGGCCAGTGCCAAATAAAGGATCATAAAGATCGCAGCCAGAACATTGTGATCAATGAAAGTGCCCAAAAAGATCGACAGTCCTGCCAGTATCATTACAAAGATCATGTTCGGGAACATGTATATGACCGGAGCGGCCCCCTGCTTAATAACCTCAACTTCGTTTTCCCAGTCAAGCCGCATATATTTTATACCGACCACGCATCCCCACGCGGTTGAAAACATGCACAAAACAACCCCGAGGATCAGATACAGTACCGTGGTGATGATCGGAACCTTAGCCGAAATGCAAAGGCAAAAAGTGGAAACGATCATAAAAGGGATCGTAAGATAAAGATTAAACAGCATCTTTCCGTTGTATATATCCTTTTTGCTGACCGGAAGACTTTGCAATATCCAGTAATTTCGTCCTTCAAGTGAAGGTGAACATACCGTCGTTGCCATCATCCCGATGAAAAAGTATGTAATAAAAGGAATCGCGGGCTGTACTATCGCATAATCAAACGGAGCATTCTGAGTTACTATGGCAATGATCCTGTCAAAGCCTATTATCAGAGTAACTATACCCAGCAGGACAGCCATTATCTCTCCTATGGCAATATTGGTCATATATACTGTCGAGCCTGTCATTCTCTTAAACTCTTTGAATGCTACAGCCTTTACCACGCTTCTCTTTTTCTGTGCCGTCATTTTGTAGTTCTTTGATGCGGCATGGGATTTAAGCGCTGAATTGATCTGACGGTATGAGGACCCCATGATACCGAAAACGAGAGCGAATACCAAAAGACTAGTCCCGATAAGGAGCAGCATGTCGGATATTCCGGTTTTTACTATGGCATTTGAAAACCATCCTGCAGGAAAAACGATCCTGCCGGCCTTAGCCGTAACGTCCGAAATATTGCTTAATGTGTCGTTTATATCACCTTTTTTGGCAACAGCTTCAATGATATATCTGAGCGAAAAGCAGAAAATAACAAATGCCAGAGACAGGATCGTCTGAACGATATTGTTTTTTCTGAATCCCGAGCTGATCTTAGCTATGACAAAGCCGAGGAACGTAGCAATGAGCATAGGTATCATCGGGACGAAAAGCGACAGGATTATCCAGAGCGGATAAATGTAGATCGCAGGCTTTGAATAGATGGCATACCCTATCAGGGTAGCTATCGATATGCATAGATACCACGGAAGGCTCTTAACATACATATAAAGGAATTTGCATGCAGCTACGGTCTTAGCCTCAAACGGGAGCGCCATCAGCATGTCATATTCCTTGAAATTAAAGAGATATCCGTTTGTCTTAAAAAAAGTAAAAACCAGTGCCAGCAGGCAGATGATCAATGCGCCGAGAACAGGCACCGAATCAGCCATGCCGCTTTTGCCGTATCCGATACACATTGCCAGCGAATACCCTGTGAGCATGGCACACAATGCCAGTATTCCGATCCAGCTGAAAATGATCTTTTTCTTTTTCTTTATCTCGCCGGTGTACCTGAATATGTTCCGTGTGCTGGTAGATAACAAAAGAGTTTTAAATAACAGGCTGCTTTTACTTTTCATTGTCAGTCTCCAGGAAAGCTTCTTCGAGTGAATGTCCTTCGGTCAGTTCCTCCATGGTCCCGGATGCTATTATCCGGCCCTTTTTGATGATCGCGACCTTATTGCAGAGTTTCTCCGCAACATCAAGAACGTGCGTAGAGAAAAAGATCGCCGTCCCCTCCCCGCACATCTCGTGCATTATCTCCTTGAGTGTAAATGTAGCCTTGGGATCGAGCCCGACAAAAGGTTCGTCGAGCACAAGAAGCTTGGGTTTATGTATAAGGGCTGAGATGATCGCAATCTTTTGCTTCATTCCATGAGAGTATGAGCTGATAAGATCCCCCAGCGAATCGGTTATCTCAAAAAGGTCCGCATATTTTTTTATACGTTCCTCGCGCTCTGCTGCACCTATTTCAAACACATCCGCGATAAAGTTAAGATACTGTATTCCCGTCAGATTATCATAAAGATCCGGGTTGTCCGGAATGTACGCGGTAACCTGCTTGCAAAGGAGCGGTTCATCCTTTACCGAATGTCCGTCTATATAAATCTCTCCTTCGGTAAAATCAAGTACTCCTACCACAGCACGGATCGTCGTAGACTTGCCCGCACCGTTATGTCCGATGAATCCGTAGATATCGCCGCTGCAGACATCAAGTGTCACATCATCTGCGGCCTTTTTGCCTTCGCTGTATGATTTGGAATAGTTTTTTATAGCGAGCATGACTTTATCGCTCATGAGATCGTTCCTCCTGTTTCATATGTTTCCTTCATTTCACATTACCACAATTTATACCCCGTGACCATGCAATTATAGTTAACAAAATAAAGGAGATCAGGGACCGCCAATTAAGGCACGGTCCCTGATCAGAAGGCATATTATGTAAGTAAAAGAGAAGCCAAAGATTAATTATCGAGTATGCCGGCTGCTTCCTTCATCAGATCGATGATCGGCAGATGCTGTGGACATACTCTCTCACACTGACCGCATCCCACACAGTCAGATGCTTTGCCACTTCGTTGGATAAGGCCTGAATAGAAATTCTTGGATCTCCAGTCATCAGGATATCTGCGGAGTGTATTTATAGTTCTGAATACATCGGGTATGCTGATCTTCATCGGACATCCGTCGCAGCAATACTTACATGCGGTACATCCGATCTGCGGCATTCCGAGCAGTTCGTCAGTAACTTCATCAACTATTCTGATCTCATCATCCGTCATTGGTTCGAAGTTACTGAAGGTTTCGATATTATCATCCATCTGTTCCTCTGTAGACATTCCGGAAAGAACTGTCATCACTCCGGGCAGGGATGCTACGAAACGCAGTGCCCATGATGCTACCGACTTATCCGGTCTGTGAGCCTTGAACCTGGCCTCTATATCGGGAGCCATGTTAGCGAGCATCCCTCCTCTGACAGGTTCCATGACTATTATGGGTATATTCCTTTCATGAAGGATCTCGTATAACCTCTCGGACTGAACAACAGGATTGGTCCTGTCGATGTAGTTTAACTGTATCTGTACGAACTCAACCTCAGGATGAGCATCCAGTACTTCTTCGAGCAGTTCCGGGCTTCCGTGAAATGAAAATCCGAAATGCTTTATTTTTCCTTCGGCCTTGCGCTTCATACACCAGTCAAAGCAGTTGTATCTGACATATGTGTCATAATTCGATCCATCCTCTATCGAATGGAGCAGGTAAAAATCAAAGTACTCAACTCCTGCCCTCTGAAGCTGCTCGTTAAACACCCTCTCGACGTCCTCGGCCTTTTTGAGTTCCCAGGCAGGAAGCTTGGTAGCAAGCATGAAGCTGTCCCTCGGATATCTTTTGACCAGAGCCTCTCTGGCCTCTACCTCGGATTTACCTCCATGATAAACATATGCGGTATCAAAGTAGTTCATTCCGGCCTTCATATACTTGTCGACCATATGACAGACCTGCTCATGATCGATCACACCTTCATTTTCAGGAAGGCGCATCAGGCCAAAACCGAGTTTAGGCATTTTGTTAAGCTCAATTCCCATTCTGTTCTCCTTTTTATCGTAGTCTGATGTATTATCACATTACCGAGACAGTTTTTCTGCTGTTTCAGTTGGTTATACAAAGAATATTTTTACGTAATTTGGTTATACAAAGAATATTTTTACATAATTTGGATTTGTTACATGCTCGCACGGTATATATCGAGCATGGCATTTTCATCAAGAAGCTTTGCCGAACCCATCGATCCGCCGACACCTACCGCACACTTGTGAGCCATCAGGACCAGCTCATCCTCTGTGGGCTTTACTCCGAGTTCGCGCAGATTGGTGGGCATCTCGATACTCCTGTAGAAATCCTCCATCGCCTCGATACCGCTTAATGCTATCTCTTCATCGCTGCCGTAATCTTCAACATCCATTACGTTGAGCGCGAATTTCTTAAAGCGCGGCAGGCAATCCTTGTACACATATCTGGCCCAGCTGCCCCAGATGGCTGCCAGTCCTGCACCGTGTGCCACATCATACAGACCGCCCAATTCATGCTCGAGCTTATGAGTCATCCAGTCTCCGCCGTCGTTTCCGCATCCGGTCAGTCCGTTGTGTGCGAGGCTTCCGGCCCACATTACTTCGGCGCGTGCGTCATAATTCTGCGGATCCTTATACAGGATCAGCGCATTCTTTTTAACGGTTCTAAGGAGTCCCTCAGCCAATGCATCCGTGATCTCCATGTTTCCGCCATTGGTAAAATATCTCTCCATAGTGTGCATCATGATATCGGTACAACCGCAGGCAGTCTGATAATCCGGCAGTGTCATAGTCAGTTCCGGATTCATGATGGCAAATTTCGGGCGGCAGTAATCGCTGCTGTATCCGCGCTTAACGAGTCCCTCTTCCTTAGTTATGACCGAAGAATCGCTCATCTCACTTCCGGTTGCGGCGATAGTCAGTATTACACCCAGCGGAAGACAGCCTGTCGCCTGACGTTTGTAATCATAAAAGTCCCAGACATCTCCTTCGTTAACAACTCCATAGCCGATAGCCTTGGCTGAGTCTATAGCACTTCCTCCTCCGACTGCGAGCAGGAAATCAACTTTTTCCTTTTTACAAAGCTCTATGCCTTCATATACGAGGCCCAGGTGAGGATTTGGCACAGCACCTCCCAATGTTACGTATCCAATGCCCGCTGCATCCAGTGTATCCGTCACTCTCTTTAAAAGGCCTGAACGCACTACGCTTCCTCCACCGTAGTGGATGAGGACCTTTGTACCCTTGAATTCCTTTATAAGATCAGCTACTTTGTTCTCTGTGTTTTTGCCAAATACGACTTTGGTAGGTGTGAAATAATTAAAATCAAACATGGATCGTTACTCCTTTCGTTGTCCTGTTACTCGATCGCGCTAACTACTTCGTATATCCGATCGCTTTAAGTATCATGTCCAGATACTCCGCATTCTTTATTGAAAACTCCGGAGTAACGTGCGGTTTTTCTCCATTTTCGATGCATCGTCCCATCTGCTCGCACTCCAGCATGTAATTCTGCCCGGCAGTCACTGTTCTTACCGTCTTTTGTCCGTCAACCGTGATCGTGTATGTCAGTTCGCCTGCCTGGTTGTATTCAACGGCCGAATCTATGCTTCCTCTGGTTCCGTGAACAAACAGCCTGTCCTTCCTTCCATAAGATCCCGGAGGGAATATCATCCCCACATTAAAGGACGCCCTGACTCCGTTCTTAAATATGGTGTATACCGATGCATAAATATCTACACCGTTTTCATTAAACTCCGCCACACCGCGGATCGTCTCAGGTTCTGAATCCGTAACCGACATTATCATGGTCGTGCAGTAGCATCCGAGATCATATACTGCTCCGCCTCCCATCTCTTTATGAAGTCTGAAGTCATTCAGCAGCTCCTGTCCGACAAATTCGGTTTCGATATAATCCACATCTCCGATAATGCCGGAGGCAATGTCTTCCTTTAGGGAAGCGACATAAGGACTGTGCTGATAAGCATACGCTTCCATGAGATATACGTTGTTATCTTTGGCGGCTGCAAACATTTCACGCGCTTCATCCGCGTTAAGTGCAAGCGGCTTTTCACAGATCACGTTCTTGCCTGCTTTAAGCGATCTGATGACCCATTCCTTATGAAGGTCATTGGTCAGTGGAATGTAAATTGCCTGAACCTCGGGATCTGCAACAAGATTCTCGTAACCCACATATGCCTTTTTGAATCCGAATTCTTCTTTAAACTTATTGACCTTATCCTCGCTACGGCCTGCTATGGCATAGAGTTCGCAGTTCCGTGCCATTTTCATTCCGGGGATCGTACACCCCCACGCAATATTTGCTGTCCCCAGCACTCCCCATTTTACTGACATGTTTACCTCCTTGATGATCGCCGGCATAACCGGGCCTCAATGCAGCTATCCAGGTTTGTCATTTCGATATTGTCATGTTACTTTGTAGTCTTACTTTTTAGTCTGACTTTGTAGTTTGACTTTGTTGTCTTTCTTTGTAGTCTTACTTTTTAGTTTGACTTTATAGTCTGACTTTGTTGTCTTTCTTTGTGGTCTTACTTTTTAGTTTGACTTTATAGTCTGACTTTGTAGTCTTTCTTTGTAGTCTGACTTTGTTGTCTTTCTTTGTACTCTTTCTTTGTAGTCCCAATGTTATTATTTTATTATGGGAAGATATTTCCGGCTTATTAAAATCTGTCATTTTATGGCTTACTTTTTGACACATCATTTCCGGCTGGCGTTTCTTCCGGTGAGGTTTTTTCTTCCGGCGAGCTTGTTTTGTGACCTGGAAGCATACTAGAGGCGCTGCAGGTCATTTTTTTGACTTGTTTTGCCTCTTTCCCGGTTACCGCGAAGGTAAAAAAGTGACCCGTAGAGCTTCTGCGCACTTCTCAGGTCATTTTTACGGCTTCAATTCCGGCTGGTGTTTCTTCCGGCGAGCTTGTTTTGTGACCTGAGAGCGTACTAAAGGCGCTGCAGGTCATTTTTTTGACTTGTTTTGCCTCTTTTCCAGTTACCGCAAAGGTAAAAAAATGACCTGTAGAGCTTCTGAGCATTTCTCAGGTCATTTTCGCGGCATCTTTTCCACTGCGCGAGCTTTCGGATTACGACTATACAACAGAATCTGCCTTAGACATGGATGTTACATCCCCAGGAGCGTGAATCTGACTGCATCAACAATTCCGTGGCTTATCATGGCGCTGCTGATGTCCCGTTTTTTTTGCATGATAGCAAACGGCAGACCGAACAGGGCACACAGCATGATCGTTTCAAATAGCGGATATCCGTGAACCACCGTGTGTGGGACGCACATCATAAAGTACATGGTAAATTTCTGAAAAAGATTCATTTCTCCATCGGAATACCAGATGCAAAACGCCATAAAGATCGCCCTGAAGGCCATCTCTTCATAGATTGCGGGATTAAGACATAAAATCAGCTTCCACAAAGAGAATTCAAAATCGACACTCTGTCCTGAAATAAAGATATTAACAACAGAAAGCACTGCTCCCACTGCTACCGCGATCAGAACACTTATAAGTGCCGGATGAGATCCTTTACTCGAAACCAGCTCGTAGCCGCTCCTCTTTTCCATGACGGAAAAAGCTGCCACAGAGCATAATAACGTCGGGATTCCGGCACGAAGCCCATACAGCAGGATCCATGGATTTTGCTGATATCCAAGATATGCGACCGTGCTTAACACGGCAAAAATGCATGCTGTCAGCATATACATTTTA
>JAILAN010000022.1 GCA_024681595.1 Lachnospiraceae bacterium
GTCTCAGCCGGATTCTCCTCAACTACATCATTCTGCGGCACTTCCTCTGTTTTGGTCCCGCATGCTGTGGCTAATACAGCCACCGTAGCTATTGTTACTGCGATCAATGCTTTCTTTTTCATAATATTCTCCTCCTGTTGATCTGTATTAAGTGATTCTGTATTCACCTGTCATAAGATATCATATATACTGTCACACATGTGTCACACGGTCCTGTAACGATCTAATGTCATAGTACCTCTTTTCTCACCCGATTTAACACATGCTTCTTATCCCCGCTCCACAGTGGTGCGATAAGAAGACGTTTATCACCATCCCCGGTCAACCTGTGGATCACGATATCGTCAGGAATTATCCTGACACACTCCCGAAGTATATCTATGTACTCATCTTCCGTAAGCACATCAAACCGACCGTCCAGATATTCTTGCTCCAGATCCGTACCCCGTAATACATGCAAAAGCTGCAGTTTGATACCCGTTGCTCCCGAATCACATACGTAACGCACTGTATCCAGCATATTTTCACGGCTCTCACCGGGAAGACCCAGGATCACATGGGTAATAACTTCAACGCCCTTGTTTCTCAAGCATTTAACCGCCTGGTCGTATATCTCCAGTTCATATCCGCGGCGTATGTATTTCGCGGTCCTCTCATGAATCGTCTGAAGCCCCAGTTCTATCCATACGGGTTTTATCTGATTCATCTCGCCAATAAGACTGATGACTTCATCCGGCAGGCAATCCGGTCTGGTAGCTATCGAGAGTGCCACCACCTCCGGGTGCGCGACAGCTTCGGTATACATGGCCCGCAATCTGTCTATGGATGCATAAGTTCCGGTATATGCCTGAAAATATGCTATGTATTTGCCGGACCGCATCTTGCCAGCCACCCTGTGCTTACCCTGCTCAATCTGTTCGGTTATGCCAAGTGCCGGATTTCCGGCAAACTCTCCGCTTCCTCCCTCAGAGCAGAAAATACAACCGCCACTCCCAGCGGTTCCATCACGGTTTGGGCAGGAAAACCCACCGTTCAAAGCTATCTTATACACTTTACAGCCGAAGTTATCCAGCAAATAATCATTCAGCAGAGTCATGTTCACGCCTAAACATATATCCGTACACGGCAGTTCAGTTTGCCTTTTTTACTCAGATTCATCTCTTCTGCATATTCAAACTTGCCTTTACCTCTTGCGGAAATCACGTCTCCCGGCTTTAACTGCCGGGCATTCTCTGTGCAGCTGCGTCCGTTTAAGTAGATCAGCCCGGCCGGAAACATATTCAGTGCTTCCTGACGGGACAGATTATATACTTTGGCGATAACGGCATCTATCCGCTGTGAAGAAACCTGTATGATCCTGTCCTGCATTTCGTTGATTGCTATATCATCTGTGTCTGTAGTGACCTCAACCCGGACTGATGTATGTTTAACTCTTGACAGGTTATCAATGATATATTCAGTTATACTTTCTTTACAGAAAACACATGCGCTCTTATCCCGGACAAATATGTCTCCGAGCATCTCCCGCTTGATCCCGAGATTCATGAGAGCACCCAGAAAATCCCTGTGATTAAGTTCATCGGCAAATTTGTCTGCAAGAGGTGTGATCCGGAGTGCTTTAATCGGGAAATCCTGTGTATACCCCAGGTCTTCTTCACTTCCGAATCGTATCATTTTGCGTTCGGATACTTCGCATCCACCGGATAATGTTGGATGCGCATACCCAAACTCCGCCTCATTGTCATAATATAATGCAAGCTCAGCTACAGACAAAAAGTCCGTAAACACGAATTGCCCGCTATTATAGCTTCTGTCAGCCAGTTCTTTAAGCCTCTGTATATCCATCGTATTAAAAATAGCCAGTCCCGAAGGACTGGGGGTTATTTAATTATTTATATATTTAATTATTAATTCTTTATCAGCGTCTTTTCAAGTTCATCAAAGTCATAATCATTGCGCTCTGAATACTCGCTAAAGGCATTTTTACGGCCTTTCTTTGATACTGCGGGCTCCCAGTCTCCCCTTATCGCGCTCTTCAGCCATGCAACCACATCCCTTACCTCACTTGCATTTTCAAGCGCTTTCCCGGCCTTTTTTACCGCATCCATATCCCATGATGCTGACTCTGCTATATTGCGCAGATCCTTTGACTTGAGCTTATATTCAAAAAACAGGTCTCTGAGCTCATCTATAAACTCATCCATCTCTTCACTTGATAAGGATATCCTTCCTTTTTCATCAACTGCAGGCTTTTCTTCCTTTTTGCTCTTCTTTCTGACATAGAACTTGATCTCAGTGATCTTACCGCCACGCCCGGACCTGCTATAATCCACATCATCTATATAGATAGAATTGTGCTTGTTTGTATTAATCTCCTCGACACAGGGGTTGATGACTTTTCTCTTAAGCTCTGACACGGATGAATACAGTTTTTCCGGAGCTACTTCAAACGCTTTCTGGAAATCGATCTCAGTACCTTTGGAATCATTTAATACCTTCTTAACGGCATCCAGCTCAGCGTTTACAAGGCCTATGGTTATATAAAACTCATAGATATTAAATGAAATCAGGAATTTATCCGTAGGAGATTCGCCTTTACGGACATACATCCTGCTTTCAAGAAGCTCCGCTATACGCGATGAATACGGCGATTTGTAGGAAAGCATCTCTAACAGGTTCAGCTGTGTGTACTGCTGCTCCAACGCCACCAGGTCGTCCCGGAGTTTGCCGTTGAACGTAACCGACAATACTCCGCCCTCATACGTGGCCTCAGTTACTACTGCAGCATATCTGAATACTTTTGATTCCGGATCAGAATAGCCATAGATGTGGCCAGTCATGGTCTTGGCTGCCGTATCAAGTTTAGTATAGAAGGAGCCTTCATTCGCGTCCTGGAACAGCCCTTTAAGCGTTGAAGCCTTTACATCTACCCTCAATCCGTCATCTTCTGTGTAATTACCCCTGGTAAGCTCATACAGACAGTAGTTTGTAAGCCTTTGTTCGGTTATCGAACTTCTGAATTTTGAATCGATAAACCTGTTGGCTTTTCGAATCAGTTTGGTTTCCTGCCTGTATTCGTCATCAATTACCGCTTTTTCCATACATATCCTCTTCTACGTTTTTGTACAGAACTTACTGCTCTCCGGTACAGGTATTGATATTTAAGTCTGATTATCTACGTTTTTGTACAGAAGTTTCTTCTGCTGAGTACAGATTATCCCTATAATCCAAGAATCCTGCCCATAAACCTACGGTTCAGGACAGAACTTCTGCTGATTATGTTAACATATATCTACGGTTTTGTACAGAAAAAATGAGATTTTTTTCAAGATTTTGTATTTATATGAAAAAAGGAGCACAAATCTTTGATGTTTGGTTGTATTTCTGTACCAAAACGTAGGTCAGCACCTGGTTAAATACCGGCATTTCTACGCTTTCGGACAGAACTTCAAATATAGTTTACTATATATAGTGGAAAAAGTAAAAGTCTCTATACAATATGTGTTTCCTGACCTTACCGGATCATAAAGTTCTGTACAAAAAAGTAGAATTCTCCTCCCGCCTTGTTTTTTGTCCCCTCATGAATACCCGGAGGTTTCAAAAAAGCCCATTTTATAGGGGTGACATAACTGGATTCTACGTTTTTGTACATATCCGGATGTCATTATCTACCTTTTCGTACAGAACTTGCTGTTCCTCGGTACACGTCTTTCTACAGGGAAATACATCACAATCACATCCGATCGTCTACATATTTGTACAGAAGTTCCTATTACGCCGTACAAATCCGTCTACTGATCCGGTCAACAGACTCTACCGATCTGTACAGAACTTCCTTTAATTTTTGTTGATTTTCCGGGGATTGACCAAGCTTTAAAGAATAAAATAATAGAAGTTGTTTTAAGATAAAATACAAAAAGAAAACAACAAGGCTGCAGTTATTATGTGAACATACTTTTGCTAAACCGGTCAATCGATGTGATTATACATAACTTTTACGGTCAACCAGAAAAAGCGCTCTATTGCAGAACTTTCAATATATATTTATGTTCTGTTGATGACCTGAAGTTAAAATACGCTAATTGAAAATACGGTTAAAGCATTTGCACAACCCGAATTATTGACTGAAATAGTCACGACTAAAAACCCGTATTTTCAAGCCTGAAAGCCCGGATAATGCTTTCGTACATACTCTTCGATCGCATCATCGACTATTTCGGACAACGGCTGTCCGGTATCAACGCTGATAAGTTTTATCTGGCGTATATGTGCCGTTGAAATTGAGTAGGTGACTATTTTCTTATCAAGGCCTTTTTCTGCATTACTTTTGCGTCCCCTGCGTTCTTCTTTGACCGGTTCGGTCGGCGTAATGTCGTTTACGGCCTCGTTTATGGCCACCTTTTCAGGGCTCGCAGCAGCCCCTGTAACGGCCTTTTCGGTCTCCGCGGAGGATTTTGCCACCGAAAAACGTTTCGGCCGCTCTGCTTCGTACAGGGCGTCTACAACGTCATCCGTAAGAGTTCCCTCCTGGTTTTTCTTTCTCTGGGATATAAAATCTGCTTTTGCCATTGATTAACCCTCCACCCTTCTTATGATCTCATCTGCTATCTCTCTGTAGTCTATTGCTGCCGTTGCCGATCTTTTATATTTCTGCAGGGGCTGATGCATCATTTTGGCTTCATCAACCTTGGAAGTTTCTCTTACGGTCATGACAAAAGGTTTTTCCTCTGTCTTGATGACTTCCGGTATGTTTTCAGCCATGTTTTCTTCAGTTATCTCTATTATTGCGTCCGAAATATTGGTTTTTCTGTATCTCGTGATGATCACGCCAAGTATTTTGGCATTTGACAATGCTCTTTTACCTGCCTTGTGGAACTTCATCATGTCTGTTGCTATGGAATCTATGCCATCCAGGCTGTCTTCTCCCGAATCGGCGCACATAATAAAATAATCTGCTGCCAGATACGACATGTTAAGGAGCGTGTTTCTTGCCGGTGCATTATCGATCAGGAAATAATCGTATTCTTCCGAGAGACTGTCTAACAGATCACTTAACAGATATGTATCCGGTGTATCGCTGAAGTCCTTGTCGGCCTTTGACATTTTTGGTGAACCGGGGAGCAGATCGTAACCTGCCTCGGTTGTTTTTATTACGTCCTGTACTTTTATTGCATCGTCCGTAAAGAGCTCATATATGGTGTCGCCTATCTTCACCCCTTCAGGTAACTTTGAATTCTTTGTGAGGTTACATTGCTGATCCAGGTCTATAGCAAGGACCTTTTTCCCTAACTCGCACAGGATAGTCGACAGTTCAACCGTTCCCGTTGTTTTCCCCACGCCGCCTTTTTGATTGGCGAGAGCTATCGCATATGCCATTACCGAAATCCTCCTCAGATCTTTATTTAAATAAAAAAATAAACAAACAGATAAATAAATACATAAATAAAGAGTTATAGAAACATTTATGGAAAAACCATTGCCTTCTATTTAATTATGTAAACAAATAGAAGTATAGCAGAGATTACATATGAAGTCAAATGATTTTATATATAATTATTCAAATATTTAATGCATTAAAAAAACAAACAAATAAATCAATGAACAAATAACTAAATAGACAAATAAATATTTAATTAAATACGAAAACAGGAAGAAGTGTTTGACACTGAAGTGGGTATGCCGCAGTATATCAAATAGTAAGAAAGGTAAGGAAATATGATCGATCGACAGAAAGGAGAGAAGGCATGTATATAGCGTCAGAAGATCGTTATGAGAAGATCACGTACCGAAGATGCGGCAGGAGCGGCCTGTTGCTTCCTCCGTTGTCTTTAGGCCTGTGGCACAATTTCGGCGATATCACACCCTTCGGTGTACAGCAGGAGATACTGCGGGCGGCATTTGACAGCGGGATCACGCACTTTGATCTGGCAAATAATTACGGACCGCCGTACGGAGAAGCAGAACGTAATTTTGGCAGACATATGGACTGTGACTGGAAGCCGTACAGAGATGAACTGATCATTTCCACAAAGGCCGGATATGATATGTGGCAGGGACCTTACGGCGATCATGGCAGTCGAAAATATCTGATGGCAAGTATTGATCAGAGTCTGAAGCGTATGCATTTGGATTACGTGGATATTTTTTATCATCATCGCCCTGATCCCGACACTCCGATAGAGGAGACCATGGGAGCTTTATAT
This sequence comes from Lachnospiraceae bacterium, assembly GCA_024681595.1. Lineage (GTDB taxonomy): Bacteria > Bacillota > Clostridia > Lachnospirales > Lachnospiraceae > JAILLW01. Next base: position 6,204 of record JAILAN010000022.1, read on the forward strand.
GACATTGTGAAGAGTGGGAAGGCACTGTATGCCGGCATATCCAACTACGATGCATCACAGACGGAGAAAGCAGCAGAGGTCATGGAGAGGATGGGCATGCATCTGCTGATACATCAGCCCAATTATTCCATGTTCAACAGAAGCATAGAAGATGGTTTGACTGATGTGGTCAGGGACAGGGGCATAGGCCTGATCGCTTTCGGGCCGTTGTGTGGAGGCCTCCTGACTGACAAATATCTGAATGGGATCCCGGCAGATTCGCGAGCAGCGCATGATCCACGGTTCTTAAAGGCAAAGGACATCACTGAAGACAAGATAGCGATCATAAAAAGGCTATCGGATATAGCGCATGAACGCGGGCAGTCATTAGCCCAGATGGCTGTGGCATGGACACTCAGGGATCCGGTAGTGACTTCAGCACTGATAGGTGCGAGCCGTCCTGAACAGGTCATCGAAAATGTACGGGCGTTGGACCATGCCGGATTTACGGAGGATGAGCTTGATGCGATAGACAAGGTGCTTGCGGATAAAAGCTGGTAATACGTTTGATCCCGTACCCCCTTTACAAAAACGAACATATGTTCTATAATCGTTTTCACACCAAAGGTTATTGCTACAGGTTATAACGGATGTGGAGGGGCCTATGATCACGGATGGAAGCCGGCTGATGCCTGTTGATTGTATCTGCCAGCACAATGCTGACGGTGAATTGATCCCATTGCGGATAAGGATCCGTGATGATGACGGAGAATATCAGTCATATACGATACATGAATGCAGACAATTGGACCTGAATCCGGGTCAGCTCACACCGGAGAAGGTCGATCCGACCATATATGACCTGGTTTATGAGTGTCATGTAAATGATTTCGGACGTGATCGAAAGTTTAGATTATACTACAATCTTAGAAGTACCACACATCTGTGGAAGATTAATAAAACATTTGCGAGTCAGGAGCATAAAGATGGTAAGACATGTAATTCTGTGGACATTAAAAGATGAGTATTCAGGAGATCAGATATCTAAGATTAAAGAGGGAATCAAGCAGGGATTAGAGGGACTTTACGGGCAGATTCCGGGACTGAAGGAGATACGGGTCAATACCGATCCGTTATCCAGTTCAAACTGTGATGTGATGCTTGATTCGTTGTTTGAAGATGAGGACAGTCTTAAGGCCTATTCAACTCATCCTGCGCATGTGGAAGTGGCAAATGGCATGGTTCGTCCTTATACAGCCACCAGAACATGTATGGATTATGAGGTATAGATAAGACAGGGCTCAAAGAGGTTGCATGTTAAACCTGAGCTGATATGATAGAAAGCGAGAGTAGCCCGGGTACAAATACAGGGCACAGAATATGTAAAGGGGAATGATCGGCTTATGAAAACATGTATAGTATATGCCTCGACGCATCATGGAAACACTGAGAAAGTCGTGCATGCGATAGCGGATGAATGCGGTGTAGAGTTAATCAATGCTGTCTGCATCAAGGAAAAGGATCTGACCGGCTATGACATCATAGGATTTGCTTCCGGAATATACGGAGCACAGTTCCATCAGTCGGTATTGAATTTTGCTGCAGTTAATCTTCCACATAATAAGAAGATATTCTGCATCATGACCAGTGCCATGGGCAAGGACTTTTCAAAAGGATTTCTTAAGACTTTAGAGAGTAAATCACCAATATGTCTCGGAAGCTATTTCTGCACAGGATATAATACTTTTGGACCGTTTAAACTGATCGGGGGTACCGGTAAGGGCCATCCGGACGAGAAGGATTTAAGCAACGCCGTAGAGTTCTATAAGAGTGTTATTAAAGAAGGCTAAATAACGTTAAAATGTTTTATGCAATCGGTGAATCATTACAGATAATATCAAGAGAAGAGTTGCAAAGCGCTGAAAAACAGTATGTTGCAATCGTATCTTTTGATGAATGGAAGAATAGCCACGACAGCTTCGAAATGGGTATCGATATGGATCAGAACATTTCGGAGATATATACAACAAAAGCGGAGGTCAACTATGATTCGCTGACCGGGTCGTTTTCTATTCCGAACAGAGCGGATTTTTCCAAAGAAGACTACAAATTCGCGTTTGCGCTCGATGAAAAAGGAATTGTATTTATAGATGACAGCGGAAAGGCAGAGGAGATAATAAAAGCCATTCAGAATACGAAAAGGTGGAAACTTCCGAGTCTGGAGAGATTTATCTACGATTTTCTGGATCAGATTGTAATAGATGATCTGAGACTGATGGAAAAATATGAATGTGAGCTGGATGCCATAGAAAAGAAGATAATGGATGGCGATGATAAATTCCCATCCGGAAGATTGAATGAGATCCGCAGTGATATCCGTGATTTACGGATACATTATGAACAGCTTATGGATCTGGGTCAGGAACTGGAAGAGAACGAGAATAATTTCTTTAAACAGGAAAACCTCAGATATTTCAGGATGTTTTTGAACCGTATGGCCAGACTGCACGATAACTCCACTTCACTGAGAGACTATACCGTGCAACTCCGGGACCTGTATCAGGCCCATATAGACATTAAACAGAACCGGATAATGACGGTCCTTACTGTAGTGACCACGATCTTTATGCCACTTACATTGATAGTAGGATGGTATGGTATGAACTTCCGGTTCATGCCGGAATTGGAGTGGAAATGGGGATATCCCGTAGTCATTGCAGTATGTGTGCTGATCGCATTAGGCAGCCTTCTGTTCTTTAAAAAGAAAAAGTGGCTTTGAATACCATTATCGTTGAGCCGCTTTTTTCTTGACAATAAATATTGCGCGCAATATAATATGACGAAAGTAAAACAATAAAGAGGAGAAGTGTATGGCACAGAAATATGAGCAGCTAATGTTAAAAAATCAGTTATGTTTCCCTCTATATGCCTGTAGCAGGAAGATAGTCGGCAATTATACGCCGTATTTGAAACCGTTGGGGCTGACTTATACGCAGTATATCGTTCTGATGGTGCTGTGGGAAAAGGAGAGTGTGAACGTGGGCCAGTTGGGAGAAGCCCTTCACCTGGATGCAGGAACGCTGACGCCGCTCCTTAAGAGGCTTGAGAAGGCCGGATATGTTACCAGAGAGCGGTCTAGGGATGATGAGCGGGTCACAGTTATAAGTATCACCCCCGAAGGAGACGAACTGAAGGAGAAATGCAAGGACATTCCTATGAAAATGGCTTCGGCGGGATCTGCGCTAAGTGAAAAGGATGCGGCGGAATTATACCGGCTCCTGTATCTTTTTCTTGAAGGATAAGATATATGAAGAAGGAATTTAATATACAGGAATATATGACAAAGGGCGTTGAAAGGGTAGTGTCAGATGCGCTGAAGGCAACCCTTAAGAACCCTAAAGAAAGTGCATTTATGCTGGGATTTGCCAAGGCAAGTGCTGCAGCTTCGGTGAAGCGTCAGAATGCAGAAAAGAACGGAGAGCATATTCCCCCGTTTTTGATCGCAAGTATAACCAGCAAGTGTAATCTTCACTGTGCGGGGTGCTATTCCAGATGCAATCATGCCACAGTTGATACTGAACCGGTAAAACAGCTTACTGATGAGGACTGGTACAGGATCTTTGATGAAGCAGATGATCTGGGCATCAGTTTTATTTTGCTTGCCGGGGGCGAACCAATGCTCAGACGTGATGTCATAGAAGCGGCTGGGAAGAAGAAAAACATATTGTTCCCGGTATTCACGAACGGAACCTATATTGACGAGAGATACTTTGAATTGTTTGATAAAAGCCGTAATCTTATTCCGATCATGAGTATTGAAGGCGGCAAAGAGGTCACGGATTCCAGGAGAGGTACGGGAATTTATGACTGTCTGATCGGCAATATGGATGAATTACAGTCGCGCGGACTGATATTTGGGGCTTCCGTTACGGTCACTACCGAAAATATAAGAGAGGTCACATCTGACAGCTTTTTAAACGAATTATCGGACAGGGGATGCAAAGCGGTGATCTTCGTGGAATTTGTTCCGGTTACGGATGACAGCAGGGAACTGGCACCCGGCGAGGATGAAAGAGAATACCTGAAAAAAGAGATAGACCGGTTAAGAGAAGAAAGGCCTGATATGGTATACATATCGTTCCCGGGAGATGAAAAGGGGTCCGGCGGATGTGTGGCGGCAGGCAGAGGATTTTTCCATATAAACTCACATGGCGGAGCAGAACCATGCCCATTCTCGCCGTATTCGGATATAAACGTTAAGAATTCATCCCTTAGGGAAGCAATTCACTCACCGCTGTTTATGGCACTTCAGAGCGGAGATATCCTGATGGATGATCATAACGGTGGTTGTGTATTGTACGAGAAGAGAGAGCTTGTGGAACGGCTCATGAAGGATGGTATTGGAGCCTGAGCTTCTTCCGTTTTAGGCTGCCAGATGTGTGAGGTTTTGATGAAAAGAGAAAATATCGGTAAGAGAATAGCGATGTCACTGTTTGGTGTGATCATATGTGCTATCAGTGTGGGCATATTTAAGATCGCGGCATTGGGGGTTGATCCGTTTCAGTCTTTTATGGCCGGCCTGGATGCGGTGGTTCCGATCAAATTCGGGACACTGTATGTGATAACAAACGCAGTATTGCTGCTGTTTGCACTTATTTTTGACAGGCATTATATCGGGATTGCGACATTTATAAATCTGTTTCTTCTGGGTTATATCACGCAGTTCACGTATGAATTTCTGCAGACCGTTATAGTTAACCCTTCTATCGTGATCCGGATCATATGCCTGGTAGTGGGTGTAGTCATCATCTGTTTCGGCTCGGCATTTTACATGACTGCTGATCTGGGCGTGTCGACATATGATGCCATAGCGCTGATCATATGCAATACCTGGAAGAAGGGTAAATTCCAATACGTAAGGATCATTACCGATGTTATATGTGTAATACTGGGATGCGTTCTGTTTCTCATTGCCGGCGGAAAAGTTTCACAGATTCCTACCATTGCCGGGATCGGTACGATCATTACAGCATTCTTCATGGGTCCGCTCATTGAGTTTTTTAATGTGCATATAGCAAGGCCTGTATTAAAAGGCAAAGATATTTAATTATTTAATTAAATAAATGGCAGAGTGTATGAAAACCATATCACAAGCGAGAAAGCGAATAAGCTGCATATTGAAGCTGATTGTGATCATAAGTGCCATAACAGGTACCATGATCAGTGCCTTTGCTGGTAGAAGTGCATTTATGGGCGGTAAAACAGTGCTTATGTACTTTACCATTCAGTCCAATATACTCATAGCATTGATATGTGTATGGGGAGAATATCTGATAGTACGGGGCAGGGACATCAGTGAAAACTGGTATACGGTGAAGCTGGTAGGGACCGTCTCTATTACGCTTACCGGAGTAGTATTTGTGGTCTTGCTTGCGCCTTTACTTGGGCCTGAAGCCTGGAATCTGCAGAACACGCTCACTCATGCAGTTGTTCCCGTAGCCGCTGTTGCGGATTATTTTGTGGCGGCTTCCGGGATCATACTGCCGGCAAAAAACGTAATATATGTGATAATACCCCCGCTTTTATATGCGGTTTACGCAGGGATAGGATATGTACAGGATTGGAAATTTGCGAGGGGATACAATTACCCGTATTTCTTTTTGAACTGGGGAAGTCCTGCGGGAGCATTCGGATTCAGTAAGGAATTGCCATATATGGGATGCGCCTGGTGGATATTGCTGTTGTTGGTCTTCCTTATTGTGGTAGGATATGGTTATATGATATTGGCAGAAAAAATTGGCAGATTGATATATAACCGAAAGGATTCAGGTGGTGAAGAAGGATAAGATAGCGATCATATTTCCGGGAATGGGATATCACAGCGATAAACCGCTTTTGTATTATGCAAAGAGACTTGCCAGAGAGCATGGATATGAGCTCCTGGAAGTCTCTTATGTTTTTAATATGAGAGCAAGAGACATCATGAATAATGCGGACGCAAAGAAAGAAGCTTTTTTGTATGCAGTCGGCGAGACGAAAAAGCAGCTTGCTTCGGTCACATTTGCAGATCATCGGGACGTTCTGTTTATTGGAAAGAGCATCGGAACGGCGGTTGCGGCTTTTTATGACAGAGAAAACGGAATAAATGCCGGGCATATCGTGTTCACGCCGGTTTCCGAGACCTTTACGCATCTGCGGGAAGAAGGCGGGATAGTATTTCATGGTACAGCCGATCCGTGGTGTGAAACAGAACTTGTTGAGGCAAAATGCAGAGAACTGGGGCTCCGGCTGTATGAGATTGATGATGCGAACCATTCTCTGGAAACGGGAGATACTCTGACAGACTTGCAGAGGATGCCCGGTATACTTGAAAAAGTAAACGAAATGATGCGTGGAAGGGACTGAGATGAAAAAATATTCTGATCTATGGCTTGGATACAAGAAGAAAGCAAATAACAGGGACTGTAAAAATCTTAACAAGATAAGTTTTACCGGCGTGGATGAAACTGATGCGGTGGCAGTAAATGCATCGGAGGAACTTAAAACCGGATTGAAAACAATGCTTGATATCGAGCCGGAAATCGTATTCGGAACGCCCGGGGTGACAGAGACCGTATCAAACGGCAGTGAAATCCTGGACAATGAGGAATACCGGATTTCACTGAGTGATGAAGGAATTGTCGTAGAGGCTAAAAGCGGTATCGGAATCCTATACGGTGCATTTGACATTCTCCGGACCGTTGCTGTCGAAAAAGATGTCATTGAGGCATACGGGAAAGGCATCGTTGTCCGTCCCTCCAACCCTTTAAGAATGTTAAACCACTGGGACAATATGAATGGGGATATTGAGCGGGGATATTCGGGAGAGTCGTTCTTTTTTGCGGATAATGAGATCGTCATAAATGATCGCACCAGAGACTATGCGAGACTCATAGCATCTGTCGGTATCAATGCTGTTGTCATCAACAATGTAAATGTTAAAGATGCAGCTTCATATATGATTACCGACAGATATTACGATAAACTGGCCGAACTTGGTGAGATATTTGCCGGATATGGGATCAGATTATTCTTAAGCCTTAACTATGCATCTACCATAGAGATCGGCGGTCTGGACAGTGCGGATCCGCTTGATGAGAAAGTCATCGCCTGGTGGCGTACCAAAATGGCCGAGGTATTCGACAGGATCCCCACACTTGGAGGATTTCTCGTAAAAGCGGACTCTGAAGGCCGTCCCGGACCGTTTACATACGGCAGGACTCAGGCAGACGGAGCCAATATGCTTGCGGATATTGTTAAAGAATATGGCGGAATCATTGTGTGGAGATGTTTTGTATATAACTGCAAGCAGGACTGGAGGGACAGAAAGACCGACAGAGCTCGAGCGGGATATGACAATTTTATGCCAATGGATGGTGAATATCACGACAATGTTATCCTACAGATCAAAAACGGACCTATGGATTTCCAGATAAGAGAGCCTGTTTCACCGCTTATCGGCGGGCTTAAGAAGACCAATCAGATGCTGGAGGTTCAGATCGCGCAGGAATACACCGGACATCAGATAGATGTATGCTATCTGATACCGATGTTCAAGGAAATTCTCGGGTTTAAGACATATTGCAGCGAAAAGGATGACAGTGTAGCGGATATCATCAGCGGGAACCCCTTAAACAGCAGATATTCCGGTATTGCTGCGGTTACAAATACCGGTAATGATTATAACTGGACCGGGAATTATCTTGCAGGAGCTAATCTGTACGGTTTCGGCAGACTTGCATTTGACACGGAGCTGACATCAGAGCAGATAGCTGAAGAGTTTACCCGGATGGTGATCTCTGACGATGATGATGTCGTCCGTGAGGTAATGTCCATTCTGCTTCCCTCACGGGCAATATACGAGAAATACACAAGCCCTCTTGGAATAGGGTGGATGGTGCAACCTGCTACCCATTACGGATGCAGTGTAGACGGATATGAGTATGACAGATGGGGGACATACCATAGAGCCGATCATCTGGGCATAGGCGTCGACAGAACCGATAAAGGGACCGGATATGCACTTCAGTATAACGAACCGAATGCATCCATGTATAATTCACCGGAAAAGTGCCCGGATGAACTGGTCTTATTCTTCCATCATCTCCCGTATACGCATAGGCTTCACAGTGGAAAGACCGTGATACAGCATATATATGATTCACACTTTGAGGGCTATGAAGAGGCTAAGGGCCTGGCTTCTAAATGGGAAGCGCTTAAAGGCAGGATAGATGACGAGATATATGAGAATGTGAGAGAACGTTTTGAGCGTCAGCTGATCAATGCGCACGAGTGGTGTGATCAGGTGAATTCATATTTCTATCGTAAGAGCGGTATCCCCGATGAAAAGTCCAGAACGATCTGGTAAGCGGAGGTTGATGAGCTTATATGGCAAAGCAGAACATATACGATAATGAGGATTTTTTTGAGGGATACAGCAAACTTCGTGATCGTGAAGTCAATGCAAACAATCTTTTTGAGATCCCGACTCTTAAAGAGCTCCTTCCCGAGTTGAACGGAAAAAGGGTACTGGACCTGGGTTGCGGATTCGGCGAGCATTGTAAAGAATATATCAGCCAGGGGGCGATCAGGGTTGTCGGAGTTGATATCTCCGAGAAAATGCTGAAAACAGCACGCGAGGAAAACTCCGATCCGAATATTGTTTATCTTAATATCCCTATGGAAGATATCAGCTGTATTGATGAGAAGTTCGATGTGGTGATAAGTTCTCTGGCATTGCATTATGTTGAGGATTTTGCGGGTGTGGTAAAGGCCGTTCATTCGCTTTTGGATGATGGAGGCATATTCCTGTTTTCACAGGAGCATCCTGTAAACACCTGCTATTCCGGTGACGGAGACCGGTGGACGCGTGATGAAAACGGCACCAAGATACATGCTAACCTTGCAAATTACTGTGTGGAGCAGAGAAATGATTCGACCTGGTTCGTTGAAGGCGTTCAGAAGTATCACAGAATGTTTTCAACTATCGTAAATACACTGGCTGATGCAGGATTCATGATACTGAAGATGGCCGAGCCTTTTCCTACACCGGAGATCCAT
>JAILAN010000041.1 GCA_024681595.1 Lachnospiraceae bacterium
AACGAACTGGATGATTATATCAACTCTACGGGCCGTGACAACGAGGGTGATGTTATCCCTGATGATCTGGAGACCGCGGTTGAAAAGGTTGACGAGGCCAAGCTCGAAGAGTCTGAGGAAATGGCAGAACTTATCGAAGAATCGCTCAAGGAAGCAAATCTCGATAAGGAAGTTGATATAGAATTCACCGCACAATATGTTCAGCTGACTTTAAACGGAGCGCTGCTTTTTGATTCCGGCTCGGTTGAATTAAGACAGGAATCACTGCCGATGCTCACACAGATAGGCAGGATACTGGAGCGATACGCCAAATCAACGATAGAGATCGAAGGACACACGGACAATGTTCCTATGCGCGGTAACGGCAAATATTCCAACAATGATGAATTAAGTGCCGGAAGAGCGCTGTCGGTATTCTATTACCTTGAAGACAATACGACCCTTGATATGAGTTTTGTCAAGCATGCAGGACGAGGAGAGTATATCCCCATAGCGGACAACTCAACTCCAGAAGGCAGACAGATGAACAGACGTGTCGAGATCAAAATATACAATTCCCTCAGCGGATATTAAGGAAGGCTCAATATGAAAAAGAATTTTGTTTCGATCGCCATACTGGCACTCCTTATCGTGAATATCGTACTGACCGCGATAATGATGTTCAGTGTGATGAGCACGAATAAGAAGACCGCATCGCTGATCACTGATATTGCTACGGCTATCAATCTGGAGCTTGTTGACGGCAGCACGGCAACTGAGGAAGAGGTTGCCACGGTCAGCATGGCAGATATAGAGATATATACCATAGCAGATATGACCATTCCGTTAAAGAGAGGAACCAATGCGGACGGAACGGCTGATACAAAGGATCACTTCGCAATGGTTTCGGTATCACTGTCCATGAACAAGACGAACAAGGACTATGAGACCTACGGCGCGGATGTTGTTAACAAAGAAGACCTGATAAAGGGGTATATCAACGAAGTGGTTTCTCAGTATACGGTTGAACAGGCCAAGGAGAATTCGACACAGATCTGCGACGAGATATTAAAGAAGATACAGGGAGCTTACAATTCCGACTTCATATTTGACGTTAAATTCAGCAGCGCTCTGTATCAGTAATACATGATCCTCGTAAAAGGGGAGGTGAGAATTCGTGGGCGAGGTACTGTCCCAAAGTGAAATAGACAATTTGCTGGCAGCCTTAACAACCGGTGAATTGGATGTTAACGAGATGCAGGAGACTTCGGACAAGCAGGTCAAGGATTATGACTTCAAACGTCCCGCGAAGTTCTCGAAAGAGCATTTACGTACACTTGAAATTATATATGAACATTATGGCAGACTGATCTCCACGAACCTGCCGCTTTACCTTCGAAAGTCGGTCCAGACGACCGTCGCTTCGTCGGAAACGGTTACATTCTCGGAGTTTTCCAACGCCCTGTCCAATCCAGTTATTTTGGGCATAATTGACTTTAAGCCCTTAAATGGTAATATTATTGTAGAACTTTCGCCGAATCTGGGGTTCGCAATGATAGACAGGATGCTCGGAGGAGCGGGAGTTCCTCTCGAGAAGAACAGGGATTTTTCCGAGATAGAGATGACTATCATCACCAAGCTCATGATCATATGCATGCAGCTGATGAAGGAACCGTGGAAAAACGTTCTTGATATCAACCCCATAATGGAACGTATCGAGACCAACGCCCAGTTCGCACAGGTCATAGCACCTTCAGACATGATCGCCATCGTAACTATGAATATCAGGATAGGCGATACCGAAGGGTTCATGAATATATGTCTTCCTTACTTTACATTAGAGGAAGTTATGGATAAACTTAATACCAAGTATTGGTTCTCGACCATGCAGAAGGAAGATTCTTCCGATTATCATGAACATATCGAGTCTCTGATCAAGAGAGTTGATGTTCCTGTCAGAGCGGTACTTGGAAGATCGGTAGTATCTGTTAATGAATTTTTGGGATTACAGGTCGGAGACGTCATCAGACTTGATTCGGCCGTTGAATCCGAAATGGATATCTTTGTAGGAAACATACGCAAGTTTACGGCTCTGCCGGGTTCCAGCAAAGACAAATATGCCGTCAGGATTACGACGGTACGAAGAGAGGGGGAGTAACGCATGGACGGAATGCTATCACAAGATGAAATAAATGCATTACTTTCCGGAATGGATGTCTCTGGAGGGGGAGATGCCGGAGGAGATGCTCCGGCCGGAGACAGCGCAGCAGCTGATTCATCACCTGCTGAAGGCGGTGGTTCCTCATCTGGAGTGGATGAATCACTCCTTAGTATGGAGGAGAGGGATGCGGTTGGAGAGATAGCTAACATCAGCATGGGTTCATCAGCTACCACGCTGTATTCCCTCGTTAACCGCAAGGTTGATATAACCACCCCGCAGGTTGAACTGTCTAACTGGGATACGGTTATTCAGGACTACCAGAAACCGTGCGTATTTATTCAGATCAAATATACAGTAGGTCTGGACGGATCCAATATCATGGTCCTCAAGGAACATGATGTCAAGGTCATCACAGATCTGATGATGGGAGGCGACGGAACCAACACCGACGGAGAACTCGGTGAACTGCACTTAAGTGCCATATCCGAAGCCATGAACCAGATGATGGGATCGGCGGCCACGTCGTTATCGACGATGCTGGGCAAGATGATAGACATATCACCCCCGGAGGCCTCGCTGGTAGATCTTACAGGACAGGAACCCGATCAGGTTGCAGCATTCCTTTCCGGAACCTTTGCCAAGGTATCCTTCAGGATGCAGATCGACGAACTGGTTGACTCAACGATCATCCAGCTCTATCCCATAGATTTTGCCAAGGAGTTGTATTCAACATTTGCCGGAGGAGGATCGGAACCCGAACCGGAACCCGAGCCCGCACCGGCTGCTGCACCCGTTCCCGAGGCAGCACCGGCACCGGAACCTTACGTTCCGCCGCAGGCACCGCCTCCGATGCAACAACAGGCTCCGCCTATGGGTTACCCTCAGATGGCTCCACAGATGGGCTATCCGCCTATGGGATACCCTCAGATGCCTCAGCCGAACATGAATATCCAGCCGGCACAGTTCCAGAACTTTACGGCGGATTATTCTCAGGTTCCGGGGGCAGAGAACATTGGTATTATCAAGGACGTTCCTTTGGAGGTCACCGTTGAACTCGGAAGAACCAAGAAATCAATTTCGGAGATCCTTGATTTTGCACCCGGTACTATCATAGAACTGGATAAGATAGCCGGTGAGCCTATAGATGTATTAGTTAACGGCAAGTTCGTAGCTAAAGGCGAAGTAGTAGTTATTGAAGAAAGTTTCGGTATTCGTGTTACCGAGATAATTAATTAGAAACAGGAGATTGAACATGGCAAAGAATATTTTAATTGTTGACGACGCGGCATTTATGCGAATGATGATCAAGGATATCCTTAGCAAGAACGGATATAACGTTGTCGGCGAAGCCGAAAACGGTGCGAAGGCATTCGATAAGTACAACGAGTTACATCCCGACCTTGTCCTTATGGATATTACAATGCCGGAGATGGACGGAATCGCAGCTCTTAAAAAGATCAAAGGCGCAGACCCCAATGCACTCATTATCATGTGCTCTGCAATGGGTCAGCAGGCTATGGTTATCGAGGCAATTCAATCCGGTGCTAAAGACTTTATCGTTAAGCCCTTCCAGGCTGACCGCGTATTAGAGGCAGTCAAAAAGGTAGTCGGTTAATGCTGCTTAGCACATTCGACGGAACAAACAGTGTTCTGCAGTTTCTAACTCTGCTCCTCATCTTTGTTTTCATCATTGCCGTGACATATTTCACGGTGCGCTGGATGTCAAAGATAGGTCAGGGTCAGTCGAAGTACTCGAATATTGAGGTCATTGAGACCCGGAGGATCACCAATAACAAATTCCTCCAGATCATCAAGGCCGGTGATAAATATCTGCTGATCGGCGTAGGTAAGGACGAAATCAGCATGATAAGCGAACTGAATGAAGATTCTCTGGATCTCGAATCCGGTGTTTCTTCGGATACGGGGATGAATTTCTCCTCGCTCCTGGATAAAGCCAGGAACCTTACCAAAAAGGACCTAAACGACGAAGATAAGGAACAAAGTTAGGTTACGATGAAAAAGATACTTGCGATAATATGCCTGCTGGTAACGGTGGGCATGTTGTGTATATTGCCTTCGATTCCCGTTCATGCACAGAATCTTGGAGGGATCGGAGATGCACTGACCGGAGAGACTACCGAGTCGACGGTCATACGTGAGCCCGGGTCTTCATCATCGCAGGACGAGCTCGGAGAACTGAATATCGCAAACAGCCTTATCATAACGCAACGGGGTGATAACGGCAGTGTGAACGGAACACTGAGGATACTGATCACACTGACACTTATCGGACTTGCGCCGATAATGCTCATCATGCTGACGTGCTTCACACGGCTTATTATCGTTCTCCACTTTACACGTGCGGCTTTAGCTACCCAGACGGCTCCTCCAAACCAGGTGCTGCTTGGGTTAGCTTTGTTTTTAACCTATTTCATCATGAGGCCGACGATAACGCAGATCTATACGGAAGCCATAGTTCCGTTTGATAACGGAACCATAACCCAGGAGGAATTCTTCGAAACAGCCATCACACCTTTAAGGGAATTTATGTACGGACAGACTCAGACCAAGGATGTCAGCATGTTCCTTGAGATCAGCGGTACCGAATGGGACGGTACGCTGGAGGGTATCCCTACAGAGGTGCTCATACCCAGTTTTATCGTTAGTGAGTTAAGAACGGCCTTTATCATAGGCTTTTTGATATATATACCGTTTATCGTTATAGACATGGTTGTGGCATCCTCCCTTATGAGTATGGGTATGATGATGCTGCCGCCGACCACTATCTCCATGCCGTTTAAGATACTGTTGTTCGTACTCGCCGACGGGTGGAATCTTATAATCGGCAATCTGGTAAAGACATTTTATTAGCAACCCTGATAACAGTTTTTTCACATCACCAGCTGATAATAGTTTGGGGAGAGGAGCTTTTACATGAATGTTGATACAGTCACAATGATCGCATCGGAGGCACTTTTTACGATCATTAAAACAGCAGCGCCCGTTTTGCTGGTATCTTTAGTTGTCGGACTTATGGTCAGTATATTTCAGACAGTAACGTCTATTCAGGAACAGACACTGACGTTTGTCCCCAAGATAGTATCCATTTTCCTTGCCCTAATGGTCCTCGGACACTGGATGCTCAACAATATGGTCGGATTAATGGAAAAACTCTGGTCTGATTTTTCGGTCTATATAAAGTAATATATGCTGGATTATTCTTTTACCTACGGGGACCTGGAACTTTTTATACTGGTTTTGGTGCGCGTTACGTCTTTTGTGTACATAGCGCCTTTTTTCAGTATGACCAATACCCCCAGACCGGTGAGGATCGGCCTGTCGCTGTTTGTGACTGTTTTACTATATAAACTGATCCCTCACGATCCTTTGGGTTATACCACATTGCTCCAATACACCGGAATAATCCTCAAGGAGGTCATAACGGGGCTCCTTATAGGACTCGGAGCCAATCTTTGTACACTGATAGTTAATTTCGCCGGGCATGTAGCTGACATGGAGATAGGAATATCCATGGTCAGCCTGATGGATCCCGCAACCAGGCAGAATGCCACAATTTCGGGAGTGTACTATAATTACATGCTCATGCTCATACTGCTTATTTCCGGTATGCACAGATATCTGTTGACCGCACTGGCGGAAACATACACGCTGATCCCGATCAACGGACAGATCTTTCATGATAACAAGATCATAAACGGAATGATATCGTTCATGGGAGATTACATGCTGATAGGCTTCAGGATAATCCTTCCTATCTTTGCAGTGATGATAATACTGAATGCTGTGCTTGGAATACTGGCCAAGGTTTCACCGCAGCTTAATATGTTCGCGGTAGGTATTCAGATCAAGGTCCTTACCGGACTTTCGATACTGTTTGTATCGACGGCGCTGCTTCCGAGCGTTGCTGAATTGATCTTTAATGAGATGAAACATATGGTAGTGACCATGGTTGAGGCTTTGTCATAATGCTACTACGGTATAACCTGCAATACTTTGCAAAGGACGGACCGGGCGGAGAAAAAACAGAACAGCCCACGTCCAAGAAACTGAGTGATGCTCGTAAAAAGGGTCAGGTATCCAAATCAAAGGAAGTGGCTACCTGTGCGGGGCTTCTGTCGGCATTTATCCTTCTGAAGCTGTATCTGGGTTCTTTGGGTACCGGTTTTCTGAATCTGTTCGGCGGGCTGTATTCAATGATCCCTTCTACAATACAGCAGTATGACGGAAATATTCCTCAGCAGGCGATACTGTACTATATCAGACTGGCCATGATCAGGATAATCATGATGATACTTCCGTTCCTGCTGGTATCGTTTATAGTTGCCTTTGTCTGCGATCTGGTTCAGGTCAAATGGAGGGTATCCACGGAACCATTAAAACCCAAGTTCAGCAAGCTCAATCCTATCAGCGGATTTAAAAAGTTTTTGTCCCTGAACTCATTGGTCGAACTGCTTAAATCACTTATTAAGCTGGCTCTGGTCGGCTATATGGTCTACTCATATTTAAAGGGTCAGGCTAATCAGATATTCATGCTTCTTGACATGTCCATAGGACAGTCACTGATGCTGATTGGTAACATCGTTACGGATCTGGGCATCAGGATATCTGCTTTGTACGTTGTCATCGCCGCTGCGGATTACAAGTACCAGAAGTGGAAATTCAACGAAGATATGAAAATGACCAAACAGGAAGTAAAGGACGAGTTCAAGGAGCAGGAAGGTGATCCTCAGATCAAGGGTAAGCAAAGACAGCGAATGAGAGAAGCATCCATGCGCCGTATGATGCAGCAGCTTCCCACAGCAGATGTTGTCATCACGAACCCTACCCATTATGCGGTCGCTATCAGATACCGCAGGGACGAGGATGATGCACCCGTAGTCATCGCCAAAGGAGCCGATTACCTCGCACAGAAGATCAAGGATATCGCGCGGGATAATGATATCTACATCATGGAAGACAAGCCTCTGGCCCGAATGCTCTATGCAAATGTAGAAATCGATCAGGCAATCCCGCCTGAACTGTACGAAGCTGTCGCAAACGTCCTCGCATTTGTTTACCAGATGCAGGGGAAAATAGGGGCCTGATGCATATAAAAGCTATAAATGAGTATCTCACCGATATTTGCTCTAAAGCAAACCTTTCGCAACGCGTGTTTGCGTAGAGCAAATATCGCTGAGATACGGACTATAAATATTTGAAGAAAGGAGGAGAACGTGAAAAAAGCGGATGTAGCAGTAGCTGCATATGTAGTAGCCGCCTTTATTATGATGATCGTCAACATCCCGGCAGGCTTGCTGGATGTCTTTTTGGCGTGCAACATAGCGGTCGCTTTTACCGTTTTGTTCGTAGCAATGTTCTCCGTGGAGGTCCTTGACCTGTCTTTTTATCCTACGATCCTCCTGTTCACAACGATATTCAGGATTTCACTTAATATCTCATCAACAAAACTGATCCTTCGTACAGGCGATCCCGGCAAGGTCGTCGCTACATTCGGTAATTATGTCGGCGGAGGAGATCTTATAATAGGAACCATAGTGTTTATCATACTGATCATAGTTCAGTTCATGGTCATCAACAAAGGTTCCGAGCGTGTGGCTGAAGTTACCGCAAGATTTACGCTGGATGCCATGCCCGGTAAACAGATGGCCATAGATGCCGATCTTAATACCGGTGCCATAGACGATGCCGAAGCCAAGAGAAGACGCGACAAGATCCAGGAAGAGGCATCTTTTTTCGGTTCCATGGATGGTGCCGTTAAGTACGTTAAGGGAGATGCCACTGCGGGACTTATCATTACCGCCGTCAACGTTATAGGCGGTATAGCGATGGGAGTCCTTCGAATGAACATGGACTTTAGTTCGGCTCTTACCAAGTATGTTATCCTGACGATAGGTGACGGACTGGTTTCACAGATACCTTCGCTCCTTATATCGCTCTCAACCGGTATCCTGGTTACCAAGGGCTCCAAGGATGCGGATTTCGGTGCGGTGCTCTTAAAGCAGCTGTTCGGACTTCCCAAGGCTCTTTACCTGGTTGGAAGCATCCTTTGCCTTTTAGGTATCATAACTCCGCTTCCCACCATCATTTTCCTGGCATTGGGACTGACCTTTATCGTTGTCGGACGTACCATGGCAGGAACCATGGAGACTGCCAAGATAGAGTCACAGGTGGAAGCCGAAGAAGCCCAGGCCGAAGAGATACGCCAACCGGAGAATGTCAATTCACTGCTGCAGGTTGATCCGATCGAGCTTGAATTCGGATACGGGATCATTCCTCTTGCTGATGTCAATCAGGGAGGAGACTTACTTGATCGAGTCGTTATGATACGTCGTCAGGTGGCATTGGAACTGGGTACTGTCGTTCCGATAATCAGACTGAGGGATAACATACAGCTTAATCCTAATCAGTATGTGATCAAGATAAAGGGCATTCAGGTTGCAGAAGGAGAGATTCTCTTTGACCATTACATGGCCATGAACCCCGGATTTGTTGAAGAAAAGATACCGGGTATCGATACTTTTGAGCCTTCATTCCATCTGCCTGCAACATGGATCACCGAAGGACAGAGGGAACGCGCGGAGGCTATGGGCTATACGGTAGTTGATCCGCCTTCAATAATTGCCACGCATCTGACAGAAGTTATTAGGGAACACATCGCCGAACTGCTGACGAGACAGGATGTTCAGAACCTCATCAACAATCTGCAGGAGAGCAACCCTTCGCTCGTGGAGGAACTGGTTCCGAAACTGCTGGGACTGGGAGAAGTTCAGAAAGTATTGCAGAATCTGCTTAAGGAAGGAATATCCATAAGAGATCTGCTGACTATATTTGAAACTCTGGCCGATTATGCGACTACAACGAGAGATACGGATATTCTGACCGAGTATGTCAGACAGGCGTTAAAGAGAGCCATATCAGGCAAATTCTTTCCGCCCAATGAAACAACGAGTGTCGTTACACTCGATCCTCAGGTTGAGCAGGATATCATGTCCAGCGTCAAGCAGACTGAGACCGGAGCATATCTGAATCTCGATCCGGAAAAGACCAAGGCTATCATGGACTCTGTCGGAAGCGAGATCAAGAAGCTTGAGAATCTGGGCAAAAGCCCGATCATCATTACGTCTCCTATAGTCAGGATGTATTTTAAAAGACTTACAGAGGACTACTTTAAGGATCTTATCGTTGTATCATATAATGAGATAGAATCAAATATTGAATTACAGTCAGTTGGAATGGTGACAGCATGATAATCAAGAAGTTTCAGGGCAAGACAAAAGAAGAAGCACTGGATCAGGCATACAAGGAGCTTGGCAGCAATATAGTGGAGATGAACACCCGCAATGTTAAAAAGAAAGGGATGTTCAGTTTTCTGATGCCGCAGCTCGTTGAGGTGACGGTTGCATTGGAGGAGGAGAGTCCTGCTCCGAGAACGTCCCAGATAGCCGAAGCCATAGCAGGAGTCAGAAATGTTGCTCAATCGACCATCATCAATGAAGAGGCGATCGAATCAAAACTGGATCTTAGGACTCCGGAGGATGATCTGCCGGTTGTCAAGTCAGCCATCGAGCTTTTGACCGAGCGTCAGAACAAAGAGAAACAGTCACCGACATACTCATCACCCGATAAACCTGTAAAGAGCGAATATGCCCGTACGCCTGACAAAAATGACAGCAGTGTCATTGAAGAGAAACTTGATTCGCTGCATACCATGCTTGAAGCCCAGCTTCAAAAGCCTGAAGACGACAGAGACTCTGACGGGATATTCACCAAAACTCCCAAAGAGGATAAAGACCATGCTCATGGAGAGGTCGAGAAGTTCATAAAGCTTCTTTATAACAAGATGATCGATAATGAGGTAAATGAAAAATATGCCAATCAGATCATCGATGAGATGGAAAAGAACACCAATCCCAATATGCCGTTTGAAATGGCACTGGCTAACACCTATCAGAAGATGATACTCAAATTCGGTAATCCTGCAGGGATCACTCCTGCCATCAAAGGACCCAAGATAGTATTTTTCGTTGGACCGACCGGCGTGGGCAAGACAACGACCATAGCCAAGATCGCATCCAAATTCAGTGTGGAGGCCGGCAAAAAGGTTGCGTTGCTGACCGCCGATACATACAGGATAGCAGCTGCCGAGCAGCTTCGGACCTATGCGAACATACTTGAGATACCGTTCCGTATAATCTATTCAACCGAGGAGGTTGAGCAGTCGCTTAGAGATTTCAAGGATTACGACTATGTGCTCGTTGATACGGCAGGTCATTCCCACCAGAATAAGGAGCAGGCAGAGGTCATGAACGGATTCATACATTCCGTGGACGGCGTGGCTGAAAAGGAGGTATTCCTGGTGCTTTCGGCGACCACCAAATACAGGGATCTGATCAGCATTGCAGATACATATTCCAAGATGACCGAATATAAACTTATATTTACTAAACTCGATGAGACTACAACATTAGGGAATCTGCTCAACCTAAGACTTCATACGGGAGCTCCCTTATCCTATGTTACATGCGGACAGAATGTTCCCGATGATATAGAGAATTTTAATCCCCAGAAAACAGTCAAACAGCTTCTGGGCGGCAGAAAGAATTGATATTTGAGGTTTAAATGGATCAGGCGCAGCAGCTCCGCAATATCGTCAAAGCGGGGAACATCAACAAACAGCAACGCCCTCTGGCCAGGATAATTACCGTAACATCAGGCAAGGGAGGCGTCGGCAAATCCAATACGGCGATCAACTTAGCCATACAGTTTAAAAAGCTCGGGAAGAGAGTGATCATTCTTGATGCTGACTTTGGGTTGGCCAATATCGAGATCATGTTCGGAGCGGTTCCGAAGCATAACCTCTCTGACCTTATTTATCAGGGCAAAAACATTAAAGAGATAATAACCTGGGGCCCCGGAGATGTAGGGTTTATTTCCGGCGGTTCCGGAATAGCGGGATTATCAAATCTGAGCCGCGATTATTTGGTTTACATAATACAGAACCTTGCCCAGCTTGATGCATTGACAGATATCGTTATCATAGATACGGGCGCGGGTATTTCGGATGCGGTCCTTGAATTTCTGGTAGCATCCGGAGAGATAATCCTGGTGACTACTCCTGAACCCACATCGATAACGGATTCTTATTCACTATTAAAGGCTCTTAATTCTCATCCGAGATTCCAAAGGGAATATTCGGCCGTTAAGATGCTGGCCAATAAGGTCCTGGGAGACAATGACGGCCAGATGCTTTTTAACAAACTAAATGCCGTGGTACAAAGATACCTGAAGCTTCCCATGGAATATCTGGGACCTGTGCCGAACGACAACCAGCTCGTCAAAGCCGTTATGCAGCAGACACCGGTGTCTTTAGCTTCGCCAAATTCAAAATCAGCGCAGGCGTACACGGCTGTCGCACTAAAACTGATGGATAAAGAAGCCCAGGGGCTTGTAAATAAAAGAGGAATGGCAGCTTTTTTCAGTCATATAGTTGCAGGAAAAAAGACTAACGTTTAACTTAGGGGGTAATTATGTTATCAAAGTATATTCTGCCGGGAAACAGAATAGAGATGCAAGCAGTTGAGAGAGTAAAACTGGCCGATGAAGGAGAAAGAAAAAAGGTATATCTTTCACAGGTACGGGATATTCTGTCGGAGGAACAGCTGGAGATCTTTATGCCCATGGAAAAGACAAAGATGATCCTGCTTCCCGTGAATACTGAATATGACATGTATTTTTATACGCCGCAGGGACTGTATCAGTGCTTTGCCAATGTTATAGACAGATACAAGGATGATAATCAGTATGTATTATTGATGGAACTGACATCAAACCTTAGAAAGTTCCAAAGGAGAGAATACTACAGACTAAGCTGTGCGCTGGAGATGAACTCGAGACCCCTTGAAAAAGAGGAAAAAGAAGCCATGGACAGAAAAGCGGGATCTTATCTGGTCCCGGGGCTTCCGCTTAAGAGATCGGTAGTGGTAGATATATCAGGCGGAGGAATAAGGTTCCTGAGTTCATATTCATATGAACCTGACAGCCTTCTTTACTGCAAATATAATCTGGTCATAGACGGAGTATCAAAGGAATATACACTGATAACCAAGGTGCTGACATCCAGAGAGCTGGAGGACAGACCGGGAGTCTTTGAACACAGAGCCCAGTATGTGGATATAGATACATATGACCGGGAGGAGATAATCAGATTCATCTTCGAGGAAGAGAGGAAACACAGAAAGAGAGAAATGGGCTTTTAAGTCTGTCAACAGCATGAATTTTCAGAAAATTTCGGACTCGATGTTACTTTGCACTCATGTGAAGAATGGAAAGTGGTATACTGTTTCTGTGCCCGAAGTTGCTTTCGGACACAGAAAGTGAAGGCAATTAAATCATGATCAGCAATGGAAACAAGATTGTTGCAATAGCCTCCTCCACGGGAGGACCTAAGGCATTGCAGGAATTGGTTCCGCTGCTACCGCCAAACCTGGACGCTCCGGTATGTATTGTGCAACACATGCCTGCAGGGTTTACGGCGGCCATGGCTGAAAGACTTAATGAGGTCTGTCCGATAAGCTGTAAGGAGGCTGCCGAGGGAGATGTTCTCGAGAGAGGACGGCTCTATCTTGCTGCAGGTGGTAAACACTTAAAGATCGGCAGACGACCCGGAGGGGGGCATTGTATCAGATACAGTGACGAACCACCGCGGGAGGGCGTCAAACCGTGTGCCAACTTTATGTTCGAGTCTTTGATCGATTCTTCATATGACGAGATCATTTGTGTTGTGCTGACGGGAATGGGAGCGGACGGCACCGAAGGAATCAGGGCTCTTAAAGAACGCAAGAAAATTTATTGTATTACAGAGGATGAAGCTTCTTGTATTGTTTATGGGATGCCCAAAGCGGCGGTAAAAGCCGGGCTTTCAGATCAGGCAATGAATCTTCAATCAATAGCTAAAGAAATAATTAAGAACGTGGGGGTATTTTAAAATGGATGTAAGTCAATATTTAGAGATCTTTTTGGACGAAACAAGAGAACACTTATCATCACTCAATACTCAGATTCTGAATCTTGAGCAGAATCCCGAAGATGAGGATACCATTAACGAGATATTCCGTGCTGCACATTCGTTAAAGGGAATGGCCGGTACCATGGGATTCAAGAGAATGCAGAACCTGACTCACGACATGGAGAATGTATTCTCTGAGATAAGAAACGGAAACATGAAGGTTTCTTCAAGTCTTATCGATATCCTTTTCCAGACTCTGGACGCATTGGAAGAGTACACATCCAATATTCAGGAGACTGCCGATGAGGGCACAAATGACAATCAGAATATAATAGACATGCTGAATGAATTCCTCAACACCAAGGGTGAAGTTGCCGAGGAAAAGCCTAAAAAGGGCAAGGGCAAAGCAGCCAAGGAAGCCAAGGAGGAAGCTCCTGCCGCAGAGAATGCCGAAGCAGCTCCTTCAGGTTCGTCTGATGAAGAAAAGTTCAGACAGATCCCTATCGGAGAGACCGAAGAGGGAGTTATTTCTGCAGCTCTTGCAGAGGGCAAGAATGTTTACGGATTTACAGTATATGTCGATGAGAACTGCCTGCTTAAGGCAGCCAGAGCATTCCTTGTTTACAAGGCAGTTGAGGAAAAGGGAGAGATAATCCTTTCAAATCCCTCTGCTCAGGATATTGAAGATGAGAAATTTGATTTTGATTTCTCACTGATCGTTATTTCCGAGCACAATATAGATGATATCTTAAGTGCTGCCAGAGCGGTATCCGAGATATCAAAGGTTGTAGGCGCTCCTCTTGATGCTGTTGCCGCCAAGGCTCAGGAGAAGAAGGATGAGGAGACCGAAGAAAAAGAAACCGCACCTGCCAAGGTTGAACAGGCCGACAAGGGGTCAACAGCTCAGGCTCCCGCCGCAAAGACCAACAAGGCTGCTGCGAAACCCGTTGTCAACAGAACGGTTCGTGTGGATATCGAAAAACTGGATGTTCTGATGAACCTGGTTTCAGAGCTTATCATTGCCAAGAATTCGCTCGTATCCGCATCATACACCGACGGAGTATCCGGAGCATCATTTAATGAACAGATCGAGTACCTCGAGAGCGTAACCACCAATCTTCATGAATCAGTCATGAAGGTCCGAATGGTTCCTATTGAGTCGGTTGTTTCCAAGTTCCCGAGAATGATCAGGGATCTTTCCAAGAAACTCGACAAGAAGATGGAACTGTATATGTCAGGTGAAGAGACAGAACTTGACCGTACGGTGGTAGACGAGATCGGTGATCCTTTGATGCACCTGCTGCGTAACAGTGCCGATCATGGACTTGAGTCAGCTGAAGTCAGAGCTCAGAGAGGCAAGCCTGAAGTCGGATCTATTTTCCTTGATGCATATCAGGACGGTAACAACGTTGTCATCGAAGTACGTGATGATGGTAACGGAATAGATGTTGAGGCTGTTAAGAACAAGGCTATCGAGCGCGGGATTATCACTCCCGAGCAGGCAGACAACATGGCCGAAAAGGACATCATAAACCTCCTTTTCAATGCCGGATTCTCAACCGCAAAGGTTATTTCCGATGTATCCGGAAGAGGCGTTGGCCTTGACGTTGTTAAATCAAAGATCGAAGCATTAAGCGGTGAAGTTGAAGTTCACTCTAAGCTTGGTGAAGGTTCTACATGGACGATCAGACTTCCTCTGACACTGGCTATCATCCAGGCTCTTATGGTTGTAGTAGGTGGAGAAAAGTATGCGATTTCACTCGGAAGTATCCAGACTATCGAGGATGTTTCTCCCGATGAGATCAAGCTTGTTCAGAATGAAGAAGTTATGACTTTGCGTGGAAGCGTTATTCCTATCGTCAGACTTGATAAAGCACTTGGCACTACATCCCTTAAGGGACCCGATGATAATCTGGTCGTAGCAGTAGCCAAGAAGGGCGAAAAGCTTGCAGGATTCGTTGTTGATGAACTGATCGGCCAGCAGGAGATCGTTATCAAGTCATTAGGCAAGTATATCAACAAGAGTAAGATAATCAGCGGTGCAACGATACTTGGTGATGGAGAGGTTGCTCTTATCATCGATGCTAATGCTTTAATCTAGGAACGGGGGACATAAAAATGGCAGATGAAGTTAGAATCACAAATGCAGACCTGATCGTTGATGAAGGCGAAAAGGTTCAATACATAGTCATCAAATTAGGAAACGAACAGTATGGTATAGACATCAAGTATATCGACAACATCGTCAGAATGCAGAGTATTACCAGAGTTCCTCATGTTCCCGAATATATCAAGGGAGTTATCAATCTTCGAGGCGAGGTTATCCCTGTTCTTAACCTCAGGTTAAAGATGGGACTTGAAGAGATCGAGGATACCAAGGCCAGCAGGATCATTATCCTGAAGCTCGAACAGTATGGACTGCTTGGTTTTATTGTTGATGAGGTTCGCGAAGTTGTTACGTTAAGCGAGGTTCAGATTGAAAAAGTTGCTTATGATAACACCGATGAAAAGCAGAAGTTCGTTTTTGGTGTCGGCAAGACCGAATCCAGCTTGATCTCATTACTTGATATGAATGTCGTTTGTGCTGAGAACGGCAAATAGGAGGAAATATGTCAGACCTTAACATGGAGCAATTAACACAACAGTATTTTGATGTGTTAAAAGAGCTTGGAAATATAGGTGCAGGAAATGCTACCACCGCGCTGGCGGAGCTCATCAACTGCAAGGTTGACATGATGGTTCCGCAGGTCAGACTCCTGGAGTTCAATGAACTCGGTGATATACTTGGCGGAGAGGATATGATACTTGTGGGTATCTATCTTCAGGTAGAGGGCGATATTGACGGAAGCATGATGTTCACCCTTCCGCAGGACTCCGGACTTCACCTTGTAAACAAGCTCATGGCGGGGATGCTCGGAATCCCCGAAAAAAATATAGAAGAGATGGAATTCGGTGAGATGGAGATATCTGCCATGAAGGAAGTCGGCAACATCATTACCGGCGCTTACCTTAATGCGCTCTCTTCTCTGACCAATCTGAAGATATTCCCTTCGCCTCCTCAGCTGGCGATCGATTATGCAGGAGCACTCTTAAGTGTTCCCGCTGCGGAATTCGGAATTATGGGAGATAAGATTCTTCTTATTCAGACTAAATTCTCAGATGATGTTGAACTTGACGGATATTTTATCATGATCCCCGACATGGATTCTTATGAGAAGATCCTGGCATCGTTGGGCTTGATGTGATTTAAAAGCGATGTAATGGAGTAACGGATAGATGAGTGATGTTATTAAGGTCGGAATGGCCGATTGGAAGATCTGTACCGGAGACGATGCGTTAACAACATTGGGTCTTGGATCATGCGTAGGAGTTGCAATAAGAGATCCGCAATCCGGTGTCGGGGGACTGGCTCATGTCATGCTTCCTGACAGCAAAGAGACCGAGAATAATTCCAACAGACCCAAGTTTGCTGACACAGGTATCACCGATATGGTGGCCGAGATGGTCAAAAAAGGCGCGAGCATAGCCAAGATGGTGGCTAAGATCGCAGGTGGGG
The DNA here is from genome assembly GCA_024681595.1 of Lachnospiraceae bacterium. Classification (GTDB taxonomy): domain Bacteria; phylum Bacillota; class Clostridia; order Lachnospirales; family Lachnospiraceae; genus JAILLW01. The sequence continues at coordinate 16,723 of JAILAN010000041.1, forward strand.
CCCAGATGTTCGCATTCAGTTCAGCCAAGTCTGATATGGTGCGTGTGGGCGAGAGAAATGTTGAAGCGTGTAAAAAGAAACTGAAGGAACTGAAGATCCCGATCATTGCCGAGGATACTGGAGAGAATTACGGACGTACCGTAGTGTTCTATCCGGCAAGTGGTAACTATACCATAAAGTCAGTAGGAAAACCGGAGAAATCCATATGAACAAGCACCGGCTTTTTGCTCCTTTCCTGACGCTTTTTGCGGTGGCCATAGCATATTTTACGATGCTGTGGTTTGGCTATCAGCTAAAGGAAATGCTGATAATAATGCTGGTGGTCCTCATAGTCTTTTATGCAGCAGGATCTCTGATACAGAGGAGGATCAATAAGTTTGTTTTTGAGAATGAGGAGAAACTCCGTTTAGAGGAAGAAGAAAACGGAGCCGTTATAGAAAAAGACGCACAGGATGATTCCGAAGAGGAGTCGGGCGAGGAAGAAGAATACACACTTCCACCGCTTACCGGTGCACAGCCGGCTCGTCCGGGCGAGAGCGACGACGACGGCTTTTCATCATAATGGTTTTGGAGGGGTGAATGAACGAGGCACAAAGAACCAAGCTTTGGTCAGACTATACTCGTACCAAATCACCGGACTTAAGAGAACAACTGATATTGGAGTACGCTCCGCTGGTTAAACTGGTCGCGGGGCGCCTTAGCATGTATTTGGGGTATAATGTCGAATATGAGGATCTGTGCAGTTACGGCATATTCGGACTGATCGATGCGATAGACAAATTCGATGCGATGAAGGACGTTAAATTCGAAACATATGCCAGTCTTCGTATACGAGGCTCGATTCTCGACCAGATCAGAAAAATGGACTGGATCCCCAGAACCATCAGACAGCGCCAGCGCAAGATCGATCAGGTCATGCACGAGATCGAGTCTACAAAGGGCAGACCCGCATCCGATGAAGAGATCGCATCTGCATTGGGAATCTCCGATGAGGATTATGCCGAATGGCAGTCCCAGATGAAGATAACGGGCGTCGTATCGCTTGATGAATTCATGGAAACCGGTGCAGAGGTGCCGGCAGACCAGAGGACCCAGTATCGCTTCGACGGACCGGAAGAGGTCATCGAGAAAACAGAACTTAAAGAAAAGCTTAAGGAGGCGCTTAGCCTTCTTACTGAAAAGGAACAGCTGGTCATAACCATGTATTACTACGAGGATATGACCTTAAAGGAAATAGCTGCCGTCATGGATGTTTCTGAGTCAAGGGTATCTCAGCTTCACACCAAGGCGCTGGCAAAAATGAAAACAAAAATGGGGAATTACATGGGGGTATTTTCTGCGTGAGAAACGGCTACTTTCAAATCGGTTGCACACCTAACGGTACTATTCTAAAGGTATTCAAGCCACAGGATGGCGGAATTCCGCTTGATCCCAAGGACATCACGGATTATCTGTCAAATCATCAGGTCATGTATTCTGCGCCCGCTATCAATCAGGGCTTAAATGAACTTGCCACTTCTGAAAAAGACAACCATCTGATCCTGCTTAACAAGGATCTTATAAACGAGATAGATGAGAGTTATGTACTTCGTTCCTCATCCGACAAAATGACCCTGACAGCGAGGTTCTATCCTCCTTCGTTGAAGGGCCGTCGTCTTCCTGCGGCCGAGATAATGAACGACCTGGCTTTTAAAGGCGTTAAATTCGGCATCAAAGAGGATGTCATCGAGAAATTTGTTAAGGAGCCCCGGTATTGTGAGGATATAGTCATTGCCGAGGGACAGCCGGTCGTCCAGGGTGAACATGCCAGGATAGAGTATTATTTTGAAACAGAATTAAGCACCAAGCCTGCACTTTCCGAGGACGGCTCCGTAGATTTCTTTAATCTTAAGACGTTCACGCAGTGCAAACAGGGTGATGTACTGGCCAAGCTTTTCCCTGCCAAACCCGGAATCCCGGGAACCACTGTTTTCGGAGAACCTATAAAACCGCTTGACGTTAAGAAAGCGATCATAAAGTATGGACGCAATCTGTCGCTGTCCGAGGATGGCAGAATACTTACAGCAGATATAAACGGACACGTTTCCCTGGTTGAAGATAAAGTATTTCTGTCTGATGTGATGGAACTTGATAATGTCAATACTTCGACCGGAAACATAGAATATGAGGGCAGTGTAGTGATCCTTGGTAACGTGGTGGAAAATTTCTCCGTTAAGGCCAAGGGAACTATAGAAGTAAGAGGTGTTGTTGAAGGAGCGTACCTTGAATCCGAATCGGATATCATCATTGCCCGCGGAATGAACGGAATGGGCAAGGGTGTTCTTAAGGCAGGCAATAATGTTATTGCCAAGTTCCTTGAAAATGCCGACGTTACGGCCGGAGGATATGTTGCGACAGACTCGATCCTTCACTGTAATGTAAGTGCCGGGACTGAGATCACTGTATCCGGCAAGAGAGGGTTCATCACCGGAGGCCACGTTACTGCCAGAAATCTGGTATCGGTTAAGACTCTGGGTTCCGATATGGGTGCGGATACGATCGTTGAAGTAGGTATAGATCCTAAGATAAAGGCACGTATCCAGGAGATACAGAAGAAAGTACAGGAGAACAAAAAGGCACTGGAGCAGTCAGAACCGGTTCTGGCTAACTTTGTTCAGAAGATGCAAAGCGGCAAGCCTCTATCCATGGATCAGAAGCTGTACATGCAGAATATACTCCAGGAGAGTAAGGAAAAGAAGGTTGAGCTGGATGAACTCACCAAGGAATACGATTCGTATCAGGATATCATTGAAAGTTCCGGAGATTCCAAAGTGGTTGTTACCGGAGATGTATACGCCGGGACCAAGATATGCATATCCGATGTTTCAATGGTTGTTAAGACGACCATGACATATTGCCAGTTTAAAAAGGTGGACGGAGACGTTAAGATGGTTGCACTTTAAAAGGGGAGTAAGCATATGACGATTTCGAGGGTTGAACTGCAGGGACAGATAATGCATGCTCAGGATTATACGAGCATCAAGCATCATGAAGATCAGCATTCCTCCGTGGTCCAGAATCAGATGACCGAGCTGGGGGATAAAGCGGTCGATCTTAAGATGCACCATGTAAACGACACGGAGCATACCGAGAATCGGGAAAAGAATTTCGATGCGAAGGAACAGGGCTCCAATCAGTATACCGGCGATGGCGGAGCCAATCGCCACAAAAAACAGGAAAGTGACGGGAAAGTCATTTTAAAGACTCCCGAGCATGGGTTTGATTTAAAAATATGACTATAGGATATATTCTACTCGTACTGGGTATCATCGTATTCGTTCTCAGCTTCGTGATCCCGGTTAAAACTCAGGATGAAAAAGCTGCCGAATTCAGCGAGGAAATGATCAAAGATATGGTCGGCAAAGAGGTTGAATCTGCCAAAGGACAGATCACCGATATAGTCGATGAGACCATTACCTACGCCATGGAAAAGACGGAACGTTCAATGGACAGGATAACCAACGAAAAGATGCTGGCTGTCAATGAATATTCCGATACGGTGCTTCAGGAGATAAACAAGAACCACCAGGAAGTGGTTTTTCTTTATGATATGCTGAACGACAAGCACGAGAACCTGAAAAACACCGTTTCCGAGGTGGAAAAGACCGCTTCTGAGGTCAAGCAGGCGGTTAGAGATGCGGAGCTGACTGCCAAAGAGACGAGCCGTCAGGCCATGGAAGCCAAAGAAGCAGCCATTGAGGCTAACGCCAGTGCCGCCAAAGCAGCCGATGCCAGCGCTGCCAAAGCGGAAAATGACTTTGTCCCGGGGCTTTCTGCCATGATCTCGGATATCCAGACTCCCGCCTCTTCGGAACGAGAGCCGGCTTCGGCGCCCGTTGCAGAAAATAACGGCAGGATGTCTGCCATCGACAGACTTCGTATGGTATCCGAAGCATCAGGTGAATCTGCGGAGGATGAAGCGCCCGAAGAGGATGAGACCAGACCTAAATCTGCCAGAAAGAGGCGTACGACCAAGCCAAAGGTACGTGAAGAAGCTGTTATTCTGGGCAGTGATGAAAATGAGGAAGCAGGCCTTTGGAATAATGGCCTTGAGATAGTTAAAACAGAAGAATCATCGGATAGCTTTACACCCCGCGATCCCTCTGAGGTACCAAATCTTAACCTTGGAGATAATCCTATGGGATACAGCGGTGGCAGAAATAAAAATGAACAGATACTGGAGCTTCACGCCGCCGGTAAATCCAATATGGCCATAGCAAAAGAGCTGGGCCTTGGTATCGGTGAGGTCAAGCTGGTGATAGATCTTTTTGAAGGAATGTAAATGAATCTCAAGTTTTATTTAAGAGGCCTGGGTATCGGGATAGTTGTTACGGCCATTATCATGCTGGTGATAGCTTCCCGCCTTCACAAGCCCTTAAGTGATGAAGAAATTAAACAAAGAGCCGGAGCGCTTGGAATGGTTGAAGCAGACGGCAAACTGACAGATGTTCTCATACAGAACAATGCTGCATCCGGTCAGGGTCAGACTGAGGCAGATGCGACATCTTCAGATGACGGATCCGGCGAGGTAAACAACGAAAAACTCGATGAGATAGAACAGCTGGTAGAGGATGCAGATGCATATCTTGAAGAGAAGAACAGTGTCGATCACGAGTATGTTCCGAATACGGACAGTGAAGAACAATCCGAACCTGAAGCAACTCCGGAACCGACCCCTGAGCCGACTCCCGAACCGACACCTGAGCCCACTCCTGAGCCTGCGAGTGTTACCACAAATGAACTCGCCGGGGACAGTTCCACAGTTTCCCAGAGCGGCAGTTTTGTGATCAGCAAGGGCGAGGATTCATTTACCATAGCTCAGCATCTTGAGAGTGCAGGATATATCAGCGATGCCCGCTCCTTTGACACATACCTTTGCCAGAACGGATATGACAGAAAGTTAAGTGCCGGAACCTATGATATTAAGAGCGGAATAACACGAGAGGAACTGGCCGATCTGTTAGTCAGAAAATAGGACAGAACAAATTATGAATAAAAAACAAAACCTTGCTGATGCAAGGTTTTGTTTAAGAATAAGTCGGAGTGACAAGACTTGAACTTGCGGCCTCTTCGTCCCTAACGAAGCGCTCTACCACCTGAGCCACACCCCGAAACGCAAGTTTCATTATATATGCAAGTAAATGTTTTTGCAACACTTTTTTATATGATATTGGAGGAACCAAATGGATTACGGCAAGATAGCACTTGAAAAGCACAAAGAGTGGAAGGGTAAACTGGAGATACGTCCCAGAGCGGATGTAGACAGTTCCGAAGCACTGAGCATCGCATATACACCCGGAGTTGCAACTCCGTGCCTGGAGATACAAAAGAATATCGATCTGAGTTATGAACTTACCAGGAGATGGAACACCGTAGCGGTAGTAACTGACGGAACTGCTGTCCTGGGACTCGGAGATATAGGGCCGGAGGCCGGCATGCCTGTAATGGAGGGTAAATGTGTCCTTTTTAAAGCCTTCGGTGATGTTGATGCGATACCGCTTTGCATAAGATCCAAGGATGTTGACGAGATAGTCAACACAGTAAAGCTCCTTGCCGGTTCATTCGGCGGAGTGAACCTTGAAGATATTTCTGCTCCCAGATGCTTCGAGATAGAAAAGAGACTCAAGGAGTGCTGCGATATACCGATATTCCACGATGATCAGCATGGAACTGCAGTCATTACACTGGCAGGTCTTATGAATGCTCTTAAGGTTGTCGGTAAGAAGATCGAAGATATCAGGATCGTCACATCAGGTGCCGGAGCAGCCGGAATAGCTATAATAAAGCTCCTAATGGCGATGGGCCTTAAGAACGTTATTATGACCGACAGAAAGGGAGCGATCTACGAGGGCCGCGAAGGCTTAAATCCCATAAAAGAAGAGATGGCAAGGATCACCAATCCGGAGAGGTGCAGCGGATCACTTGCTGATGTTATCAAAGGTGCTGATGTATTTATCGGAGTATCCGCTCCCGGAACCCTGACCAAGGACATGGTAAGGACCATGGCAAAGGACCCTATAGTATTTGCCTGTGCGAATCCTACTCCCGAGATATTCCCCGATGAGGCCAAAGAAGCCGGAGCCGCAGTAGTATCGACCGGACGAAGCGACTATCCGAATCAGGTAAACAATGTCCTGTGCTTCCCGGGTATATTCAGGGGAGCCCTGGATGTCAGAGCCAGGGATATCAACGATGAAATGAAGATAGCAGCAGCCAAAGCACTGGCAGGACTTATACCGGACAGTGAGCTTTCCGCAGAGAATATCCTGCCCAAGGCATTTGATCCCAGGGTAAAGGATGCGGTTGCGAAAGCTGCCGCAGAAGCAGCCATAAAAAGCGGTGTAGCCAGAATAAAGGGATAATTGATCGACCAAAGGCTTTGAGGGGGAGCAGATGTCATCTTCGATAAATCTTGTTGCCGTATATATAGCAGATCTGATCGGTGTTCTGCTGCTGGGCATAGTCCTTTTGACTAAAGGATGGAACCTTCCTACGCGACGCAATGAAAGTATCGTTTTGTGTATACTGATATGTGCCACTTTGATCGACTGCCTCGTTGATCCGTTTGTGTTTGCCGCAGACGGAAGACCCGGGAGCTTCAACCGGTTTCTGGCAGTATTCGGCAATTCGATTCTTTATATCTATAATCTGATCGTGGGTACGGGTACGCTCGCACTCATAGTGATGCATGTTAAAAAGAAGATATCACGTTTCCATCACATCATTGTATGGATCATCACGATAATCGAGATAACACTCATTGTCGTGAATTTCTTCTACCCCATAGTTTATACGGTAGATGAGAATAACGTATACAGCCGCGGACCGTGTTACTATGTATATATAGCCGCTGCCTTCTATCTGCTGGGATATGCTCTTTTCGTATATCTCAGCGCCAGGTTTAAGGATGACTCGGTAAGATACTTTCCGGTATGGCAGTTTGTCCTGCCGATATCCGTGGGAGTGACCATACAGACAATGTTTTACGGAATATCCGTCCAGCCGGTGAGCTTTGCGGTTGCATTCTGCAGTCTGCTCATCTGTCTGCAGAACGAGTGCATATATTTTGACAAACTGACCGGTGTGTATAACAGATACGAGCTTGAAAAGATCCTGCGCCAGTATTCAGGAAGAAAGATAACCAGGATAGGCGCCATCATGCTCGACATGAACGATTTTAAGTCCATAAACGATAATTACTCCCACGAGGAGGGTGACAGTGCCCTGGTGGCCATGGCAAATATACTTCTTGAGACCGTTCAGAATAAGGGAACGATCATCAGGTATGCGGGGGATGAATTCGTGATCATTATTACCAAGATCACTGAGGACACCCTGAACGAGTGCTGCAACAGCATCAGACAAAAGATCAGTGACTATAACGAATCCTCAGGAAAGCCATATAAACTGTCCGCAGCTTTAGGCTCAGATATCTTTGAACTGGGAAAAGACTGCAGCGTTGATTTCCTCTCCAGGATAGATACGCTGATGTACGAAGATAAAAAGGAATACTACGTTCGCCATGACAGAAGAAAGGGCTGATGTATTTTGATCATAGAAAAAGAGAACTTTAACATTCTGAATTTCGTTAAAAAGGATGATTATACCGGATCATACTCAGGGATGCGCTACCTTATACGTTCCGTATCCAAGGAAGAGATAAAGGTTTATATATGGCCGGAGCCCTATGCCTTTGCCAAAACGGATAAGGAACTTATAAGTGAAAAGACATTTGCGCTGAGCAAAGAAGGGATCGAGGAAGCCAGGATCTATCTTAATGATCAGTATGAAGCCCAGAAACAGCTCTGGGAACTGTCAAAAAACAGGCATATTGTCTGAACGGAAAAAATCAAAAAAAGATATTTTTTTTTGAAAAGATTTGTTGTAAAATTATTTCGTTGATTTTTTAGGAGGTGGGAAATGTCTTCGTTGGATATAGGCGTTGTTAACAGAGAGGTACCTTTTTGCAGGGTCTACAGTAAAGAAGCCAAAGAAAAACTCGAGAAGCTCTTTTTGCAGAATCAGATATCATATTTTGTTGACTGCCAGGACAGATCACTGTTATCAAAACTCCTGGGTAAAAATGACAAGAATGTTTTTACGATAAAGATAAATGATGCTGATCTGGGTAAAGCAACAGCGCTCGTTCAGGGAATAGATTCTGTTAAGATCAGAAAGCCCAAACCCTGACAGAGTTCATCGCATAAATTTATATGACCAAGATTACGAAAAGTCCTTGCAAACAGGGACTTTTTTTGATAAAATCGTTTAGTGCGTCGGAAAATGCCGGAATGATGGCAGATAATGGCGCAGGAAACCAATAAACACGCATATTTCCGGGGCAGGTGCCTTTGCTCGGGGTTAGCCCTTACACTGTGGTGGGAAGCATGCGGAAGCACAACTTAAACGGAGGTAGAAAAATGAGCGTTATTGCAATGAAGCAGTTATTGGAAGCAGGTGTTCACTTCGGACATCAGACCAGAAGATGGAACCCTAAAATGGCTCCCTACATCTTCACAGAGAGAAACGGTATCCACATCATCGATCTGCAGAAGACGGTAGGCAAGGTTGACGAAGCATACAGGGCTGTATTCGAGATCGCACAGCAGGGTGGTACGATCCTCTTCGTCGGAACCAAGAAGCAGGCTCAGGACGCTGTTAAGGCTGAGGCTGAGCGTTGCGGAATGTACTATGTTAATGAGAGATGGCTCGGCGGAATGCTGACCAACTTTAAGACCATCCAGTCACGTATAGACAGACTCAAGAAGATCGAAAAGATGTCTGAGGACGGAACCTTTGATGTTCTTCCCAAAAAGGAAGTTATCGCTCTTAAGAAAGAGTGGGAAAAGCTCGAGAAGAACCTCGGCGGTATCAAGGAAATGAGAAGGATCCCCGATGCGATCTTTGTAGTAGACCCTAAAAAGGAGAGAATCTGTGTTCAGGAAGCACGTGCACTTGGAATCACTCTTATAGGTATAGGTGATACCAACTGTGATCCTGAGGAACTCGACTTCATCATCCCCGGTAACGATGATGCGATAAGAGCCGTTAAACTCATCGCTGGCAAGATGGCTGATGCCGTTATAGAGGCCAAGGAAGGTGAAGAAGTTGTTTCTGCAGAGGATGCCAACGCAGATGCACCTGCTGAAGCTTCTGATATGGAAGAAGTTGCTTCCGCAGAAGAAGCGTAATCAAGACTAACACGGAGGATAAATATATGGCAGATATCACAGCTTCAATGGTAAAAGAATTAAGAGAAATGACCGGCGCCGGCATGATGGACTGCAAGAAGGCTCTTGCAGAGACTGACGGCGACATGGATGCAGCAGTAGAGGTATTAAGAAAATCAGGTGCTGCCAAGGCACAGAAGAAGGCTTCAAGAATAGCAGCAGAAGGTATCACCAGAGTTGCCATCGACGGTAACAAGGCTGTTGTGGTTGAAGTTAATGCAGAGACAGACTTCGTTGCCAAGAACGAAGTATTCCAGGAATTCGTTCAGTCTGTAGCAGACCAGGCTCTTGCTTCAGGTCTTAACGGCGGAGCTAACGGAGAGGATATCGACAAGCTCCTTGATATGAACGGACTCAGGGATGTTCTGGTTGAAAAGACAGCTACTATCGGTGAAAAGCTCTCTGTCAGAAGATTTGAAAAGGCAGAAGGCGACTGCGTTGTTTCATATATTCACGGTGGCGGACGTATCGGCGTTCTGGTTGTAGGTAACGGTGCCGGCAATTCAGATGCTGTTAAGGAAGCTCTGTCAAACATCGCTATGCAGATCGCAGCTATGAGCCCTCAGTATCTTTCAAGAGCTGATATTTCCGATGAGCAGATGGCCAAGTTAAGAGAGATCACTGTTGACAGTGCGTTAAACGATCCTGCTTCACTTCCCAAGCCTATTCTTCAGAAGCTTCTTGATAAGGCTGTAGGTGACAAGCTTTGGAGTGATGCCGATATCGCTGCATACGAAGAGAATAAGAACAACAAATATCTCTTCAACTTCCTTTCTGAGGAAGCTAAGGCCAAGATCGCCGGACTGGCTCTTGACGGCAAGGATGAATATGTTAATGACAAGATCTTCGCAGGCCTTGTTGACGGACGTATCTCTAAGCAGGTCAAGGAGATCTGTCTTCTCGATCAGGTATATGTTAAGGCTGAAGACGGCAAGCAGGCAGTTGGAAAATATCTTGAATCCGTTTCAAAGGATCTTAAGATCGCCAAGATGGTCCGCTTTGAAGTCGGTGAAGGAATGGAAAAGAAGAACGAGGACTTCGCAGCCGAGGTCGCAGCTCAGCTCGGATAATTCTTTTCCGCAGATATATGAACATTCAGGGAGCAGACAGCAATGTCCGCTCCTTTTTTATTCCGTACATCTATACTCCGCAACATATGACAAAAGGATAACAAGGATTAGGGAGTTTGAAATAGCGTCTGACGTTATACTTTACATCATGAAAAAGAATCATGAGCGAGATATAAATCCGGTTACGAGGTCTGACTATCCCGATCCCGATGTGATCAGGGTGGGAGATACTTATTATATGATAAGCACCACCATGCATTTTATGCCGGGGGGTGTTATTTTGCGTTCATATGATCTTATTAACTGGGAGATAGCTTCATATATCTTTGACAGCCTTGATGATTCTCCGGCTGAGAGACTTGAACTTGAATCCACCAATTACGCCGGAGGCATGTGGGCAGGTTCTCTTCGCTATCATGAGGGAATGTTCTATGCGGTATTCGTCTCTCATTTTTCCGAAAAGACATATCTTTTCACCGCAAAGGATGTATGCGACAAATGGGAAAAACATACGATGGAAGGCTTTTTCCATGATCCTTCGTTGCTCTTTGATGATGACGGCAGAAAATACATCGTTTACGGGAATACGCAGATATATGTTACCGAACTTAATGATGATCTTAGTGCACCCAAAAAGGGCGGACTTCACAGGATCATAATAAATGATGAGACTGAGAGGGTACTCGGATACGAGGGTTCCCATATTTACAAGATAAACGGAAAGTATTATCTGTTCCTTATCAACTGGCCCAAGGATGAATACACCAGAAGGACCCAGAGCTGCTTTGTATCTGACAGCCTTGAAGGAGAGTTTAAGGGCAAAGTTGTGCTTAAGGACGATCGCGGATTCTTTAACCAGGGTGTTGCGCAGGGCGGAATAGTAGATACCCCACGCGGCAAATGGTATGCGATGATGTTTCAGGATTCAGGGGCTGTCGGCAGAATGCCGATCCTGTGCCCGGTGACATTTAAGGATGATTTTCCGGTGTTTGGAATTGACGGCAGGATTCCGGAGGATTTTGAAGTAGCAAGTTCCAGACCATATTACAGATATGAGCCTTTAAATACATCGGATGACTTTATCAAAGTTGATTCCGCTGAAGATGATTATTCGCAGATCAGAAAGCAGTGGCAGTGGAACCATGTTCCCGACAGAAATCTGTTCTCATTAAGACCTGAGGGCGGACTGACGATAAAGACCGGAAAGTTATGCAGTAATCTCACTCATGCACCGAACACTCTCACACAGAGGATGATATTTCCCAAATGCGAAGCCGAAGTTACTGTAGATGCTTCCATGCTAAAAAATGGGGACAGAGCCGGAATATGTGCATTGCAGGGATGCTACGGATACCTCGCGATCACTAAGGAATCCGGAGCGTATTACCTTATTAAGGTGGTTCGGGAGCTTAAGTCAGAACCTAATAAGATCGGTGCCGCGGGTGATTTTCTTCCCGGAAACGTCGTTGAAAAGATACGGCTAAAGGACAGCAAAGTTACGCTCTGTCTCAAAGCCAACTTTGAAGAACTGACGGATAAGGTTGATTTCTACTATCTGAAGGATAATAAATTCGTGAAGGTTGGAGACTCTCACCAGTTGAAGTACAGGCTCGATCATTTCACCGGAGCCAGATTCGGACTTTTCGTTTATGCTACCGAAGAGATCGGCGGAGAAGCAACATTTACAAAGTTTATATACAGATCATGAGTATTTCTGATTTTTGGTCCTGTACTCTCTGGGAGTGCAGCCCAGCTGCTGTTTAAAGAGCCTGTTAAAGGTCGAAATACTGGGGAAACCTGAATTCAAGGCCACTTCAGTTATGGACAGATCACTTCTGCCGAGCAGCTCCGAAGCGGCTTTTATCCTGCGGTAGCACAGATAATCGCAGAAAGTAAAGTCAGTATACTGTTTAAACAGTCTTGAAAAATGGAACTTTGAAAAACCCGCCATTGAGGCGATGCTCTCTAATGTGAGTTCATCCATATAATGTTCGTCTATATACTCGAGCAGCTGATTGAACTTGGCAACATATTCTTTTTGCTTGCCTATCTTGACATTGGGGAACAGCTCGTCAGCATTGTTGTGGTGTTCGCCCATTTTGACGAACAGATTGAGGATCAGAGACTGTACCATGAGCTCTGCATATTCGCTGTTTGAAAAATACTCGTTCCTCATCTTAATGAGGATCTGATATACATCGTCAAATATAAGAGGATAGGTCTGCCTGGTAAAAAGTATAGGGTGAGCAAGAAGCGCCTGAATGCCTACGAATCCTTTAAGGACGCTGATGCTTGAAATGTCGAGCATAAAGATAAAACGCTGACCCCAAGAGGGCGCGGTTATGGAATGCAGCATTCCGGGCGGTATGATGAGAATGTTTTCCGGCATCAGATGAAACTCGATGCCGCCTGCTATAACATCGTAATGATTCTCAACCGGCATAATGATCTCCAGAGCAGAATGCCAGTGAGTCGGGAAATCATCTGTCTGGTTGTTGAGCCAGATCCTGCAGGAGGAATTCTGATGGAATTCCACGAGCTCCTGGGTTCCGGAGAGCTTGCGATAGCCGGCAAAGTCCCAGTTTATTCTGTTTAAGGATTCATCTTTTAACGGGTCCCCGAGAATGCTCATGAGTAACCTCGAAATTCAGCAATATTTGAGAAGTATTTTAGCATAATATGTATATTTCAGCAATATTTGAGGAATTATTTTGCTGATCATCAGGAATTGTTATCCGCGCCTGATCTGCTGCGGATATTTTGCGGGAGAATTGACATATGAAAAAATACATAAGGCCTGTGGCAGTTCTTATTACATTATCGTTACTGCTCACGGGTTGCGGAATGCAAAGTAACACCGGAACCGATAACACCGACCAGCCCTCGGCAGTAAATGCTGAAGAAGCAGGGAGCGATGATATAAAAGAGGATCCTGAAAACGATCCGGATAAAGGAGATCAGTCTGCAGATCAGGCTGAGGATGCCGGATCAAAGGAGACAGAGGATGAAAAGGAGAATGATATGAGTAATACGGGAGTTCCTGCACTTAGAGACTGCGTGCCGAATGAAATGGACGGAACAATTATAGGCTGCGCCGTTACATACAATGAGATACAGGACCCCAAGGTGTTTGAGATCATGACCACTCATTTTAATGCGGTCACGTTTGGAAATGAACTCAAGCCCGACTGTCTTTTCGGATATCATAACAGCGCCTGCCCCGGCACCGTTGAGGATACTTTAAACGGTCAGACGATCGTTGTTCCCAAGTTGGATTTTTCAAAGCCCGAAAAGATGCTCGATATGATATACGATTATAATACCGAGCATCCCGACAGACAGATCAAGGTCAGAGGTCATGTTCTCGTATGGCATTCTCAGACTCCCGAATGGTTCTTCCACGAGGATTACAATAAGGCCAACGATTATGTTGATAAGGATACCATGAACATGAGGCTTGAATGGTATATAAAGACCGTACTTACGCACTTTACAGGCCCTGACAGCAAGTACAAGGATATGTTCTACGGATGGGATGTTGTAAATGAAGCCATATCAGACAGTAACGGACAGCTTCGTACCGACGCCGAGAAACCGGATGAGCCGCTCTCATCTGATACGCACGGCAGCAATTCCAGCTGGTATCACATTTACGGCAGCAACGAGTTTATCATAAACGCTTTTAAATACGCCAACAAATATGCTCCGGAATCGCTTGAGCTTTATTACAACGACTATAACGAAACCGAGATTAAAAAGCGCAACGGAATAATAGAACTGTTGACCGCCATCAAGGAAAACGAGGGACCTGCCGGAGAGGGCACCAGGATATCTGCGATGGGAATGCAGGGACATTATCATATGGATCAGCCTGCGGCCAATGATGTCGAAGCATCAGCCAAGGCGTATGCAGCAGTAGTAGGCGCAGTTCAGATAACGGAGCTTGATATCAGAGCATCGGAAGAATATGACGGATCTGAAGAATCCAAGGTGGAAGAAAACGAGAAGCTTCGCAAGAGATACAATATGCTCTACTATACATTAAAGTCCCTGAAAAACACCGCGGGGATAGATGTTGCGGGTATAACATTCTGGGGAACTGTCGATCACTATTCGTGGCTGCAGTATGTATCGAATGTAGGAGGCGGCAGCACCAAAAAGAAGCCGCAGATGCCTCTGCTGTTTGATGAGAACTATGAGCCCAAGCCGGCGTTTTTCGTGTTCGCGCAGACCGCAAGCAACGATTGACGATTAATTAGCATTATTTGACAAGTATCTTTATTTGTCGGGATATAAAATTAAGACTAAAGTCATGGTACTGTGTGATTTTCTGTGACATTAGATTATTCGGAGACTGATATGAACGATACCCTTAAGAAACTGTTAATAGTCCTATCATTTGTGGCAGCGATAGTTGTTATCTGTGTTCTTCTGTCACTTCGTGATGTAGATAACTTCCAGGATAAATACGCCGGAACTGATCTTACGACCGACGTCAGCGGACTGGAGAGGACCGGGACATATGAAGGTTACTTAAGAGAGCATGCGGGCGCATCTGAACCGACTGCGGATGTTGATATCGATGTTTTTGACTACAGCGCCGAGGGCGAAGTCAGTGTTGAGAATGATTATGCCGGAGAATCAGGTTCATACAAAGCTCTTTATACTGCTACGGATTCAGTGGTCACATTTAAGGTCAACGTTCCCGAGGCAGGATTTTATAATCTCTATGTTGAATATCTCATCCCCGAATCCAGGGGAGTTGCTGCCGAAAGAGCAGTATACATAAACGGCGAGATACCTTTTGACGATGCCAGGAATATTACATTTACCAGAATCTGGACAGACGGAGGAGAGGTCAGGGTAGATAACCAGGGCAACCAGATCCGTCCCACACAGGTCGAGAGATTCGACTGGCAGAATGCATTTTTTACAGACGATATGGGTTACGTTGTAGATCCCTACAAGTTCTATCTTGAAAAAGGCAGCAACGAGATCACGCTTGAAGCCGAGAACGAGCCCATGCTTATAAAGGCCCTTTCAGTAAAGGGCATTACTTCGGATATTTCCTATGAGGAATACAAAGCCTCATGTCCACAGGCTGCATCATCTGTAGCAGACGATTATCAGTTCACTGTTCAGGGTGAAGATTCCACATACAGATCTGAATCATCCTTATATGCAAAATATGACAGGTCATCTCCGACAACAGTTCCAAACAGTGTCACCAACACTGTGCTCAATTATGTCGGCGGTGAGACATGGCGTGATAACGGACAGTGGATCGAATGGGATTTTGAAGTCCCTGAAGACGGTTATTACAACATAATGATCAAGGGCCGTCAGAACTACAACCGTGGTTCGGTATCAAACAGGACGGTTTATATAGACGGAGAAGTTCCCTTCAGGGAATTAAGAGAAGTTTCATTTGCATATGCCAACGACTGGGAATGCAAGACACTTGGAGCTTCGGACGGAACTCCGTTTGAGTTCTATCTGACAAAGGGTGTGCATACTATCCGCATGGAAGCCACACTTGGCGGAATGGGTCCCATCCTTGAAGAACTCGAGAACTCAACATTCAGACTCAATCAGATATATCGTAAGCTGCTGGTATACACAGGAGCCAATCCCGACCAGTACAGAGACTATCATATAGATACGACCTATCCCGAGATAATGCAGGCCATGGATCTGGAATCCAAGAGACTGTTTAAGATAGTTGATGATATGGTAGCTTATTCGGGACAGAAGGCAGACCAGATAGCAACGGCACAGACTGTTGCCACACAGCTTGAGCGCTTCTGCAAAAAGCCTAACAAGATCACTACGGAATTTGTTTCATTCAAGGATAATATAACGGCACTTGGTACCGCTTCACTTAATCTGTCACAGACAAGGCTTGATATCGACTACATAACCGTATCGGGCACGAATGTCAAGGTTAAGAAGGATAAGGCCAATTTCGTTACCAAGGCATGGCATGAGACCAAATCATTCTTTGCATCATTCTTTGTTGATTACAATTCGGTCGGAAACGTTTATGATGATTCGACAACGGATATCGTCAAGGTATGGGTACTTACCGGACGTGATCAGGGCACCATCTTAAAGGCAATGATCGATGATGATTTCACACCCAACACCAATATACCCGTAAACGTTGAGATAGTAGATCCTTCCGCACTTCTTAATGCGGTTCTTGCCGGAAGAGGACCTAACGTAGTCCTTTCGGTAGGTGCTGACCAGCCTGTAAACTATGCTCTTCGTAAGGCTTCCGAGGATATCACCCAGTTCGAAGGATGGCAGGATGTCCTGTCACACTATTCGGCCAGCTCATATGAGCAGTACAGACTGGATGAGCATATATATGCGGTTCCCGAGACGCAGACCTTTAACGTTATGTTCTACAGAAAGGACGTGCTCGACGAACTTGAACTGACACCGCCCAACACATGGAAGGAACTCATCGAGATGCTTCCTACCATACAGGGTAACAACCTCTCTGTCGGAATTCCGACGGCAGCAGGATCATCTACGGTCGCAACGGCATCAACTGCCATCATGAGTAATGTACCCGACCTGTCTATGTATTTCTCACTTCTGTTCCAGTACGGAGGTGATATGTACAACGAGGAGGGAACCAAGACACGTGTAGATGACGAAGCAGGCGTCAGCGCGTTCGATGACTACATCAGATACTTTAACGATTACGGCCTTCCTACGGTATATGACGCTGTCAGCCGTTTCAGATCAGGTGAGATGCCGATCATAATAGGACCTTACAGCACATACAATACACTGATGGTTTCCGCTCCCGAGATCAGGGGACTGTGGGATTTCACTCTGATACCCGGAACGGAATATAAAAATGCCGATGGCAGCACATATATTGACAGATCCGACTTCATCACAGGTTCAGCCACGATGATGATCGCCTCGGATGACGAACAGATCAAGCAGCTCTCATGGGAGTTCATGAAGTGGTGGGCAACACCTTCTACTCAGGTCAGATTCGGACGCGAGATCGAAGCACTGCTCGGATCATCTGCCCGTTACGCTACAGCCAACAGGGATGCCTTCTCGAACCTGTCATGGAGCAGCGATGATATAGCGGTTCTTAATGCACAGTGGGATGAGACCACCGGAATCAGGGAAGTTCCCGGAGGATACTTCACCGGACGTCATATCTCAAATGCTATACGTAAGGTAATAAATGACAAGGATGACTCGCGAGAGACCATCATAGATTACTCTATAAAGATAGACGAAGAGATCACCAAGAAACGTAAGGAGTTCGGCATGCCTGTCTACGAAGGCAAGACCGCACAGCAATAATCGGAAGGATCAACATGAAAGAATTTTTCAACAAGTATGTTACCTTAAGAAAACACAACGCGAGGATAGCATGGAAAAAGGCAAAAAGAGCCAAGATGTGTTATGCGTTCCTGGCTCCCTATGCCATACTGTTTGCCATGTTCTTTATCTTCCCGGTCGTGGCATCGATATATTTCAGTTTTACCTATTACAACATCCTGGAAAGACCCAGGTTTATAGGACTACAGAATTATATCTCACTGGTGCTTGAAGATGATATCTTCCTTACGAGTATCAAGAACACATTTATGATAGCCATCATTACGGGACCTTTGGGATACATTATGTCATTCCTTTTTGCATGGCTAATAAACGAACTGCCCAGATGGGTGCGTTCGGTAGCGGTCATCGTGTTCTATGCTCCTTCGATAGCCGGTAACTGTTACGTTATCTTCTCTGTTTTCTTCAGAGGTGATGCATACGGATACGTAAATGCCTTGCTGATGAACATGGGTATCATAGATGCTCCGATACTGTGGCTCATCAATCCTACATATATGCTTCCGATATGTATGCTGGTTATTTTGTGGATGAGTCTCGGAACCGGATTCCTTTCATTCGTTGCCGGACTTCAGGGCGTGGACAAATCCCAGTTCGAGGCCGGTTACATGGACGGTATCAAGAACAGATGGCAGGAGCTGTGGTATATAACATTGCCGAACATGAAACCCATGCTGATGTTCGGTGCGGTAATGAGTATCACTCAGGCCTTCGGTGTGTGTGACGTTACGATGGCTCTTTGCGGATATCCCAGTACGGATTACGCTGCCAGAACGATAGTAACCCACCTTTTCGACTACGGTTATTCCAGATTTGAAATGGGATATGCATGTGCTATAGCTACAGTGCTATTCCTTATCATGATCTTATGTAATAAAGCCATACAGGCATTGTTAAGAAGAGTAGGAACGTAAGTATGAGCAAAAACAAAGCTAAAAAAGAAGCCACGGAAAAAGAATACCGCAAGCCACTGATCAAGAGAAGAAAGCCTAACCGCTCCATAGCCGGAGATATAGCTTTATATCTGTTCCTGACACTGGTTGCGTTCGTCATGGCATTTCCCATCATATATGCCGTGAGTTCCGCATTGAAACCGCTGGATGAACTGTTTAAGTTCCCGCCGACCATTTTTGCACAGCACCCGACGACCGATAACTTCTCGGATCTGTTCATCACAATGGGCAAATCATGGGTTACATTCTCCAGATACCTGTTCAATACGGTATTTATAACCGCAGTAGGAACGGCCGGACATCTTATCATAGCTTCAATGGGTGCGTTCGTGCTTGCAAAGTATGAGTTCCCCGGAGCACAGGGCTTTTTCAAGGTTGTTACCGTAGCCATGATGTTCACCGGATATGCTACGGCAATCCCCAACTATATCATTCTTAACAAACTCGGATGGATAGATACTTACTGGGCGATCATTATTCCCGCATTTGCTTCTCCGATGGGATTCTTCCTCATGAAGCAGTTCATGGAGGGTCTTCCCACATCACTTATCGAGGCAGCCAAGATCGACGGTGCCAATGAGTGGAAGGTTTTCTCGGGAATAGTGATGCCGAACGTTAAGCCTGCATGGATGACTCTGATCATCTTCTCGGTTCAGGCACTGTGGAACAACAAGGCATCCACATATATTTATTCTGAGGAAAGAAAGACTCTGGTGTATGCACTCCAGCAGATCCAGGCAGGCGGTATAGCCAGAACAGGACAGGGAGCTGCGGTACTGGTAGTCGTTATGATAGTACCGATCATCATATTTGTATTCTCTGAGAGCCAGATACTTGAGACAATGGCCAGCTCAGGATTAAAAGACTGATTGAGGTTCATGCATTATGAAAAAAGTCTTTAAAAGAGTATTTGCAATCGTATTAAGTGCCGTAACGGTTATGAGCATACCGATGGTATCAATTGCCGAGGATGCGGCTACGGGAGAAACGAGTTATACCTATAACCTCGATTACTGGGGAGATGTTCAGGATTCGCCTGATTTCTACACAGTATGCAAGGTGTTCACATCATCGGATCTGAACCTCGAGGTCAACCTCAAGAATCCCGAAGGATTGTTTGTGAGCGGTGACCTGCTGTATCTGTGTGATACCGGAAACAACAGGATCATCGAGATCAGGAGAGTTTCTTCCGAAAAACTCGAGGTAGTAAGGATCATCGACAGCTTTAAGGGCGCTGATAACAACACGTTCAATTCGCCCACTGATGTTGCGATATCCGAAGACGGAAATTTCTTTATAGCAGATAAAGGAAATGCCAGGGTTTTAAAGCTCGATAAGGATTTCAATTTCATTCAGGAATTTGTTAAGCCCGTAGATAATACATTGGATCCCAAACTCACATTCCAGCCCAGCAAGCTGGCTGTTGATACGGCAGAGAGAGTATACTGCATCGCAACAGGTATCAATAAGGGACTTATAAAGTATGAGCCCGACGGGACATTTTCGGGATTTGTGGGTGCGACAAAGGTTACCTTTGATTTCATGGATTATTTATGGAAGAAGTTCGCAACTCAGGCTCAGAGAGCCCAGATGGAATCCTTTGTTCCTACAGAGTATGACAACATATATATGGATCACGAGGGATTTGTATATGCATGTACAGGAGCTGTTACCAGAGAGGACTTAAGGGCCGACAAGGCAGATGCGGTCAGAAAGATCAACCTCATGGGCAACGATATCATGGTTCGAAACGGTGAATGGCCCATATACGGTGATATTCATATGGGCTCCGGCGGAGGATATGAAGGACCTTCGTATTTCTCCGATGTGACGGTTTTCTCCAACGACATTTTTGTCTGCCTTGACAGGAACAGAGGACGCTGCTTCGGCTATGACGATCAGGGACATCTGGTCTTTGCCTTTGGCGGAAACGGCAATATGGACGGCTATTTCAGACGCCCTGTAGCCATAGAGCACTTTGATCATGACCTGCTGGTCCTCGATACGCTGGACTGCGCTATAACGGTATTCGTGCCCACGTCTTTCGGTCAGCTCGTATATGATGCCATAGAGGAATTTGACGAAGGCCGTTATGTTGAGTCGGGTAATGCCTGGGAAGAAGTAATGAAATTGAACGGCAACTATGACCTGGCTTATATAGGCATAGGAAGATCGCTGCTCCGTCAGGAGAGATATAAAGAGGCGCTTCGCTATTTTGAAGTCAAATATGATGATGAGAACTACTCTAAA
>JAILAN010000068.1 GCA_024681595.1 Lachnospiraceae bacterium
ATGCTCTTTCTGTCGATCCCGTTATCTTCAAGCAGAGTGCATATGTTCATCCCATATTCATCGGATGTTCTCTCAACCTTGGACATCATACGGAACGTTGCCTTGACCTGCGTTCCTTCGTATACGCCGAATGTTATATTGGTATTACCCACATCAATCGTTAAAAGCATGTTATTCTCCGGCCTCTCCGTCTTCATCAATCAGTTTTGATATGTCCTCATTAAGGAACATTGCCCTGTAATAAAGACTTAATGTTTCAAACAGTTCCTGCCTCTTGCGCCTCACTTCACCAACGAGCAATCCCGATCCAACTTCATCGTACAGATAGTCTTCGGGAGCATATTCGGTCCGCATGGTGACAGTACCGTCGTCCTCAAACTCAATCGTAAAGATCCCGCCTATCTCTTCGGTAAAGAGCACGCATATCACGTGCAGTTCTTCCTTTATAGACTCAGGGATCTTATCGTATCTTGAATTAAAATAATACTTTTTGTCGTAGGCATTTGCACCGCAAATGACCCTGTCGTCTTCCTTTTTTCCCACTTGTTTTATTCCGGTATAAAGCTTTTTGTCAAAGTGTTGCTGCCATTACGGCTTTTATAGTGTGCATTCTGTTCTCGGCTTCATCAAATACCACTGACTGAGGTCCGTTGAATACTTCATCCGTTACCTCGAGTTCTGCCAGTCCGAACTTTTCATATACTTCCCGCCCGACCTCGGTATTAAGATCATGGAAAGCCGGCAGACAGTGCATGAAAATGCAGCTCTTTTTAGCATTGGCCATTGCCTTTGCGTTTACCTGATAGGGAAGAAGGGCATCTATCCTCTCCTTCCATACCTCATCGGGTTCACCCATGGAAACCCAGACATCGGTATAGATAACATCAGCATCCTTGGTTCCTTCCTCAACCGATTCGGTGAGTCTGATGGATGCACCTGTTTCTCCGGCTATCTTAAGACATGTATCCACGAGTTCCTTATCCGGGAAATATTTGCTGCTGGTGCAGGCGGTAAAGTTCATACCGAGCTTTGCGCATACCACCATGAGTGAATTGCCCATGTTGTATCTGGCATCTCCCATATATGTCAGATTGATGCCTTTTATCCTTCCGAGTTTTTCTCTGATCGTGAGGACATCCGCCAGCATCTGTGTTGGGTGGAATTCATTGGTCAGTCCGTTCCATACCGGAACTCCGGAATATTTGGCCAGATCCTCTACTATGGTCTGCTCGAATCCGCGATATTCTATACCCTCAAACATGCTTCCGAGAACTCTGGCGGTATCGACTATAGATTCCTTTTTACCTATCTGGGATGCCTTGGGATCAAGATATGTGGTTCCCATTCCGAGATCATGAGCAGCCACCTCAAACGAGCAGCGTGTACGTGTGCTCGTCTTTTCAAAAATGAGAGCAACGTTCTTGCCTGCGTGCATGTTGGTCGTAGGGATGCCCTTTTTCTTGTTCTCTTTGAGCTGGGCTGACAGATCGACCAGATATAATATCTCCTCGGGTGTAAAATCAAGGAGCTTTAAAAAACTTCTTCCTTTAAGATTAACCATATCATCCTCCGTTTACCAGAATACGTGGTCACCAAGTACGTAACCCTCGCGTCCGTTATTTCTTCTGAAGTGTGTAGCTGCTCCTACGGTCGTCTCACCGTTTATGGCGGCGGCTGCTGCCATCAGGCATGTATCAGGTACTCCGTTCATATAAACAGTGGCTACCTTGCCCGACATGGCGGGTGTGAACTGTCCCGATGCATATATTACGGAATAGATCGTATTAGGATATGCGGGAGACTTGACTCTGTTCATTACAACGGCTCCGACCGCTACCATTCCGTCATAGGTCTGGTTGCCGGCCTCACAATAGATGAGTGCTCCAAGCAATCTCAGTTCATCTGCATCTGCCGTGACAGCTCCGCGGTTTTCTTTGCGGGTCTTGTCAAATTCTGCGGCGAAACGTGCTTTTTCTTCCTCCGCGGCCTGTCGCTTCATCTCTTCTTCGATCATTTGGCGCATCTTGACGGCCTCTACCGTCTCGCCTTCGTCTATATGAAGAGAGATATTGATATATGCTGTATTGACATATCCCAGATCTCCGCCGTAATCGACACTGATCCAGTCATCATCTATTATCTCAACGAAGTCGGCATAATCGCCCTTGGCAAGCAGTGCCACCACCTCAGAATCCATGCTAGGCTCCATACGTACCCTGACAGCCTCGGAATTAAGAGTTACGAGCCATCTGCCTACGTCACGTGCCATATCGACTGCTTCGTCTCCGAATACCAGGAATTCATCCGAACACCATCCGGTCAGGGAGCCGGATCTGATCCTGGTCCATCCGTCCTTCTGCTCGAGTATGGTGCCGCCGCAGTCTCTGTACAGGTATCCGACCTTTTCGGATTCCTCAGATGCCTCTGCACGCACATTAAGCGTATTAGTGACATTGGCCATGGCCAATTCCGACATAATACGCTCTTCTTCCTGATTAAACTTCTCGGTAATATTCAGTTCCGCTTCCGGTTCCTCCGATGATTCTTCCTCATCATAGTCCCCGGTCAGGTTGAGCAATGCTGCTGCGCCGGCCGAAGGGAATTCATGATCCCCTCTCTCCATAGCCTGCGTAACAACGCTCCGGGCTGCTACCGTTATAACACTGATCGCTATAATGCACGATCCGGTCAGCAGCTGATTCCCCAGCTTGTTCATTGCATACCTCAATATGGAAACTTACGTAAACCAACATCCATGTTAACAAATTTGTAATATGTTGTCAAATTTGCCGAAATATCAATATTTTTATTTCAAAAAAGTTCACGTAAAAGTTGATCTATATTGTCAGTTATTGTCAACTAACCAGCCCGGTCCCCTTTATTACAAACTGATCTGATCTTACCATTTACAGATTTTTGGATCTGTCTATACAGGCTT
This sequence comes from Lachnospiraceae bacterium, assembly GCA_024681595.1. GTDB lineage: Bacteria > Bacillota > Clostridia > Lachnospirales > Lachnospiraceae > JAILLW01. Next base: position 2,939 of record JAILAN010000068.1, read on the forward strand.
CGACCGCCTCTATAACGGCCGAACGGAATCCCATATTTTCAAGCACCCTGACGGCCTCTATAGTAGTGCCTCCGGGTGAACATACCATATCCTTTAACACTCCCGGATGCTTACCTGTCTCTAACATAAGCTTGGCTGAGCCCATCGTCGAGGCTGCTGCGAACCTGTATGCCTTGTCCCTGGGTATTCCTGCCTTGACTGCGGCATCGGCCAGTGCCTCCATATACATGAACACATAGGCCGGAGAGCTGCCTGCCACGGCGCAGAATGCATCCATGAGCTTTTCGTCTATGATCTCTGCCTGTCCGAAAGAGTTGCATATCTTCATTATCATATCTATGTCTTTGCTCTCAGCTCTGTCATTGGCACATATGGCCGTGCAGCCTGCGTTTACCATGGCAGGTGTATTTGGCATGAGACGTATGATCTTGTGATCGTCTCCGAGCATGCCCTCTATGTCTGCTATAGTCTTGCCGGCCGCGATGCTGACTATGAGAGCATCATCCTTTGTCACGCCCTTTATCCCCGGAACAACTTCGGGAAACATCTGCGGTTTGACAGCCAGGAACAGAATATCTGCCATATTGGCGACTTTGACATTATCCGTTGAAGCCTCTATCCCAAATTCCCTGCTGACACGGTCGCATGTATCCTGCGTCCTTGCAGAGCCTATTATCTGTTCCGGAGCAACTATACCCTCACTTAAGATTCCGCTGATCATGGCCTTTGCCATGTTTCCGAGTCCGATAAAGCCTATCACCATAACTGACTGCCTCCTTTTTACTGGTATTACCTTCTCGCATTATATAACAGTATCGCCGCACTGACTGCAGCGTTTAATGACTCCAGTTGTCCCTCCATTGGGATCCTGATCCTTTCATCGGCTGCCTTGCACGCCTCATCAGAAAGGCCGTTTCCTTCATTACCTATCATAAAGGCACATCTGCCATCATACGATACTTCATCGTACAACCTGCTGCCTTCAAGGCTCGCTGCATAAACCCTGACCCCGTCCTTTTGAAGGCGTCCTATCGCTGATAGCAGGTCATCCTCATAAATAAACGGAACCCGGAACAGTGATCCCATGGTCGAGCGTATGGTCTTGGGATTAAAGATGTCCACCGTTCCCGTACTCATCAGTACACCGCCGGCACCCGCACCCTCCGCGGTCCTTAACATGGTTCCGAGATTTCCGGGATCCCGGATGTTTTCAAGGATCAGCAGATTGCCGTCTTTAAGATCGTCATAGCCATAACGCGGCATACCAGCCACAAACGCCATGCCCTGCGGTGTTCTGGTATCGGATATCTTCTTTAATACATTATCGGTCACCTTTTCAACCGGGATGCCACGATCCCTTAGTGACCTGACCTTTGAAAAAGCTCTCCCCAGACGATTTGAAGGAGTCTTTAAAAAGAACTCCTCCATCTCATCGTATGTCTTATCTTCAATATATACTTCGGTTATCAATCTATCCGGCGCTTCCTCAAACATCCTGAAGCCCTCGCACACGAAGAGAGATTCTTCGTCTCTGGTCTTTCTTCTGGCCATGAGTTCCGTCAGATGCCTGATCCTTCCGTTTGAAGTACTGCTGATCATTATAGTGACAAATCCTTGCTAACCTGGTACTGGTATTCCGAGATACCCTTTTCCATTGACAGTGCTTCTTCGATATCAAAATCACAGAACTCACCGTGCATGAATCCGACAACTCTGTTGCTCTTGCCATCGCAGAGCAGATCAGCTGCGTACGCTCCCATCATCGAAGCATAGAATCTGTCCTTACAGGTGGGAGATCCACCGCGCTGCATGTATCCCAGGATCGTAGCTCTGGTCTCTATGCCTGTGGCTGCCTCTATACGTCTGGCCATAGAAGTTGAATGTCCTATGCCTTCGGCATTTATGATAATGTGATGAGTCTTGCCTCTTTTACGGTTATTGATGATGCTGTTTATGATGAGCTGCTCGTTAAAATCGTATTTCTCGGGAAGCAGGATATCCTCGGCACCGTTAGCCACACCGCACCACAAAGCGATATAACCGGCATTTCTGCCCATAACTTCGATGATCGAGCATCTCTCATGGGAGCTTGATGTGTCGCGAACCTTGTCAATAGCCTGCATTGCGGTATTTACTGCTGTATCAAAACCAATCGTGTAGTCGGTACACGCTATGTCGAGGTCTATGGTTCCGGGAATACCTATGGTATTGATCCCGTGTCTTGAGAGGGCCTGAGCTCCTCTGTATGACCCGTCTCCTCCGATAACGACTATACCGTCGATACCGTAGTTGCGGCATATCTCTGCGGCCTTTTTCTGTACTTCTTCCTCTTTGAACTCAGGGCATCTGGCTGTTCCGAGTATGGTACCGCCCCTCTGGATGGTATCGGATACATCCTTCTTTTCCATGTCGACTATCTCTTCATTAAGGAGACCGGCATAGCCCTTCTTTATTCCCTTGACCTTGACACCGTTTACGAGTCCCTTTCTGACTACGGCTCTTATCGCCGCATTCATTCCGGGTGCATCACCGCCCGATGTCATTACACCTATTGTTTTTATCTTGCTAGCAGCCATATTGTTAATCCTCTTTTTGAATTAATGGATTTTACCCATACATTTTAATTTATTCTTTACTAAGACGCAAGAATTATGTGTATAAGGCAGCATATCGCTTACATTCTGGATGTATCATATGTGATCTTAACGGATTCATCCCCGTATATATCACGCAGTTCCTTAACGAACGTATCATCGGCGCTCACAGTCTGAGACGGGGGCAGCGGCCTGATACTCTTTGTATCGTTTATATATATCACCACAGTGTCTGTGCCATCAGAGGTTGCGATCCTGCCAAAAAGATCGTCTTTGGCCGCTTCATACGCGTCCGTGTTGTCAAAACGTATCCACAGCTTGCGCGGAACTTCATTAAACGGGATCACGGCTTCTGCAATGAGCTTGGCGTCCTTGTCCTCCTCCAATGACACACGGCCCCTGATGAACACCTTGTCATCTTCATTAAGCTTATCAGAGTACCTTTCATAATCCCTCGGGAATACGATCACCTCGACGGTTCCCAGCAGATCCTCTACCTGAAGAAATGCCATTATCTTGTCATTTCTGGTGTATTTGATCTTTTTGTCAGTGATAATGCCGCCTATAACAGAGGTGGCATTATCCTTAACAACGGTTGCCCCCGACTCTTCATCGAGAGCAAAGTCAGCCGTTGTATTGGTCTTGGCCTTATCCCACAGATCCTGAACCTCCTCAAGCGGATGACCGCTGACATATATGCCCAGAACTTCCTTTTCAAAGCCAAGCAGCATTTCCTTGGGGTATTCGCCGATATCCGGCAGCTGAACATCATAGGCTTCCTTATCATCATCTTCCGCCAGATCAAAAAGGCTCATCTGACCGGACATATTGTTCTTTTTGTTGCGCGTTTCCTGATCGACCAGCCGGGCATATGTTGCCATCAGCTGCTTGCGGGTGCCGCCGAGGCTGTCGAGCGCTCCGGCCTTGATAAAGCTCTCTATGGCCTTTTTGTTAACATCCCTGTCGGCGATCCTGTTGATAAAATCCCGGATCCCGGTGAATTCGCCTCTTTGTTCTCTCTCCTCCACGATGGAATCTATGACCGGTCCTCCGACACCCTTTATGGCACTTAGTGCATAGCGGATAGAGCCGTTATCAACCGAAAAGCTTCGCCGGCCTTTGTTGATATCGGGAGGCAGTATATTAATCCCCATGCTCTTGCAGACCATGATGTATGAAGCCACCTTGGAGGAATTCTCTATGACGGATGTCATCAGCGCCGCCATGAACTCCACCGGATAGTAGTATTTTAGATACGCGGTCTGGTATGCAACTACCGCATAACAGGCCGCATGTGATTTGTTAAACGCATACTTGGCAAAGTCCATCATCTTGTCATAGATCTTGCCTGCGACCTCCTCCGGAATGCCCTTTGATATACAGCCCGGAACGCCCTCTTCGGGATTGCCGTAGATAAAATTGTTGCGCTCCTTTTCCATGACTGACTGCTTCTTTTTGGACATGGCGCGTCGCACGAGGTCAGACCTGCCCAGTGTATAGCCGCCCAGATCCCTGACTATCTGCATGACCTGTTCCTGGTAGACTATGCAGCCGTATGTGGGAGCGAGGATAGGCTCAAGCTCCGGACACAGATACTGAACCTTGCCTTCGTTCTTGCCGCGAATGTAATCAGGTATGAAATCCATCGGACCCGGCCGGTAGAGTGAAATACCTGCAATGATATCCTCCAGATTCTGAGGCTTCAATTCCTTCATGAAGGACCTCATTCCGGCGGACTCCAGCTGGAAAATACCGTCTGTTTTGCCTGTTCCGATATAATTAAGTACCTTCGGGTCGTTATAATCGAGATTGTTTATGTCAATATTGACACCACTGTCACTTTTAACGAGGTCAACCGCATCCTTAATGACCGTCAGGGTACGAAGTCCCAGAAAGTCCATTTTAAGGAGTCCCAGTTCCTCTATGGTTGTCATCGTATACTGTGTCGTAATGGATCCGTCGGCACCTCTTGAAAGGGGAACCAGCTCCTCTGCAGGCCTCGAGCATATAACGACGCCGGCCGCATGCATGGATGTATGCCTTGGCAGTCCCTCCAGACGTCTGGACATATCGATGAGTTCATGAACATCCGGATCCGATTCGTATGTCTTGCGAAGCTCCGGATTCATTCCGAGGGCTTTTTCGATAGTGATATTGAGCTCGTTGGGGATCATCTTGGCTATGGAATCCACGTAGTTGTATGGAATATCCATCGCTCTGCCCACATCCCTTATCACTCCTCTGGCGGCCAGTGTTCCAAAGGTGACTATCTGTACCACCTTTTCCGGTCCGTATTTACGCGATACGTAATCGATGACCTCCTGCCTCCTGACATAGCAAAAATCGATGTCTATATCAGGCATGGATACACGTTCAGGGTTAAGGAAACGCTCAAAAAGCAGGTTATATCTGATCGGGTCTATGTCCGTGATCTTAAGAGAGTACGCTACTATCGAGCCTGCTGCCGAGCCGCGTCCGGGGCCAACCGGGATACCGTTTTGCTTGGCATAGTTGATAAAGTCCCAGACTATCAGGAAATAATCTACAAATCCCATGGTACTGATGACGTCAAGCTCATAGTTGAGCCTCTCTACATATGTCATATCCTCGCCGGGAATGAACGCATCAACATCACCGTATCGCTCCTTAAGTCCGTTAAGGCACAGCTCTTCAAGGTATGATCTAGAATCATACCCTGCCGGAACATCAAAGTGAGGCAGCTTGGTCACGTGGAACTCAAACGTGACATTGCATCTGTCTGCGATCTTCTGTGTATTATCTATCGCCTCGGGAGCATAGGGGAACAGCAGTCGCATCTCATCCTCAGACTTGATATAGAACTGTCCTCCCTCATAGCGCATACGATCTTCGTCCTTGACCCTCTTGCCGGTCTGTATGCAAAGCAGGATGTCATGAGGCTTGACATCATCTGCATAGGTATAGTGAACATCATTGGTGCAGACCAGAGGAATGTTGAATTCCTTTGACATCTGCATGAGAGCCATGTTGACGGTCCTTTGTTCTTCGATTCCGTGGTCCTGCAGTTCCAGGAAATAATTGCCCTCTCCGAAGATATCGAGGTGTTCAAGAACGGATTTTTTGGCTTCCTCAATAAAGCCCTTGGTGATAAGTCGCGGTACTTCACCGGCAAGACACGCAGACGTGGCTATTATCCCCTCGTGGAATTGCCGTAGTACTTCCTTGTCCACACGCGGCCGGTAGTAATATCCTTCGGTAAAACCGCGTGATACTATCTTCATGAGGTTCTCATAACCCTTGTTGTTCTCGGCCAGCAGTATCAGATGGTGGTATCTGTCCTCTCCGCCGGTCGTTTCTTTGTCAAAGCGGGAATTTGGAGCGACATAGACTTCACATCCTATGATGGGTTTTATCCCCTCCTCCAGGCATGTCTTGTAAAAATCTATAACCCCGTACATGACCCCGTGATCGGTTATGGCCGCGGAGTTCATCCCCAGTTCTTTGACACGCTTGACATATTCCTTTATCTTGTTGGATCCGTCCAGAAGAGAGTATTCCGTATGGACGTGCAAATGTGTAAAAGCCATGCAAAACCTCGAATATTTGTTCGCATAAAATTATAACATAAAGGGCGGTCTGTCTCAACCGCCCCGAAGTTTAAAATATTGATCTGTCGCACAGAATTATGCGTACTTTTTGAGTGCCTCTGCCTTGTCTGTCTTTTCCCAGGGAAGATCAAGGTCGTTACGTCCGAAATGACCGTAAGCAGCAGTCTGCTTGTAGATGGGTCTGCGAAGGTCGAGCATCTTGATGATACCTGCAGGACGAAGATCAAAGTTCTCTCTGATGGCCTTAAGGAGTACGTCATCGGATACCTTGCCTGTGCCGAATGTATCCACCATGATGGAGGTGGGCTTGGCAACACCGATGGCATATGAAAGCTGGATCTCGCACTTGTCAGCCAGTCCTGCTGCCACGATGTTCTTGGCAACATATCTGGCAGCATAAGCAGCCGAACGGTCAACCTTGGTGCAGTCCTTGCCCGAGAATGCGCCGCCGCCGTGACGTGCGTATCCGCCGTAGGTGTCAACGATTATCTTTCTGCCGGTAAGACCGGCATCACCGTGAGGTCCTCCGATAACGAATCTTCCTGTAGGATTGATGAAGAACTTGGTATCTGCATCTATGAGCTCCTTGGGAAGAACGGGATCAAATACATATTTTTTGATATCTTCGTGGATCTGCTCCTGTGTTACATCATCATCATGCTGTGTAGACAGAACTACTGCCTCGAGTCTCACGGGCTTGCCGTTCTCATCATACTCAACCGATACCTGGCTCTTGCCATCGGGACGAAGGTACTTTAATGTGCCGTCCTTACGAACCTTGGTCAGCTGAAGTGCCAGCTTGTGTGCCAGTGAAATGGGATAGGGCATATACTCTTCGGTTTCGTTTGTAGCATAACCGAACATCATACCCTGGTCTCCGGCACCGGTATTGAGGTCATCCGTGATCTCACCGGCTTTTGCTTCGAGAGCCTTGTCAACGCCCATTGCTATATCTGATGACTGCTCGTCTATAGCGCAGAATACTGCACATGTATTGCCGTCAAAGCCGTATTCGGATTTGGTATAGCCGATCTCCTTGACGGTATCACGAACGATCTTCTGCATATCAACATATGCATTGGTCGTGATCTCACCTGTGATGAGAACGAAACCTGTACAGCATGCTGTTTCACAGGCCACACGGCTCATGGGATCCTGTTCCATGCAGGCATCAAGGATCGCATCTGAAATGGCATCACAGACTTTGTCGGGATGTCCTTCGGTAACGGATTCTGAAGTAAATAGTCTTTTTTCCATATCTTTCTCCTTTACATGAAAATGAAATAAAAATGTCCGCTTGAATAAGCGGACAGGTAACATCGATAAACGATATTCAATCCTCTTATTGTTCGAAAAACTCGCTCAGGTTGGCACCTTCCGAAAAGGGGTTGCCGTGGCTTCACAGATCCTATGTACCTCCACCACTCTGAATAAGAGAGAGACAATATGCAGATTTAATAATCATTATCTGTGTTACAGATTATAATAATATACCTATAATGTCAATAGGCAAATTATTCACAGATCAGATGATCGCCTCTATAGCCAGATCCTTGCGGTGGCTGAGGTCGATAAAGTCGCTGTCGGTCCTGATCGTAGGCGCTGACAGATGATCCTTATTGATGTAAACAATAGTTCCTCTCTCACCGTTTGACAGACGAACAGTGTTTAACAGATACGTGTTGACCACGTTCTCGAGGAATGTCATGATGAACTGAGGATCGTATTTCTGAAGACCTTCTTCCTCGAACACTTCGATGGTCTTGAACGGACACAACGGTCCTCTGTATGGTCTTGCAGATGTCATCGCATCATATACATCCGCTATCGAAACCATTCTGGCGAAAATAGGGATCTGTGGACCCGTAAGTCCCAGAGGATAACCCGAACCGTCAAATTTCTCATGATGCATCAATACGGCATTTAAGATATCCGGATCGATATCTGACTTCTTTAATATCTCATATCCTGCCTGAGGATGACGCTTGATGATCGAATATTCCTGAGGTGAGAGCTTGGCAGGCTTACGTATGATATCATCCGGTATCTGAGTCTTGCCCACATCATGCAGCAGGCCTGAGATCGTAGCCTTACATACCTGATCGTCGCTCATTCTCAGCCATCTGGCCATGACATTACATATCAAAGCAACATTCATGCTGTGAATGTAGGTAACATCATCATATTCTCTCATGCAGTGGAGCATATCAAGAAGATTGGGCGTGGTAGCGCCTATATCGAGAATATTGAGAGTGTGGTTCATGAGCTTGTCCACATCCAGAGGTGAGCCCTTTACGACCACATCATTAATGACATTCTTGAAATTCTCTACGTCCCTGTCAAATTCTTCCTTGAACCTGACAAATTCCGGGCTGGCCTTTATCTTCTCGGAATAGGTGCGGCTGTATGCCAGTCCCTCCGGATTGATATTGACCTTTTCATCCTCTATGCGAACAGAAAGGATGGAATAATAATCGAGCTTCGCTATGGTCTTGTCATCCAAAACAAGACCCTTGGGAATGATCAGCTGGTTGTTGTAGTTATATATATCCTCAGCCGTAACCATTCCGGGTGTTAAGTTCGATGTACCGATTCTCTTCATCTTACCCCCAATAAGAAAAGAACTGTTAACCTGTCTTCAGTCTGAATTTCTGTAATTCCTTTTCAGAATCAACTATTTCTATTATACCACCTAATGACTGAAGTTTTAAGTGGAAATCTTCATAACCCCTTTGTATGAAGTTGATATCATCAATAACGGTAACTCCCTCAGCTGCCAGAGCCGCTATAACGAGTGCTGCGCCCGCACGAAGATCCGGTGCGCTGATACTGGCTCCGGTGTATCTTGCGACACCGTCTATGATCGCGGTATTACCTTCAACCTTGATATTGGCTCCCATTCTGGTGAGCTCATCAACATACTTGAATCTGTTCTCAAAAATACTCTCGGTAACTATCGATGTTCCCTTAGAAAGTCCAAGGGCAACTGTTATCTGCGGCTGCATGTCAGTAGGAAATCCCGGATAGGGAAGCGTCTTGACATGAGTGTGGTTTAACTGTCTGGTAGCTACTACCCTGACTGCATCGTCGGATTCTTCGACCTGACATCCAAGTTCGGATAACTTGGCGCTTATTGACTCCAGATGCTTGGGGATAACATTCTTGACTGTCACATCGCCCTTTGTAAGAGCAGCCGCGAACATGAATGTTCCGGCTTCGATCTGATCGGGAATGATCATGTAGTTGGTTCCGTGGAGTCTGGGAACACCCTTTATGCGGATCACATCTGTTCCCGCACCCTTGATGCTGCCTCCCATGGTATTAAGGAAGTTGGCGACATCAACCACATGCGGTTCCTTGGCTGCATTCTCGATGATGGTGGTTCCTTCGGCCATTACGGCTGCGAGCATGATATTTATGGTAGCTCCTACAGAAACCACATCCAGATAAATATGTGCACCCTTTAACGAATCTGCTTCGGCGACTATCATACCGTGCTCGATCCTGACGGTTGCACCCAGGGCCTTGAAGCCCTTGATATGCTGGTCTATCGGTCTTAAGCCTATATTGCATCCTCCGGGAAGTGATACCCTGGCTTTTTTATACTTTCCGAGCAGAGCGCCCAGCAGATAATAGGAGGCCCTGATCTTTTTGATGTAATCATTATCTATCGTATGGTCGACAATGTTGCGTCCGGAGATCTCGCACGTGTGTCTGTCCTTGCGGTTGACAGATGCACCGATGCTCTCTATAGCCTGGAGCATGACATTAGTGTCCCTGACATCGGGAATATTCTCAACCATACAGGTGTCATCCGTCATAATGGCAGCGGCGAGAATTCCGAGAGCGGCATTCTTGGCACCGCCTATCTCAACCTCACCTACCAGTGGATTACCACCTTTTATAGCATACTGTTCCATTCTAACCTCTGTGATCGACCGGCAAATACCCGCGCCGGTTATATAAACAATCGACAAATATGTCTGCTAACTACAACATATTGTGCCTGAAAAATCCCAAATACAAAATATGCTCAAAACCCCAAAGCATCACCTAATTATATAGCCTGACTGCCTTTGTTGTAAAGACAAACATATGTTTATCTACTGTCCCAGATATTTAAGCGGATTGACCTGTGATCCTCCGACGAGTATCTCGAAATGAATATGAGGTCCCGTGCTGACACCGGTGTTACCGCTCAGTGCTATCTTCTGACCCTGCGAAACGGTCTGACCTGCTGATACCAGCACTTTACTCAGGTGTCCGTATCTGGTCTGGCGTCCGTCAGGATGATTGATGTATACAACGTATCCGTATCCGCTGCCCCATCCGGCCTTGGCTACGGTTCCACCGCAGGATGCATAAACTGCCGTTCCGACAGGTGTTGCCCAGTCTATACCCTTGTGATATGAGCTGGCGCCTCTGGTAGGACGCTTTCTAGGTCCGAATCCGGAGGTCATACGGCCACCGTAAATGGGCTTTATGTATGTAGGCGGTATCTTGGTTCCGCGCATGATCTCCTTGGCTACCGGAGCGTAAACGACATCCTCCGCTATCTCTTCGAGGCTGACCTCTCTGGTATTTTCAAAGACGATATCCGATACTACCTTGTGGAATCCGGCAGAAGGCTGGACCAGAACCTCGACATCCGACGTATACCAGTCATCTCTCTCATGTACCACTACAGGCAGATCGTATGTCTCCTCATAGTACATTCTCTCGGTTCTTATTATTGACAGCTTGGGTTCCGGAACAGAATATATGATCTCATCATCCGGGCGTATCATCGAATTCTGATCCTCCAGGAAGTCATTCATCGCTATCAGATCTTCCATGGGTACATCAACCTTGATCGCTATCCCGGACAGAGTATCTCCGGAAACCACCTTATATATATCGCTCTTTGCTTCCTCTCTGGTAACTTCCTCGGTAGCAACATCAAGCGGTGTACGGTCCTTGGGATCGATATAGACTTCAGCGACCTCAACCTTGTCTCCGAACTTCATGGAGATGAGGCCCAGGTCGTATTCCTCGGGTCTTAGCTCGATCTCGGGCTGTGCTTCCATGGCCGCCAGTTCGCATGCCAGATCGATACCGGCCATCAGGCTTCCGGTTTTCTGGACCTCCTCATTTTCTGCGATCTCCTCATTGGAGCTTAATGAAGCGGACAGCACCGGCAGTTCCCTGTTGGCATCAGGTTCCAGAACAACGCTGTACATATTGTCCTCATCGTATCTGGCTATGGCTGCTTCGAGCATGCTAAGGACCTCATCCTTGCTCGCCAGATCGATGATATATCCGTTTATCTTGACTTCATAAGTACTGGACAGGTCAGGAATGACAGCCTGCCGCAGGATGTTTTCCATGTTGGAAATGACAGTTGTGTCAGAATCGATTTTGCCCCAGTCAACTGAGCTGCCTTCGTATGTCATATCTGCATCAATAAACGTCAGCGTATCCGTGGCGGAATTGATGTTTCTTCTGGCTTCGAGAAAACACTTCCTGGCCTCCTCAACCGATGCCGTGGTTCCGGCCGCAACACCGTTTATGCTGACAGTGAACATATTATTTTCAGGCTTTATATATCTGACAAAACCAGGCACGAAAAAAAGACCGATAGTTGCAACTACAACTGCGACTGTCAGTCTCTTTACTCTTAATCTCTTGTAATGACGGGTTAAATGCATCTATTCTATAAAATTCCTAAAATGTGCAGTACGAGTACAGCCAGCGATCCGATCGATGTGAGCATCGTGATCACCAGCAGAGGAATGATCGCACCCTTCTTGTGCGTTTCCTCCTTTATCTCCGCCGACTGTTTGCTGAGCTCCTCTACAAAGGATGCCTGCACATTACGATATATCTTAACATGATCTATATGTGATGCCTCTTCGATCTGGCTTTTCATCTCATTGAGCTTGACTATGATCTCGGAGATGCCTTCCTTGACGCTCTTTTCTACATCGTCACTGCTTTGTATCTCAGATATCTTGGCAAGACTTGCTTCAACGGTCTTGGCGATCCCGGCAGTAGACATATCCGAAGTCTCCTTTATTCTGGAGATTGATTCGGTCTGCATATCTTCAAAGGCCTTGGATATCTTTTCGGTAGACTCTCTGGTCATGTTGCTGATATCCTGAGCCGTCTCAATATTCTTCAGATTGATCTGTCTCATGTCGGACAGGGCGTTATCAACCTTCTCCATCTGATCCTCAAAAAGGACCAGCTGCTGCTTGGCATCGTCCAGTTCATCGGCATCAGCCTGCAGATTGGCTTTGATAATGTCATCCGCTGAGAATCTTCTCGTGATCCTTTCCATGAAATTATCCATCAGTAACCTCCGTGATCGCTGAAATACAATCGATTGATTTTACCATATATATTATTATAATACAACTTTTTGTTGAAATTGCACAAATATTGTGCCGTTTTTTTGACATGTGTAGTCAGAATTAACCATATCTTTAAATTTTGTTCATATAATGTTCATATTATTAGAATATCATAACTATATCGATACAGAGAGAAGGTAGTGATTTTAATCACACATAGATAAATTTTTTCATAATAGCCCGGGTGCAGAGATGTATCCGGGCACTCCTCATTTTATGGGGATTATTTCATATGGCGTATCTATTCGTCCTCTTCTATGACCTGGATCTCCAGATAGTCAAAGTCTATCTCTTCAATAAAGTTGTCATTCATGAATCTGCATTTTGATACTCTCTTGAAATCCCGAATGTTATGCTCCAGCCATATCGGATTGCCAAGGTCAAAACTGACGCACACGCTGTTTAGTGCATTGAATACCTTGTGCGTGCGTGTTTCATCCGAATCATCGCATACAGTCATATCCTTTATCATTCTGTTGTCTTTAAATTCTTTGGCCCACAATCTGAACATATTAATATTTTATTAAAAATGCGGTCAACTGGCGCAACCATGCGCTGTTATGATATAATTACAGTATATTACTGTTGCAACAAAGTCAAATGATCTGACAGTTTTTGATCGTGGCAACAGATAAGGGGTTACATTATTGGATATCAGAACTGACAAGGATTACGATGTCGACAGCTGGACCGAGGTCATACTGATCTACAGTTCCGCACTTAAGCAGATGCAGACCAAGCTGGAGATCCTGAATGACGAGTTTCAGCATGTTCATCGTTACAATCCCATAGAACATATCAAATGCAGGTTAAAGACCTCAGAGAGCATCGTTAAAAAGCTCAAACGCAAAGGTCTTGACTCTACCATACAGAACATGATCGATTATGTCGGAGACATCGCCGGGATCAGGATCATCTGTTCCTTCACATCCGACATATACAAGATAGCCGAGATGATAGCCGACCAGTCGGATATCAAGGTTCAATCGGTCAAGGACTACATCACCACGCCCAAGGAGAGCGGATACAGGAGTTATCACATGAACATCACCGTTCCTGTGTATCTGTCAGACCGTATCGTAGATACCAAGGTTGAAGTTCAGATAAGGACTGTAGCCATGGACTTCTGGGCTAGCCTCGAGCACAAGATCCATTACAAATTCGAGGGTAACGCTCCCGATAACATCAAGAATGATCTGGCGATATGTGCCAAGATGGTTGCCGCGCTTGATGACAAGATGTTATCATTGAACGAAGAGATAATCAGTATGAACGCTATAGAAGAGGATTATTGAAGAGAATGTACGGAAAAGACCGGTCGTAACTGACCGGTCTTTTTCATGTCCTGTTTGAAATTTTATACTTACAGTTCTATTCCGTTCTTTTTGCACAGTTCTCTTGCTGATTCTACCGAATCGACACCTGTCTTGTTCTTTATCGGTGCGAATTCCTTTTCTCTTACAACCTCGAAAGGAAGCGAATTTTTCATCTGATGTATCATATCGAGTACCAGCTGTTCGAACTTATATCCGTTAGGCTCTTCGGGCTTAACGAGATTGCCGTTTTCGTCTATGTAGGGGATCTTCTTTTCAACCACATGGAGAGGAAGCTGCTTCTCAAGGATAGCATACAGCTCATCAATGCTGAAAAGATAATTGAGGATAACACCGAAATTGTATGCCGGATCTCCTTTTTCGTTAACGGCATCCATAAGTTCCGGAGTCATGTCATAGTATTCAACGATCGAAGGCTTACCGTCCTCAAGGCACATTGCTCCGACCTTTTCATCCTTGGCTGCCTTGCGTACAACCTTGGAGCCCGAAACAAATCCTCCGTCTATTACAGCACCGATAAATACGGGGTCGGCTATTCTCTGAAGAACATTATCCACAGCGAAGATGTTGATCCACTTTATACCCTGCTCTTTGGCTTTCCTGGCAAGTCCGGCCTTTTCCATGGAAATGAACCAGCCGGCATTACCATTGGGAGATGTTGCTATCCTGCCCTTTTCCTCAAGGTATACATGTCCTTCATAGTCCGTTGCGGGAGCCATATCCTGCTTGAAAAAACTGATATATGAAGGATCGTATCCGAAGAAATTCATCGTCTTGAAGAAATTGATTGTTGCTTCATTATTCTTATCGGAAGTCATGATAAAGAGCGGAACATAAACTCCTGCTTCCTTAACTACATCCATCAGGTTTTCTATAAGGCGCTGGAAGATATAAACATGCTTGGTGATGCCGATATCATACATTCCCTTAGGATCATCGGAACCGAGTCTCGTTCCCATTCCGCCTGCGAGAAGGACAGCGGCTACCTCACCTTTTTTGATCGCATCAAGCCCTGTTGCCCTGAATTTATCCGCGTTCTTTTCTATTTCAGGAAGCTCCATGGATTCAATGGGAGAGATCACTCCCCTGACGTTCATGGTGTCCTTAACCTTAATGGACTCAACCACTTTAAAGTCTGTCTCTTCGATCTGGTCAAGAAGATCCTGTTTGGCCTGATCATCCAGTTCATCATAATACTTAAGCAGCTGTGACTGTCCGATGCTGTCGAGTTTTGCTTTTGCCTCATTATAATTCATACGATTTGCCTCCTGTGCGATATATATACCATGATCTTTAACAACAAAGATCAGTGTTCCAGTTCAACGTCTTTAAGGAGCCTCTGAATGTCCTCAACAGTAAGCCATTCGGTATTGTTCCCCGAAGAATATGAGAATCCGTCCTCAACCTTTTTGCCTCCGGGCAGCACTGTTTGTCTGTCAGAAAAGACCATCTGCGGATAAACAATGAAATGTCTGTCATACTCGTAGGTAGTCATGGAATCCTCGGTGGTAACCATAATCTCATGGAGTTTTTCACCGGGCCTTATACCCACTTCGGGCATCTCACAGTCAGGAAGCATTGCCTTTGCAAGGTCCGTTATCTTAAATGACGGGATCTTACTTATGAAGGTCTCACCGCCTCTGGCATCCTCAAGCGCCTTAAGAACGAGTTTTACTCCTTCCTCCAGACTTATCCAGAACCTGGTCATGCGGTAGTCTGTGATAGGCAGCTCCTTTTTGCCGTCCTTGATAAGCTTGTTAAAGAACGGAATTATGGATCCGCGGGATCCGGCAACATTACCGTATCTGACGATAGAAAAATTGATATCATTCATTCCGGAATAAGCATTTGCCGCAATAAAGAGTTTGTCTGATACGAGCTTTGTTCCACCATAAAGGTTGACGGGGTTGACTGCCTTATCGGTAGACAGTGCAACAACCTTTTTAACTCCGCAGTCAAGTGCGGCATCAATGATGTTCATTGCCCCGTGGATATTGGTCTTTATCGCTTCATTGGGATTGTATTCGCATGCGGGAACCTGTTTTAAGGCGGCTGCATGTATCACATAATCAACGCCTTTGAAAGCACGATACAGTCTGTCCTTATCGCGGACATCTCCGATAAAGAAACGGAGCACATCCGAATACTCCTTAAACTCATTCTGCATGATGAACTGTTTGTATTCATCACGTGAATAGATGATTATCTTTTTGGGATTACTGTTTTTTAGAACATATTTGGTAAAGCATTTACCGAATGAACCGGTTCCCCCTGTAATGAGGATCGTTTTTCCGTCTAGTATCATATCTGTCATCCTTTATATCTTTAGTCGGCACCAGGTGCCGTATTTATTGATTTTATCAGAGCGGTCAGGGTTTTACAAGCCGACATGAAATGCTCATCATTCGATTAAAGATCAATGTTCATCATCAAAGTTCTTAACAATGGTCAATACGTTTTTGCCGTCTATATGGGAATATGTTACATCGCTCATACTCTTTTTGACCATATAGATCCCAAGCCCGCCTATCTGGCGTTCCTCTACGCTTAATGTCACATCGGGGTCCGGCCTTTCCAGTGGGTCATATGGCATTCCGCTATCTTCAAATGTAATGACTGCTCTTTTCGGGTCATCTGCTATTACTATGCTGACAGTGGCATCACCCTGTCCCGGAGCATAGGCATAACTGGCTATATTGACAAATATCTCCTCGACCGCGATATCGATCTGCATCTGTGCTTTTACCGGGCAGTCATGTTCTTCCAGTACGCGGTCTATCATTTCGTTAATGATACTTAGATTTTTAACTGTAGCTTCAAGGTTGATCTTTTCCATATCGGCCTCCATCAGGTCAGGGTCTGCTGTTTGTATCAGGTACTCTACCCGAAATATCTGAAGCAGAGCATCGTGATGTCATCAAACTGTTCGGATTCCTTAACAAATTCATTTATGCCTTCATTAACGTTAGCTATGATCTTATCGGGTGACGCATCAGGTTCCCTGTTCAGGGCCTCAAGCATTCTGTCTGTTCCGTACAGTTCATTTGAGCTGTCTGTAGCCTCTGCTACACCGTCGGTATAAACGAACAGGCAGTCTCCGGGGTGAAGCTCGAATTCATGGTCTGCATATTTGGCCCCTTCCATGACTCCGACAACGAGTGAATGTCTGTATATGGACAGATCAAATCCGCCGCCTGCGCGCATGATCGCAGGATGCTCGTGTCCGGCATTTGCAGCTATTCCCTTACCGGTCGATATCTCCACTATAGCCAGCCATACAGTAACAAAGAGTTCTGACTCGTTGCCTTCGCAAAGCTGTTCGTTGACATCGTGAAGTATCTCTCCGGGTGTTCCGCCCATCTGAGCTCTGTTCTTGATCAGGGTCTTGGCTATGACCATGAACAGCGCAGCCGGAACTCCCTTGCCTGAAACATCCGCCATAACGAGGGCTATGTGATTATCGTCGATGAGGAAGAAGTCGTAGAAGTCTCCGCCGACTTCCTTGGCGGGAGCCATCGTGGCATAAAGGTCGAATTCTTTTCTGTCAGGATATGGAGGGAATATCCTCGGCAACATGTCCGCCTGGATCTGTGTGGCGATATTAAGCTCGGCCCCGATCCTTTCCTTTTCGGCGGTAACTTTGGTCAGGTTGTCGATGTATTCATTGATACCGATCTCCATCTTAAGGAGTGATTCACTGAGTGACTGTATCTCATCACCGGTCTTTATCTCCTTTAGCTTCTCGGATATCTTATTATCGTTTTTAATGAAATCTTCAGCCTCGCGGGACACCAGTCTGATGGGGCTGATTACGGAGCGATTGAAAAATGCACTGCCCAATACCAGCAATACCGCAGTTGCCAGCAGTGCTACCAGAGAGATAAATATGATGAATTTGCGCAGATCTCCGAACAGTGTTGTCATCGGAATCTCGACTCCCACTATCGCAACGGTCCTGCCCGAAACAGTCATCGGTTGCATTGCTGATATATTAAAGCCGAATTTGCCCTTTGAAATGATATACTCCGAAGGATGCACTCCCGTATCACATACTTCCCTCATGATGTCTATATATTCAGGCAGTACCACTCCGGCCTGTCCGAACAGATAGTTCATCTCGGGATTCCTGTAGTTATCCGCGATATAGAGCATGGGGCGCCATGTTTGATTGGCGTGGGCCTCTTCGGTAAATGAATCAAGCACCTGTCTGTCGACAGTGAACACGAAAATGTCATTGGCGTTGATACTGTCTCTGAGGTCTGCTGTCAGATCCAGGATCTGCATATAGGCCGGATCTGATGTTACCGCAGCGGCATCTTCTTCAGTGGCATCTCCATGAACGTAGTCATAGGTCAGTTTGGCCCATTCCTGTGCCTGCTCATCAGAGTACATCTTGTCCACCATCTGTGCAGCCTGATATGCTCTCTCATTATAGGATTCCACTATCGACTTGTAATGCTGATATGTACCTATACTGACTGTAGACAGATAAATCAGCACTCCGATAAGTATCAGGATCACATTGTATTTAACTCTAAGGCTCTTCTTCAT
Organism: Lachnospiraceae bacterium; assembly: GCA_024681595.1. GTDB lineage: Bacteria > Bacillota > Clostridia > Lachnospirales > Lachnospiraceae > JAILLW01. The sequence continues at coordinate 21,397 of JAILAN010000068.1, forward strand.
CTTTTTATTTCCTTTTTAAATTGTTACTATATGAACAGGTTTGACATGACCTCCCGTGATCATAAACCTGGTCTTTATCCTGTGATACTCTTCATCTTCAAATATCCGCACGACGGGATATCCTATGGCTCCTGTATTCCTAAGGTCCCGATAATCGCCGCTTTGAGTACACATTATCTCATCAAAGCCCGCAGATAGCGCCGAATCATCAGTCGGTCCTCCGTTGCAGATAAGGAGTTCGTACCTGCCGGGCAGTTCTTTGTAATCCACGCGTACGAAATACTCGGACATTGCCAGTGAATATCTGTCTTTAAGCTCCATCATTACCGAATCCAATGTCAGCTCATCTGTCTTTTCTCCGGCGATATTTAATATAAGATCCCTGCGATACTGGAACCTGACTATGGGAGCCCTGCCCACAAAGCCGGTGACGGTGACCACATCTCCCAGTTCATATCTGTATAGGCCATTGAACGTTGTTATGATAAGCTCATAATCCCTGCCTTCCATCAGTTGGCCGGTACTGATCGTCTGCTCTGTATATTCATCCACGGGTCTGAATTCGTAGTAGCAGCTCTCAGGCAACAGAACATAATCATATTCTCCGACCGGTATACCCAGATGACACTCGCTGGCCACATAGCAAAAATGACTCACGGGGATGCTGCCGGTATATTTCCTTAGCATAACCTCCTCGGTCATAGACGGCCTGCTGCCGATACCGCTTATTAGTCGAAGATCAGGAAATATCCTTTCGGCGATACGGTCATATCCCTTTTCAACCTCCCCGGCAATCTTATCAAGCCATGTGTCGTCAATATTCATTTTAAGCAGTTCCTGTCTGACGCGCAAGGACAGTTTGATCTTTGCCGGTATGCATCTTTTTTTCATATCGGAGATGATCTTTTGTCCGTTCTTTTTCATATAGGAAAAGAAAAGCAGAATATCATACAGGAAAATGGATTCCAGCGTAATGATTCCCTTTGTTGCAAAGGAACTCCAAAGTTTGGCATACAGATAATCCGTATCGTCGGCTGAAAGGAAGTTAAGCGTTTTTCCTCCCACATAATCGTCCGGATCAAAGTGTCCGTTCTCATACTGATATCTGTAATATGCCTCCGACATGAGTAAGGGCTCCTTAATGTCGATAGGCCTGTCAGGATCTATCCTCAGCATATTTATAAAGAGTCTTTGTCCGAATGTTCCTTCTGCAGCCCGGGAAGCCACTGCATCGATATACGTTCCGTATCTTTGAAGGGCCTTTACCGTCAGCGGAAGTACCTTTCTGCTGCCGGCACTTCCTGAGGTTGCGACAAAACAGTACAGAGGGTACGATGTCAGGACATTCTCCTTGCCGTTTATCATATCCGCGACATATGGTCTGTATTCTGCGGCATTGCTGATAGGAACCTTACCGGCATAATCTTTGGCTGAATAGATATCGGAAAAACCGTATCTGCGTCCTATCACGGTATCTTTGTTATCTCCAAGGATCGTTATCAGGTTTTCTTTATTGATATCTTCAAACGATTCACAAAGCTTTATAAAATTGTCTCCCGGTTCATTTCTCACTTCAAAACTCCACCGACAGGATGTTCATTCCCATCGAATAAAGATATTTATAGTTTTTAGACATTTTCTTTATCATGAGTATCCCCATGTTCATCTCATCATCTTCGTCCTCCGATTCGAAAGGATTGTATTTTCGTCCGAAGCACATAATGGATAGTCCGAAGACTTCTTTTGTGGAATATACTCTGATATCTACAGGATCATCACTTTGGGGTAACGACTTCCTGACCATGACCGTCATCAGTTCTTCAAGTGACAGCCCAAGCTTCATAGCCAGTTTCGAATCCATCTCATGATCCGTGCAGAATTCCGTGATCACTTCACTGGCGTGGCATATCTCCTCATTCGTGGATTCGATCGAGAAGCCTTTGACCATTCCATTCCTTTGAAGATAATCGTCAAGAAGCAGAACTGATGACAGTTCGTGCTCTGTGCCGCGTGTTTTGTATGAGCGGCAGCGTGAGATCATAAGCAGGGACAGTGCTGCCAGTATCATCCCAACCGGCAGGAATAAAAAGACAGGCAATCCTGCGGCCATCAGTATAAATGCTGTACCGACCGGAAAGACCAGGATACGGAACAGCATGGCCAGATTGGCCATGAGCGGTCTGCCCGATACATTATAAAACGAAGAAAGGATCGATGAAAACAGTTCCGGTATGACCGATATCCCAAGGGCCAGTAAAGGAAGCAGCAAAGGAACGTCTATCTTGTAAAAGATCCTTATCGGTACGCCAAGCGCAGCCAACGCAGCCGTAAATGCCAATGACAGTATGAGCCCTATCCTGAACTCATGCTTTATAATGAGCCTCATTCCCTCGTTATCATGTCCGGCGCTGCATATTCCAAGCAGTGGCAGCGCTGTTCTGGGTATTCCTGCCAGAATGCATAGCGACAGCTCCGCCAGAGCATTTATTACCGACCAGATCTTCATTCCCGTATTTCCTGAGGCAGCATATATTATGCGGTTAAGTCCATAGAGCCTGAACACACTCATTAATGACCCCATGGCCGATGTACTGCCGTATCTGACTATATTCCTGACATCATACGGCCTGAGATTTTTAAGCCGGGGTCTGAACATGCCTCCGGGTGCACACAGGGGTATTATACCGAAGACACAGGCCACGGCTATAGACAGGACACTGGCCAGCGATGCTCCGGCTATCCCCATATCAAATACATACAAAAGCAGGTAATCAAGGCCTATATCGGTAATGATCATTATGACCATCATCGTAGTAAGAGATCTGCCTTTGCCGTCCAACTGAAGATAATAATTCGGAACATAGATCAGTATGTAAAAAGGCGCACCGATGAGCGTTATCCCCGCATACGATTCCACCTGATCAAGCAGTGACACATCCGAGCATAGCAATGAAGCTACCGGGCCCTCCAGAAAAATACCAATAAGAGAAAAGATAAGTCCGGTAATTATAGAAAGGAATAACATGGAATGAAAATACCTGGATGCTTCTTCAACATCATGTTTTCCGATAGCCTTGGAAGCAAGGATAGAAGATCCTATTCCGAACAGACACCCAATCATGCAGAGCACCAGAAAAACCGGCATACTGTATGTAACAGCAGATAGTGCGTCCGAATCAAGTCTCCTTGTTACGAACATTGAATCAATGATCGCATTGATCGTTCCGCCGAGGACCGCCGTCATGACGGGTATCATTGCCCTTTGAAATTCTCTGGTCAGGAAACGGCTATTCCTGTCTGTTGCTCTTTCCATAAACTTCATCCAGCACCCTGCGGGTATATTCTCCAAAAAACGGTCCGTTTGCCGCCTGTACATTATCGCATGATCCAAGAGTGAGATTGCATTCGATCAGAACAGCATCTCCCTCATCATCTATGGCTATATCCCATGAAACCAGTCTCATGTGGGCTATCATGGGATGAGCTCTCATAGCCAGTTCATATGCCCTGTCAAGGCCTTCAGGCTTCATGTCTCTAAAGTTTATCCCCGTATCGGGATGTGCCTTTATTACATCCCCGTTATCACGCACGCCGAAATCTCGCATGTTCCCGTCAGGATCTATCCCGATATAGATTCCTCCACCGCATCCGTTGTCTGTCTTTGAGCTTCCAACACCCAGTTTTAAGGATGCAGACAGTATCTTAACCTCGTCATCAAGGATCATCGAAACTATCCTGTAGGTATTGACTGATTGAGGATGCAGCTTTGACAGAGCCTCAGACTGTCTGACAGGACGCTGGATCATGACATCCGCACCTTTGCGGCTCTTTAAAGTCTGACGTATCATATCTTTTCTATCATCGGATGGCATATCCCCGGGCAGCGCCAGATATGTTACACCGGCCCCTCCTTCCGAATACTGTGCAGTCTTATAGAATACTTCACTTTCATTACTCAGTATCTCCAGGGCCTTTGTGGGAGATATCAAAAAGTAATCTTCATCGAGCCATATGCCGTTTATCCTCATCGCTACGGTCTGCGGCTGCTTTATTCCGGGAAAAAGTCTCGGATAATAGCATTTATGATCATAATATGAGGCCATATCCCGGTCATTATAATACCTCGAAATATCACACAGATACAGCTCCTCGGGTATGTATTCCGGATAGAAGCTTCCCGATCTGCCTTTATAATATCTGTGATAAAGAGTCGGAACATCCTTAACGTACGGATCATACAGTTCATGTATCGATCTGATCTCTTCTTCACTAAGCTCAGGATAGTCGGTCATCACATCACCGACAACTTTGCGGTCTATCCTTTTTAATGCAATATCCGACAGCAGAAAAGCTCTGGTCTGCCCAGCTTTGTAATATCCCGTGAGAGTTCCCTTAATATTATCGACTACATAGTGTCCTGTCCTTGTTTGTGCAAAGTTATCGAGCGGATGTCTCCTTACTCCGTTTTTATAAAATACCTCATCAAGGACCGCACATGTGTTTTTGCCAAATAAAGGTCCGCTGCAGGCCTGGATATTCCCGATACCCGCCATACTGAGATTGGTCTCTATGAGTACTGCCTCGCCATCAGAATCTATGGCTATATCCCACGCGGCCAGGCGGCAATGCGACATGATCCCATGGGCTTTCTTGACCAGTTCGACAGCCTTATCGATTCCCGGCAGCTTGATACCGCCAAGAGCATAATGCAGATCAGGGTGTTCTCTAAGGACTCTTCCGTCGGCTCCCGCACCGATATCCATGGTGACTCCGTCCTTATCAACACCCACAAAGAATCCGCCGTTGCAGATATTATCCACTGAACTGCTGCCGGCTCCGATGCGGACACAAACCTTTAATATCCTGACTTCCTTTCGCGTGATCAAAGACATGATCCTAAGCGTATTAACGGATTGGGGATGAAGCGCTCTATATGATTCGTGCTGTATGATCTTCTTCTGTATCACTATATCATCGCCGTCTTTGCATGCCTCGTCAAAAATGACAGCTTTGTCATTTTCTACCGGAAAGAACACTCCGAAACCGCCCTCTGAATTAAAGGCCTTTTTAATGACAACATCCGGCGTACCAAGGAATATTTCTTTGGCTTTTTCAGCAGAGATAATTCTCCGTTCCGGATCTATCCAATACCCTCCCATCCTCATCACTATGAGTTCGGGCTGTCTGATATTGGCAAAAAAGCTGTAGTAATAGCATTTATTGTCGAGATATCTGGCTGCATCCCTGTCGGTAAAATACCGTTCTATCCTGCAAGCATACAGATCCTCAGGAATATACTCGGGGCAGAATCTGCCTGATCTCGAGGTGTAGACCCTGTGATAGAGCGTGTCAACCGGAGTATAAGGGCGATAAAACTCGCGGATCCCGGCTTTTTGATCTTCGGTCAGTTCGGGATAAGAATTATCCCTGACCATTTTAAGATTCTTTTTTCTCAGTATACTTTTGAGCGCAATATTATGGAGGGTATTAAGATCGGTAACACCCTCCCTGAATTCTCCGGTATAAGCAGAATACAAATTATCCTTCAGTATTTGAAGCCCTTTGCGTTTTTTCATTACACATCATCCGTTATTTTGCTATATATACCGCGCAGCCTCTCTGACCCAGCATAAATCCGTGCTGATCGTCGGCTTTTCTCTCTTTACCTGCAGCATTGCATTCACCGTAGCTGTTAAGTCTGACGTACCAGTTCATTCCATCAGGAATAACGGGCAGTTCGTAATAGCAGTCCTCCCAGTATGCATTGACCGCAACATATATAAAGCTGTCCTTTTTTGTTCCGGCTTTAACATGATCCTGCGCATACATGTAGGCAAAATTAAGTGTAGAAGCACATTCATCAAGCTGCCATGCTTTGGGTGAGTGGAAAGACAGTTCGGGATATCCCGTGCCGTTGTTCCCGAAATCAAAGCTACTCTCCCGAATGACCGGATATTCATTCCTTAGAGCTATCAGATTCTTTACATATTCGAAAAGATCCTTATTCTTCTTAAGGAATGACCAATCAAGGTATGATATCTCATTATCCTGGCAGTATGCATTGTTGTTGCCCCACTGCGTATTGGCGAATTCATCGCCTGAAAGCAACATCGGAACACCACGGCTCGTTAAGAGGATCGTCATCATGTTCTTCATCTGACGTGTTCTTAATGAGTTGATGCACGGATCATCCGTATCGCCCTCAACACCGCAGTTCCAGCTGTCATTGTCATTGCAGCCGTCATTATTGTTCTCGCCGTTGGCTTCGTTATGTTTGTTATTATACGATACCAGATCGTACAGGGTGAAACCGTCATGGCATGTTATAAAGTTTATTGATGCCTCAGCACTCCTGCCGCCGTACATGTCGTTGGAGCCTCTGATCCTCCAGTAAACTTCCGGAGCCCTGTCTCCTTCACCCTTTATGAATTTTCTGACACAGTCGCGGTATTTGCCGTTCCACTCAGACCACCTGTTCCATGAAGGAAAATTGCCTACCTGATACAGTCCGCCTGCATCCCAGGCCTCAGCTATGAGATTGGCCCTTCCCAGAACCGGATCCTGAGCCAGGCTCTCAATAAGGGGAGGCGACATCATGGGAGCACCGTTTTCATCCCTGGTAAGGATCGATGCCAGATCGAATCTGAAGCCGTCTATGTGGTATGCCGAGATCCAGTATCTCAGGCAATCGAGTATCATGTTTCGTACCACTGCGTTATTACAGTTTAATGTATTACCACAGCCGCTGAAGTTATAATACCAGCCGTCCGGAGTCAGCAGATAGTAATTCCTGTTGTCGATTCCGCGATACGAGATATATGGCCCGTTCTCGTTACCTTCCGCAGTATGATTGAACACAACATCCAGGATAACCTCGATACCATTCCTGTGCAGATGCTTCATGAGGTTTTTAAGTTCATCAGCCTCCATTCCGAATGGCGATGATGCAGCATAACCCGCCTTGGGGGCGAAGAAGCACACCGTGGAATATCCCCAGTAGTTATACAAAGTCCTGCCGTTAACCTCCCTGGAATTCTCGAATTCATCAAATTCAAATATCGGCATCAGCTCTATACAGTTAATGCCCAGTTCCTTAAGATATGGAACCTTTTCCAGAATACCTGCAAACGTTCCTTTGTATTTGACCTCACTGGATGGATGATTCGTAAAGGAGCGAACATGCATCTCATATATGATCAGATCCTTCTGGCGATATTCAAGGGGTTTGTCTCCCTCCCAGTCATAATCATCGAAAATGAGCTGTCCTCTGTGCTGAAAAGGATTTTTATAATCAGGCTTTTTGCCCCATACCGAGCGTCCCGATACAGACTTGGCATATGGGTCAAGGAGTACCTTTGTCTTATCGTAACGAAGACCCCTTCCGGGATCGAATTCTCCGTCAAAGCTGTACCCGTATTCCGTAGTCTCAATGTTAATGCCGAATACCATCATGGTATATACATCGCCTATACGGAATTCTTCGGGGAATGGGATCTTTACAAAGGGCTTTTTGTCTCCATGATGATAAAGGAGCAGCGTACAGCTTTTTGCCTCCTTGGAAAAAATGCTGAAATTGACACCGCCGTCCGTTATGGTTGCGCCGAATGGAAATACCCGTCCTATGCGGTACTCAAGGTTGCCTATTTTATTTGTAGGAAAAGTATCGACCAGGATCATACGTACCCCCTTCCATCACTGTTGCAGTTCCGCTGTTACTTTTCCAGAAGAGCCTTATACTTATCTTTGTATAAGTTTCTGATCTGGGCTTCAGTCATTTCTGAATGATCGTCTCCTGAAGCTTCCTGTTTATTCGTTCCATAACCCGTAAACGGCAACATGTTTAATGCCACCTGGTCACACTCGTCTATTATCTTTTCCAGGTTATAGCATATATCCATAAACGGAGTTCCCATATCCCTGTCACAAATACCTTCATGGAGTCTCTTTATGTGCTTTTTATTTACCAGGGCATGAATCTGCGATACGACTTCTCTGAAGAGGCTTATGTTCTTTGTAAGTTTTCTGCTGCCGTATTCAAAATCCATGACCGTGGTTTCCAGTATCTCCCTTACGGCTTCAACTAAAACAGTCAGATCTGCAATCCCTGCTTCGGAAAAACTTTTTCCCGAATTCTTAAGACTGGTAGCGACCTCATGAGAGGAACGTATCAGTTCACCTGCTCTTCCAAAAGAAACACATATATTCTGGGCTGCAAGAACAGTCCCGGAAGTGGCATTGTCTATGTTCTTTTCGGACAGCGCAACCAGATATCTGAGTATCTGATCCTTGTATCCTGAAATACGATCGCACATCTGACCCTGGCTCATCTGTTCGTTGCTGCCAATGCCATTCTGATCCAGCATCATCTCAAATGCCTGGGAAACACACTGTGATTGCAGCAAAAGTGCTGTTCTGACCTGTCTAAGGGCAATCGAAGGATTAACCAGAAGCTTCGGATCCAGCATAGTCAGGGTATTCTCCTGTTCCATCTTTTCAGCCTGACTGTACGGTATGGTTGCTGAAGCGATCTTAACGATAAAGCCTGAAAGAGGCAGATATATCGCAGCTCCGCAGATATTGATCAGCGTGTGCATCAGAGGTATATCCATACCATTTACATTCGCATCAAGTCCGGATATATGGCTCACCGCATTTATCCCATACAGTATTGCAAGCAAAGGTATTGCTTTTAACAGGTTATAGTATAAATGGATGAATGCCGCTCTTTTGCCGTTATTGGATGTCCCGAGAGATGATATCATTGC
>JAILAN010000155.1 GCA_024681595.1 Lachnospiraceae bacterium
AAATGAAGGAGGTTGGTTATGAAAAGAATAAGAGTCAGATTTCTTGGTGTTATATTATTAATGGCGGTGATTATAGCGGGATGCTCCTCAAATTCAAAGACATCCTTAAATACCGGAGAAGCACCTCCGCCCCCATTGCAGGAGCCCGCTGATATGGACAAAACGGAACAGGGTAAAGCAGACGTTAGTGCATCTGTCTCAGAAAAGGAGATAGAAGAGGCTGCCAATGATCTGATTGATCAGTTGAATGAAGTTACGTCAGATGTTAAGGAGGCAGTGGGTACTGAGGATAAAACAAAAGATGATGAAGGGAGTTCGCTGGGAAGCAAAGCAACCTATCAGGATGTGCTGGATGAGTACTCAAAGAAGATAAAAGATAAAACCCCGGAGCTCATCGAGGAATACAAAAAAGAGTCGGCTGACATTTCCAGAGATATGCAGGCTCTTGCAGAGCTAAGCAATAAAAAAGTGGAAGTATTGGCCGAGATCAGTAATGAGGGAGTAGGAAAAATGGCCGAGATCATGCTAAAGAAAGGAGATTCGTATGACATATATGAGGAGTGGTCTCAAAAGCTGATGGATATATATATGGAAGAGTCTAAGAAAATAACCGATGCGTATATGAACTCCTTTGGATTCTGATGTTTAATGGAACTGATGTAAATCTGTAAAGCTTAGAATGATCATTATGGTCTTATGCATCCCGGCGAATATCTATTTCGCCGGGAACATTGTTTCATGAGCTGTTAATGAGTATAATAATTGTGTTTTTCGGAAGGACCGGAAGGATTTTAAGGAAAGCAGGGCAGCAGGATTGAGACAGATTAGAAGAATAATTCCAATAATTATATGTTCCCTCGGTTGTCTGCTATTAACGGGATGCGAACGGGATACAAAGGATGTCCCCGCCGGTGACCTGAGAAGTTTTGTATATCATCCGGGTTATGGAGATATGGATGGCGGTTATCATGTAAACTCACTTGAAAAGGATGAAAGGGGAGAATGGATGATCATCAGCAGAAACCGGGACAGCTTTGGAGAGCCTGATATCGTAACGGTATATGCTGTGTCAAAGGAGGATGTGTACAGTTTCGAGACTTTCCTTAAGGAGAAAAAGATCAGTTCCCTTGTAGATCGCAGGGACAGTGATGATTTTGTTACTGATTACAGCCCCTGGTATTACAGTGTTACCTTTGACAGTCCTTCTGAGGGAGAAAGCAAGCGTGAAAGATATGATATTTATGAGTATAAAGAGTATTCGGACACAGACCGGAAGCTGATCGATGAACTGCGGACCCGATTTGATGGTCTAAAAGGCAGAGTGATATCGGAGACCGTGGAAACGGAAGATGATGACGATTGAATCAGATTTAAGAGGCAACCATGTCGCAGGGAGACCAGCTATGAAAAGTCAAGCCTAAATTAGCAAAAAATTCTTTATCGATATTGAGGTCCAAAAGGGTAACTTTAACAAAGCTCCCTAAAGGTGCATTTTTCAAGGATCTCTATGTATAGGCAAACCCCTTAGTCGAGGTTAAAGTCTATGTCGTCAGTCATCATTTTCCAGATGACACGGACGAGTTTGCCGGCACAGTGCCCGAGGGCGTTGTAGTGAGTCCGGCCTTCAGCCATCTTCTTGTCGTAATAAGCCTTAAAGGTGGCATTGTTCTTTACAACATTATGAGCTGCATTTACAAGGGCATATCTGAGCACTTTGGAGCCCCTCTTGGACATCCTGGTGCGTTTGGCGTTAAAACTGCCAGACTGGCGGACAGAGGGATCCAGGCCAGCGTATGCGAGCAGCTGATGGGGCTTGGAGAAGCGGTGGATATCACCTATCTCTCCAAGGATCATTCCGCCGTTGATATATCCGATACCCGGAATGGTCATGATGACAGAATCATTGAATTTCATGATATCCGTCATTTCGGCCTCAACCTTATCAATCTGGCTATCCAGTAACTCGATTTGTGAGATGGTCTGAGTTATCTGAATAGAGACAGTGCTGTCGCTGTTGCCGACAGACTTCTGTGCTAGAACTCTTAATTGTCTTGCCGTTTCTTTATCAAAGCGACCGTGCGAGGAGGCTTTCAAAAGATGGCTAAGGTGAGTCATATGCACAGATGCAATGTCTTTCGGTGTAGGCGCTTCCTTCAGGAGCGCATAGACAGACTTTTGATGCAGTCCGGACTTGAAGAAATACTGAAGTTCCGGGAACACCTGATCCACATATGAAGTCAGCTGGATTTTTAACCGTGTCCGCTGCTTGATGGATTTCTGGCGGAAGCGCCCAAGTGTTTTGAGGTCCATAAGGTCCAGGTCGTAAAAGGTCACGAACCTGCGGAATCTCTGCATCATAACGGTTTCGGCGATTACAACAGCGTCGACTTTGTCAGTCTTCGTCTTGCGGATGCGATTCTTCCGCCTTGACGAAGTCTGAATAGGGTTGAGAACACACACTTTGTAGTCGTTGGCGACAAGATACCGGACAAGGTTGTCGCCGTAGTGTGCCGTTGATTCAAGACCGATGATGACAGGCTCTGGAGCGTAGTCGGAAAGCTCCGAGGAAAGCCTTTTGAAGCCATCACCGTCATTCGTAAATTCGAACGGCTCAGTGAGTACTACACCGTCAGAGGATATGACTGCGGCGTAATGATTGAGTTTGGCAATGTCGATGCCTACGAAAATCATTGAGGAACACCTCCCTTTCATATAGTCTGATACTGTGATATCCGCATGCGGTTATCCATGTAGACTTGATGGACATAAGTACTCGGGACTGCGTAAGCAGTCACTGGTAACATCCAGCTTATAAACAATTCAGATAAAGGTAGCGGCAATACACTCCAGTCGAGTAGTCAAAGCTACAGAAAAAAATCAAAAGTCCACAGTATCTGAATTGTATTGAACCACAATATCAAAATAATAAAAAGAAAGGAAAAGTGGTGTATTCGGTTATGAGTACATCATACAAATAAAGTAATGGAGATGTTCAGAGCTCTCGGTATGATCCCGGGAGCTCTTTTTCTTGCATTAAACTATTGGTTGATTGTGGCTGTAATTTCTGTCCGTTATAATTTGATTCAGAGATGAAAATATGGGAGGAGTAAGAGA
>JAILAN010000127.1 GCA_024681595.1 Lachnospiraceae bacterium
GGAGCCGTATGTGAATGTCTGGATATTCCGTGTCCGAAACCGGATTTAAAAAAATGGGAGGATATGGTAAGTGCCCTTAAATCCCCGGAACACACCGTTAACATCGCACTCGTCGGCAAATATGTATCTTTACATGATGCGTATTTAAGCGTAGCCGAGGCATTAAGGCATGGCGGCGTGCCTCATAAGACTAAGGTTAACATAACATGGACTGATTCCGAAAGGATAACCGGAGAAAATGTCAATGACATACTGGGAGATGCTGACGGAATCATCGTTCCCGGAGGCTTCGGACAAAGGGGAATAGAGGGTATGATAACTGCCATTCGTTATGCAAGAGAGAATAAAAAGCCCTACCTTGGCATATGCCTTGGAATGCAGCTTATGATGATCGAATTTGCCAGGAATGTTCTGGGGTACGCTGATGCAACCAGTACAGAGTTTGACCCTGAAAGCGCCCATCAGATAATACATCTGATGCCGGATCAGGAAGGTGTAACAGATCTTGGTGGAACCTTAAGACTTGGGGCTTACCCATGCGTTCTTGATAAGGAAAGCAAAGCTTACAGCCTGTACGGAACAGAGAATATTTCTGAGCGCCACAGACACAGATATGAAGTCAACAATGACTACAGGAAGGAGTTTACCGAAAACGGCATGATACTTTCGGGTATGTCGCCGGACGGAAGGATCGTAGAGATGGCTGAACTTAAGGATCATCCTTTCTATGTAGCAACCCAGGCCCATCCGGAATTCAAATCCCGTCCGGATGAACCACATCCGCTTTTCAGGGGATTTATAGAAGCATCACTTAAGAACGCTAAATGATCATATATAAATGAGGAGCAGTAAGATGAAAAAGTTTATCGATGAGGAGTTAAATGATCAGAAAAATAAAGGACTTTATGATCCGCTTTTTGAGCATGACAACTGCGGAATAGGTTCTGTCGTTAACATCAAGGGTATCAAGAGCCACAAAATAGTTGATGACGCTCTTCATATCGTTGAAAACCTTGAACACCGTGCCGGCAAAGACGCGGAAGGCAAAACGGGTGACGGAGTAGGAATACTTACGCAGGTACCTCATAAGTTCTTTAAGAAAGTCTGCAAGGCTGAGGGAATAAAGCTCGGCGATGAAAGAGGTTATGCAGTAGGTAACTTCTTTTTCCCTGTAAATGAACTTAAACGTGCCCAGGCCAAGAAGATGTTCGAGGTCATAGTCGAAAAGGAAGGACTTAAGTTTCTCGGCTGGAGGAATGTTCCCATTCATCCCGACGTACTCGGGCAGAAGGCCAAAGATAGCATGCCTTCCATCTGGCAGGCTTTTATAGAGCGCCCCGAAGGCCTTGATAAGGATATTGATTTTGAAAGACGTCTTTATGTTGTAAGGCGTGTTTTTGAACAGAGTAATGATAAGACCTATGTCGTATCCCTCTCATGCAGAACGATAGTCTATAAGGGAATGTTCCTGGTATCACAGCTTCGGACCTTCTTCGGCGATCTTCAGGACAAGGACTACGAGTCAGCTATAGCAATGGTCCACTCAAGATTTTCAACCAACACGACACCCAGCTGGGAAAGAGCTCATCCTAACAGGATGCTGGTTCACAACGGAGAGATAAACACAATAAAGGGCAATGTGGACAAGATGCTGGCCCGTGAAGAGACCATGCATACCGATGCGTTTTCATCAGAGGATATGACCAAGGTGTTGCCAGTTATCTCAAGTTCAGGATCGGATTCAGCGATGCTTGACAATACCCTTGAATTCCTGATGATGTCCGGGATGGAACTTCCGCTTGCCGCAATGGTACTTATACCGGAGCCATGGGTACATAATGATACGATCTCACAGGAAGTATGCGATTTCTACCAGTATTATGCAACCATGATGGAACCCTGGGACGGACCCGCTTCGATCCTGTTTTCAGACGGTGATGTCATGGGCGCGATCCTTGACCGTAACGGCCTGCGACCTTCAAGATACTGCGTTACCGATGATGACAGGCTGATCCTTTCTTCAGAGGTCGGAGTACTTGATATAGATGAATCACATATCCTTCGCAAGGAAAGACTTCATCCCGGCAAGGTGCTTCTGGTCGATACCAAAGCAGGAAAGATAATATCGGACGAAGATCTTAAGGAAAGATATGCGTGCGACAAGCCCTATGGTGAGTGGCTTGATTCAAACCTCCTTACCTTAAAAGAAATAAAGATACCCAACAGCAAAACACCTTCATATGATCACGAACAGTTCCTTAGACTGCTTCGTTCATTCGGTTATGCATACGAAGAATATATGGAAGAGATACAGAGTATGGCTCTTAACGGCACCGAGATGATAGGTGCAATGGGTGTCGATACTCCTCTTGCTGTGCTTTCAAAAAAACAGCCGCCGCTTTTTGATTACTTCAAACAGCTTTTCGCGCAGGTCACCAATCCTCCTATAGATGCGATCAGGGAAAAGATCGTTACATCATCAGCCGTTTATGTAGGCAAAAACGGTAACCTGCTGGATGAAAAGCCTGAGAACTGCCATGTTCTTAAGATAGAAAATCCCATCCTTTCGGATCTTGATCTCCTTAAGATTTCCAAGATGCATAAGCCCGGATTTAAAGTTTCAAAAGTATCCATTCTTTATTACAAGAGCACTCCGATAGACAGAGTCCTGGATCACCTCTTTGTTGAAGTTGACAGAGCATATAACGAAGGGGCTAATATCCTTATCCTTTCTGACAGAGGAGTTGATGAAAACAGGGTGGCGATGCCTTCGCTTCTAGCAGTCGCCGCCGTTCATAAGCACCTTGTTCAGACAAAGAAATGTACTGCAATGTCACTTATCCTTGAATCCGGTGAACCAAGAGTCGTGCATCATTTTGCAACGCTTCTGGGATTCGGTGCATCTGCAGTCAATCCCTATCTTGCACATGCATCCATCGAGGAGCTGTGCAATCAGGGAATCCTTGACAAAGACTATTACGCAGCCGTGTACGATTACGATAACGCCATACTTCAGGGAATCGTCAAGATCGCATCAAAGATGGGAATTTCCACCATCCAGTCATATCAGGGCTCAAAGATATTCGAGGCACTTGGTATTTCAAAAGATGTCATAGACAGGTACTTCCCCGGAGTCGTAAGTCCCATAGACGGAATAACGCTGGAGGATATAGCAGAGGATACGGATATCAAGCACAGCAGAGCTTTTGATCCCCTGGGACTTAACACTGATCTTAGCATCCAGTCACTCGGAAAGCATAAATCAAGGAGTCAGGGTGAGAGTCACAGATATAATCCCGCCACCATCCATATGCTGCAGAAAGCAACAAGGGACGGCAGCTACGACGAGTTCAAGCAGTACACCGCCATGGTCGACCGTGAGGAAACAGGTTATTTAAGAAGCCTTATGGATTTTAACTATCCGGAGCAGGGTATAGATATAAACGAAGTCGAGGATGAGCACGAGATAGTAAAAAGATTCAAGACAGGTGCCATGTCATACGGTTCCATCTCACAGGAGGCTCATGAGGCACTGGCTGTTGCAATGAACCATCTGGGTGGAAAATCAAACTCAGGTGAAGGCGGTGAGTCCGATGAGAGGATAAAGTCCGCTGGAACGGACGATGACCGCAGCTCGGCCATAAAGCAGGTTGCTTCGGGACGTTTCGGTGTGACGAGCAGATATCTTTGTTCAGCACGTGAGATACAGATCAAGATGGCGCAGGGAGCAAAGCCCGGTGAGGGCGGCCATCTTCCCGCAAGGAAGGTATATCCCTGGATAGCAAAGACCAGGCACTCAACACCCGGTGTAAGTCTTATCTCACCTCCGCCTCATCATGATATCTATTCCATAGAGGATCTTGCTCAGCTTATTTATGATCTTAAGAATTCAAATAAGGATGCCAGGATCTCGGTAAAACTGGTTTCCGAGGCGGGAGTGGGAACGATTGCCGCAGGTGTAGCCAAGGCAGGTGCTCAGGTTGTCCTTATTTCCGGATATGACGGAGGAACGGGAGCGGCACCCATTAGTTCAATACACAATGCAGGTCTTCCATGGGAGCTCGGTCTGGCAGAGACACACCAGACACTTATAAAGAATGGGCTTCGAAGCTCTGTAGTAATAGAAACAGACGGTAAGCTCATGAGCGGACGTGATGTTGCCATCGCAGCAATTCTGGGAGCAGAAGAATTCGGTTTTGCTACAGCACCGCTTATCACCCTGGGGTGCGTGATGATGAGGGTATGTAATCTCGACACCTGTCCTATGGGAATAGCTACCCAGAATCCTGAGCTTCGCAAGAGGTTTATCGGAAAGAGCGAGTATGTTGAGAACTTCATGCTTTTTATCGCTCGAGAGCTTCGTGAGTACATGGCAAAACTCGGAGTCAGGACCGTAGATGAACTTGTCGGAAGGACAGACCTTTTAAAGAAAAAACCGGGACTGGATAAGAGGGCTGATAAGATCGATATATCCGATATCATAGCCAGAACCGGTGAAAAAGACTGTACATTTGACCCTGAAAAGGTTTATTCATTCGGACTTGAAAAGACTAAGGATGAATCCGTGATCCTAAAGGATAATAACGTTTTAAAGGCTATTACGAGCGGTACGAACGCAACACTTTCGGTAAAGGTCGGAAACGTAGACCGTACCTTCGGAACACTTACGGGCTCTTATATAACGAAGAACAATGAAAAGGATCTTAAGGACGATACTATTGTGATTAATGCAGAAGGATCCGGCGGACAGAGCTTCGGCGCATTCATCCCGAAGGGTATGACCATCGTTCTTACAGGTGATTCGAATGATTATCTGGCCAAAGGATTATCAGGAGGCAAGGTCATAGTCAAGGCACCGGAAAATGCCCTTTATGATGCGGAGGACAACGTCATAGTAGGTAATGTTGCACTCTACGGGGCAACGTCCGGTGAGGTCTATATAGCAGGTATGGCAGGAGAAAGGTTCTGTGTCAGAAACTCCGGTGCCAGCGCAGTTGTAGAAGGCGTCGGTGAGCACGGCTGTGAATATATGACAGGCGGACGAGCCGTTATCATAGGGCCTGCAGGCAAGAACTTTGCGGCCGGAATGAGCGGAGGCATAGCCTATGTTTATGATGAGCACAACTGCCTTTACCGCCATCTTAACAAAGAAATGGTACTGATGGAAAAGGTTGAGAATAAGACAGATATGGAGGAACTTAAGAACCTGCTTAAAAAGCATGTCAGGTATACAGGTTCCGTTAAGGCTTCAAAGATACTTGATAACTGGGAGGAATCACTACCTCACTTTAAAAAGATAATCCCGGGTGACTACAAAAAACTGATATCCGTCACAGGCCAGTTTGAGGAGCAGGGAATGAGCAGAGAAGATGCACAGATAGAAGCATTCTACAAGTGCATGGGTAAGGAGGACTGATCATGGGCAAGTCAACAGGTTTTTTGGAATATGAAAGAAAAGATGCCGAGGTCGTTGTCCCTTCCGAGCGTATAAAGGATTTTGCATTTTTCCATAAGAGGCTTTCATATGATGAGCAGCAGCTCCAGGGAGCCAGATGTATGGCGTGCGGAGTTCCATTCTGTCAGGCAGGGATGATGATAGCCGGGATGGCATCGGGGTGTCCTTTGCATAATCTGGTTCCGGAAACAAACGAACTGGTATACAGAGGTAATTTCGAGCAGGCTTACTACAGGCTGAGCACCACACATACACTGCCGGAGTTTACATCCCGCGTTTGCCCGGCCCTGTGTGAAAATGCATGTACATGCGGACTATATGACAAGCCGGTATCAACAAAGGAAAACGAGCTTGCAATAATCGAATACGCTTTTGAAAACGGTTTGGTTAAGGAGGAAGAACCCAGGATAAGGACCGGGAAAAAGATCGCAGTCATAGGTTCGGGCCCTTCGGGATTATCGGCAGCACAGCTCTTAAACAGAAGAGGCCATTTTGTGACCGTGTTTGAAAAAAAAGACCGTCCCGGCGGACTTTTAAGATACGGGATACCCAACATGAAGCTTGATAAGAGAATAATAGACAGGAGAGTTGAACTTCTTAAAAAAGCAGGCGTGGAATTCAGATGTAATGTAAATGTTGGAGTGGATATCACGGGTGAAGAGATAATGAAGGAATTCGACCGTGTGATCCTCTGCGGAGGAGCTGCAACTCCGAGAAATATCGAAGCACCCGGAAGAGATGCCGTAGGAATATATTTTGCGGTTGATTTTCTTACGGAGGTCAGCAAAAAGCTCATGGACCTTGATTATAACTATGATTCGCTTATAGGAAGCAAGGATTTTTCATTTAAATCCCTTAAGGATAAGAACGTTATCGTAGTAGGCGGCGGAGATACGGGTAATGACTGCGTGGGAACGAGCATAAGACTAGGTGCAAAAAACGTCATTCAGCTTGAGATGATGCCCAAACCCTCTGAAGAAAGACTTCCTTCAAACCCGTGGCCCGAATGGCCGAGGATACTCAAGACCGATTACGGTCAGGAGGAAGCTATTGAATGCTTCGGTGCAGACCCCAGAAGATATCAGTCTACGATATCTGAGTTTGTCAAGGATTCAAAAGGTCACCTGAAGGCTGTCCGGATCGTATCATTACAGCCTGTTAAGGATGAAAAGACCGGAAGGATGAACATGCAGCCCATAGCTGGAAGCGAAGAGGAGCTTAAGGCGGATCTTGTTCTCATAGCCGCAGGCTTCCTGGGCTCAGCAGACTACCTTTGCAGCACGTTCGGTGTAGAACGTGACGGGCGCACCAACGTAAAAACTGCAGCAGGTGAATATGCATCATCAGTTCCGAACGTCTTTACGGCAGGGGATATGCACCGCGGACAGTCGCTCGTTGTATGGGCAATAGCCGAAGGACGTCAGGTGGCAAGAAGCGTTGATGAATCACTTATGGGATACTCAAATCTCTAGTATACATCCGCAACGGGTTTTTGCTAAAATTATTCCGTATGAAAAACAACATGAAAAATTTGTTTCATCACATATGCTAAGGAAAACGGAGGGCTTATCATGAATACCAGAGAGGATATCTTAAGATTAATAGAGGAGGAAGGCGTCGAATTCATAAGACTGCAGTTTACCGATATATACGGCAGACTTAAGAATATTGCCGTAACACCGGGTCAGATGAACAAAGTGTTTGATAACAGATACTCATTTGACGGTGATGCGGCATTCGGCAACATGTACGGTTTTGAAGAAAAACTGTATCTTTATCCTGATATAGATTCATTTATAATCCTTCCCTGGAGGCCACAGCAGGGCAAGGTGGCCAAGATTGTCTGCGATATTATGCACATGGACGGCACTCCTTTTGACTGCAGTTCAAGGCAGATATTAAAGAATGTCCTTAATTCGGCAGCAGATGAGGGATATACGATAATGGCGGATCCCGAGTGCGAGTTTTTCCTTTTCCATACAGATGATAATGGTCTTCCTACCACAACAAGCCATGAAAATGCCGGGTATATGGAGGCAGGTCCCTCTGACTTCGGCGAAAACGCAAGACGTGATATAGTCCTTATGCTGGAGGATATGGGGTTTGAGATAGAATCCTCTCATCATGAGAGTGCACCTGCCCAGCATGAAATAGATTTTAAGGAAGAAGAAGCACTAAAGACAGCCGATTCGATCCAGACATTCCGCTTTGCCGTTCGTTCAATTGCAAAGAGATTTGGACTTTATGCGACCTTTATGCCAAAACCCAAGACCGATGTGGCTGGCTCCGGAATGCATACCAATTTTACCGTATGCAAAGACGGCA
>JAILAN010000142.1 GCA_024681595.1 Lachnospiraceae bacterium
GCATAGATAAGATTAAGCCATATTTATCTTATACAATAGAAGATTTCGGGAAAATAGATTATACTTCTCAGAAATCGATACGTGACAAAATATATAAATGGAACTGGCTGGCATCTCAAGAAATAGCAGAATACAAAGATAGAGAAAAGAAATTCGATAGAAATAAATAAAGATACTAATTCATACAAAATGTGTATTAAAAGAGGCATGGTTTTGTCTACTGAACAAATCGAATGAAGCATACAAGGAATATATTTACATAACATATAATACTCCCGGCCAAATGTGGTATTAAAGTTTTTGGCCGGGAGGATGATGCGGGGCTTTGAAAGCCTATTTCTGCTTTGGTCTGCGTTTCTGCTTGGGAGAAACATCTTTTTCAAAGAGAGAACCGATAGCATTTCGGGCAATGTACTGCCAACGGCTTACCTGAGCTTTATCAAAATCTTCGGTGGGATCAAAATCCTTAGCAAATTCAGATAAAGATGAAGCCTTGTATATATGAGGATTGTAGATTCCGATCTCCTGGCAAAACATATCTATACTGTCATTATATAGGATCAGAAATTCTTCGCCGGAATAAGTGGATTCAAGAATCTTATCCAGACCGCCGATCACAACTAACACAAAAGCAAATAAAGGTCCCTTGGACGAAAGTATATTCAGTATCTTTGCTGCCATACATACATATGCACAGAAAATCCCGTATTCTTCCGTGTTATCATCCGAATAAAGAGTGTCTTCAAGGGTTCTGCTACCATCATCGTCACCGACAGGAGTACTAAAGGGGTCGGGATTAACTGGTTTTTTACGGTAATTATCGCAGATCAGATTATACAGCATATGTGAAGCGTATCCGTTTATGTATATATGTCTCTTCCCTTTGAGGTAAGATTTTACAATTGTTTCATATTGATCAACGATCTTTAGTGTTAATTCCATTTTATAATCATCAGATGACCATGCTGCGTCGTTATCATTGATCATATAGTTTTTTGCATTAACGATCCTACAGATAAATGCATATGCGTTAAGCCAGAATTCTTCCCTGAATTGTGAATCGATAAGATCTGCCGTAGTGAGGATATTTTCATCATGAACAAGTTTTATAAACAGTAACCGGAAGTCCGCTGTACTGTATTTCTTCATCTTGATATCATTATCGATATTTGTTTTATAGATATTTACTTCACAGTCATCTGCAATGAAGTCATCCGATTCATCATCTGTTGATAGGCAATCTCGGATTTCCTCATAGTTTGCAAGTCCGGTTGAATATAATACTAAGTAGTATAAGTCATTGTTAGTCATAATTTATCCTCCTTCCAAAAAATTGATAGTTTCCCCACGGTCATTCTCTCAAATGACATCTTGGGAATCTTTAGGAAGAATCCCAAATCATTTGTGAAAAGAATTTTTGGAGATTTGTAAAACTTTTTCGTTTTAAGTAGTAGAGGAGGTGATCGAATTATGGGAGGAAATGAAGTGAAGGAAATTAAAATTGAGGAAAACACCATAATCACACTGGAAAACGGAATTGAACTACTGCTGTTGAAGCAGATAGGAGAGATGTTTATAGCCAAGAATTACAGCAACCTATGCGATGACAATTACTATATTGTCGAGCAGATCAGAATGAAAAACGGTGATGTATGTGTAAATGTAATCCATAATGTGAAAGAAGAGATTAATGATATTGATCAGCTTAAAAAAGCATTACAGCAAAAGAATCCGGATGGTAAAACTGTTGAAATAATGAGGATCACCACGAAAGAAGAGATGATCGTACAGAAAATGAGGATAGTTTTGGAAGACAAAGATTTGTCGTATAAATATGATGGTCATCCTTTCCCTTGTTTTACTGTTCCGATGCAGTCGAATGAAGTCAAACTTACGATGACGATTGAGTATGCGGAAGGACATATCATGTACAGAGTATCCTTCCCGATAGAAATCCATGAAGAATACAAACTGTTGGCTGCGATCTATATATGCAATTATAACCGTAAGAATCCGTTCAAATGGAACCTGGATTACGCGAGGGGTCTTTTGAGTATGAGATATTCATATGATGTTGATGAACCGGAGTTTTTTGAAGCCGCTGTGTT
Organism: Lachnospiraceae bacterium; assembly: GCA_024681595.1. GTDB lineage: Bacteria > Bacillota > Clostridia > Lachnospirales > Lachnospiraceae > JAILLW01. The sequence goes on from JAILAN010000142.1 coordinate 2,109, forward strand.
TGGTAAATTCATCAGAGAAATCTTTGAAAGCATATTTGATCAGTACTCGAATCTTAAGGATATATGTAAGGGAAACGTATCTAAGAAACGGAAAGACAGTTATGCTGAAATACTCCGAAGATCGCTGAATATGCTTTTATATAACGAGAATAACAAAGGGAGAAAAGCATGTATTCATGAGGATAATGATTCCGGGCCTCCGAATCCGTTTAAGGCAGCGAAGATGATGACAGGTATAGAAGAGGAGAATCCTGAGGATGGAGCAATGAGTGAAATGGATTTATGGATTGCAACAGACAGATTTATCGATCAGTTAGCCAAGGGCGGTAAAGTACCTTCATTTGAAGAGTTTATGAAAATGAGAGCAGATAAAAAGAAAAGAGAAAAGACAGGGAATCGGCTTGGCATACTGCCATTTGAAGATGTTATGAAACCGTAGTCCGTTGACCGTGATGAAAGGAAGGTGACATATGGAAAAATCATTAATAAAAACAATGGAAATAGCAAGTAAATTTGACATCACATCGGCAAGTGTCAGGGAAAATCTGAGCTTATGTGAAAACAAAGGAAATATTTATGAATCACCTGCGCCCGCAGAGCTTGAAGGAAAGATATACGAACTTGTAGGAAAATATGCCGGGTTTGACTGGGATGATGATACAATGACGCTTGATACCGAAGAAGGTATTTTGGAAATAATGCCTATTGTGGATACCGTATACAGTAACTCGATTGTAGGAAAAGATGGTACTATGCCAGTCGCACTTAATGATGAGCTGTATATAATAGCCGTAAAAGAAGAGGGTTGTCCAATATATGTTGCGGTTACGATCTTAAGGCTTGAAGAAAGATCAAAGTTTGATCAGATAAAAAGCCTGTACGGTCGTGCGAGCGCGATAAAAAAGCTTTATACCCAATATAAAGATGAGATGGGAAAGATAGATTATATTTTTGATCAGGCAGACAATCAGAGATATGAAAGATATGAAGCTTCATCCGACCATGTGTTTGACAACAGACAGGAGCAGATGCTTAAGTATGCCCTGACAAAAGAAACATATCCGCCTGAGACACAGAGGACTTATGAGACATTGTTCCAGACCCCTTCGAGTGGAAAATATAAAGCTGAGCGCAAGCTTCAGTATTTATCAAGGATATCTCCCAAATATAAGGACAGAACCACTGTTGATGGAAAGAAACTGTGGAAACTGTTGAATGAGAGATTTTATAAATTGGACAGGGTAAAAAAGCAGATCGTTGACGTGCTTGTGTCAAATGAAAGGGCAGGAAAACGAGGTTTCAATATACTTCTTGTTGGCGGCCCGGGTGTCGGAAAGACCTCTATCATGAATGTGATCGCAGAAGCTGTTAACATTCCCTCGGAAATAATCCCGCTTAGCGGTCTATGCTGTCCGCTTGAGCTTGAAGGAATTGATTCGGGCTATGAAAATTCTGATGCCGGCAGGCTGATCCGTGTATTTTGGGCGCACGGAACTTCGGAGATGGTTATCGGATTTGATGAGATAGATAAGATGGGCAGAAATTCCAAGGAGGGGGATCCGATGAATGTCCTGTATCGGATGCTGACCGGTGAACATGAGGATAAATTCCTAAGTTGTCCGGTTTCCACCGAGAATACAATATTTATCGCTACCGCAAACAGTGTACGCGACATCCCTGAGCCAATCATGAACCGGTTTAATTCCGTGATCCATATTGATGACTATACTGTAGAAGATAAAATGAAGATAGCGACAGATCACATTATTCCAAAGGAAGCCGACAAATTTGGTATTGACAGGAAAAAACTAAAATTCATGGAGGATGCACTTCGGTTGGTCATCAGTGAGTACTGTGAAGATGGAGGTGCCAGGGATCTTGAGCATAATATAGACATGATCATCCGCCGTATGATCAGTACAGGCATGCAAAATTCAGTTATGAGAGTTTCGACAGACATCGTACGGGAAATATTGGAAGAGTTGGTGCCTGAAACTCAGGGGATCATATTCAACAAGCATCGAGAGGAGTATTCCGATAAGGTTGCTACTGAGATAAAAAGATGTCTCGAGGGCACTAAGGTTTCGGTAAACAGCGCAGATGACAGGTTTGCTGTTGGTAAAATGAGACAGAAACTGGAGTATCTT
>JAILAN010000185.1 GCA_024681595.1 Lachnospiraceae bacterium
CGATTTTCACATAACGTTAAACATCAGAAACTGAGTTCTTTATAATTTTTTTACCAGTTTTTTACAAAGGAATACCAGATCATATCTGATACCCTTTCTGCTCCTCCAGCCGCGTTCCGACCATTCCTCACCTGACAGATCATCGCCTCCGTATATCAGGGCACCGTATTCAAATCCCCTGAACCGGGCTACAGCGATACATCCCGCCTGTTCCATTTCAACTATCCTGCCGCCCTCGGATTTTCTAAGTTCAATTTTGTCAACGGTCTCTCTAAAGATCGCATCTGTAGTCCAGGTCAGTCCGCGAAGATAAGAAACATTTTCTTCATCCAGAAAACCTGCGATGCGGTCGGTTGTCGCCTCGTCCGTGTATGCGACTCTGGACGGAGGAAGATAATGATATGAAAAGCCGTCATCTCTGATCGCACCCTCCACCAGCAACAGTTGACCTACTTCGATATTGCGGTCAAGAACTCCGCCGCCGCCACAGAACATTACCTTCTTAATGCCCATCTCATTAAACAGATCGAGATTACCGGCACATGCCGGACATCCCACCTGTCCCAGTGTGATAAGTACTTCAGGATCATCTTTGAATCTGTATATCTCTACAGGATTCTCACCGGGAATCACCCTGACCGGGCTTATCATATTTTCTTCGATGAGCTTTTTAAGCACCTCCGGGAAAAAGGTAAGGACCATTTTGTCTGCATCGAATTTATCGGAACCGAAATTCTCAGGATTGAGTTTTGCGGTTTTAGCATCATCAAATTCAAGTATAGGATAGTCGTTTTTGTGTATCATATTGTATCTATTATCGTGTATGTGTCCCTCGTCTTTTTAGATTCATAAAGAGCCTTGTCCGTTTTTTCGATCAGATTGCTGACCAGTTCTGTTCCGATAACCGCACCAAAACTCATGGTCAGTCGAATCTCAGGGCTGTTTTCAATAGAGATCTTACAAAGCGATGACTTTATGTATGACAGTTTATGATCCAGAAGTTCTGCGACTTTTTTGACATCTATAAACAGTGAAAAGTTGAAATCTTTTTGAGTCTTATTGATCAAATGACTGTTACATCACATATGGTCTTGCTTATATCCATTATAAACACTTTTTGACAAATCAGCACATGCGAGCTTTCAGGGCTGTTTTAAATTTATACAGTTCCTCCGTTGCGAGCCGTGTTTTTGCAACTACATCACCTTCTTTGGGAAAACAGTAATATAGGCACTCATTCGTCCCGATAGAAACTATATCCCCTATCTCATACCAGAAATAGTCGGAGTTGACACTGTAGGACGTCCTAGGCGCCTGCTCATAGTGGAGTCTGCCATCGCATCCGTCGAGCACAAAGCCGTTGCTGTCGTGGTGGAGTCTGCCGCTCCCTACCATGTACAGAGCTTTGGAGTCTTTAAGGATCGCTATGTCACAGGGAACATCCATGGAATATGATCCATGTTCGATCTCCTCTTTGATCTGCTCCCTCTCCCAGGCATACCAGTCAGGGATATGAGAGAACCTCGTTTCTACATTAATGCCGTTTAATCTGCCTAAAGTATCCATCTCATATGTAGCGCCGCACTTTTTGCATGTGAGCGTGATCCCCTTTCCCAGAGTCTCACCTTCCGTCATGCAGTGAGGGCACTTATAGAGGATCCTGTTGAGTCCGTCTGCCCTGAACGGCTCATCTATTTCAACTTTATTTTCCAGCTGCCATTTGAAATAATCCAGTTTGAATTCCTTTTCCACTGCCTCATCTATGCTGCCCACATCAGTGTTGGCAAGCTCCTCGGGAGTAAAAAGGCACTTCATCCGGCATGAGACCTTAACGTCTCTCTTTTGCAGATTATTATATAAAGGGTCTCTGGTAAAAGCACCGAATGTAGTGATCATGACAACAGGGTGTTTGAGTTTCTTGAGAAGAACTCCGATCTTACCCGGTATTTTCGTGCCTGTCCCATCCAGAGAATAACCTGCTTCGGGAAACATAAGAACACTCGTCTTATTTGTTTTTAACGCATATTCCATATCTGAGATCAAAGACAGATCGGATACGAATTTTCTGGTCGGTATGCATCCCAAAGCTCGGACCAGACCCTCTTTTCCGACCAGCGCGTCCGACGTGCATACGATACTGAACGGATGATCTTTGAGCACTTCAAATGCAATAGCAACATCCGTAAAGCTGCAGTGGTTCATGAGTATCATCCACGGGCCGTCGCCGGCTTTTTCCATATCTGTCTTTTCTAGCGAAAAATCAACCTGTTTAAGCTCGCCTCCAAGAGCCATGCGAACAATACCTGCCAGGATCCTGGAGGGCCTTTTGGGCCGTTTATGCTCCCATGAAGGAAGCTTCATCACCTCACCATATCCGATTGTCTTTGTTTTGATCTTCATTTATTCCCCCCGATGTCAATCAAAAAGATTTGGTTACCTGTTTTATATCCTGCCCACTCCGGCATTACGGCGCTTTTTGAATCATTTCGTCCACTTCATCCGCCGTGTACCTGTAATCTCCCAGAATATTTTTAAGAGCTTCCATCTTCGCGGTGTTAGCCCTGATCATACGATCATCGCCTTTTTCCTCATAGACGCGTGACATAAACGCAGCATGTGAATATTCCGCAACGTTATATATATTCTCCATGCCCGGCTTAGGTTCAAAGTCACTCAGTCTGTCTGCATAATATCCGCCTATGATCTCTCCGTATGCACGGTGCTTAAGTTCGTACTCAAATACCATGCTTTCACTCTCCACAGGATCCTCCACTTCCCGGTTAGCATATTTGACAGAGCCCAGCATATCTATCATTAAGACGAAAAAAGCAAGGCCTGCGATAGCAATGAGGATGTTAAGGATCACCTTTACCGCTTTATTCATGCCTTAATACCTCCTCTAATCTTACCGCTTTTTGAGCCTCGGAAAAAGTCAGGAACTCCTCCAGTTCTTCATCGTTCATGGCGAAATACGTTCTCATAGCCGCCTTAAGCTCAGCTTCCATGTCCATAATATATGCCAGGTATTCTTCATTCTTTTCTCCGGGTTTTTGAGCCTCCAGAACTTCATAGAATGAATCAAGATACATGCAGAAATTCCTGATATCGGTGTCCAGCCCGTCAAAGTATTCAGGGTCATCAGACCGCAGGATGATCTCCTCCATCAGCTTGATACATTCATAGTACTCCCCTGCAACATAAGTAACTCTTCGAAGATCTTTAAATTCTTCCGGAGGGAAATTCATCAGTTCATGCGCATACAAAAAACTGATCAGCTCCGTGTACTCTCCACGCTTCAAAAACTCATCTGCCTGTTCGGCATAAGTATCTGCGTTTCTCTCCGCATCCCGGCGCACGGCTTCATCCGGATCACGATCTGTATAATTATAGGAAGATATCAATGACATTATGATGCATCCAATGATAAGAACTATGAGAATTGCTGCTTTTTTAGCCAGTTTCCCTGTCTTTTGGGCAGAGTCTATGACATCCTCTTTGGTCTTATTGTATGAAGCTTTAAACTGTTTCATATTTTGCCTGTGCTTAGTGGCAAACGGGTTTTCAGCACCGCATTTCGGGCACCTTTGATCCTCCGGTCCGATCTCGTGTTTGCAATTCTTACATATCATCTGTCATGCGCTCCTGTTGTGTCTTAACACCCTGGTTTATCAGAAATTCTTCTTTTTGACGCTCTGCTTCGCTTTTCTCCCTCATCCCTGACAGCCACATGGTGCCAAAAAGGAGCAGTGCGATCACGACCGCCACCAGGATAATGATCCTGACCACAGATCCCAGTCCTGATCTAAGACTTTTGTTTCCGTCTTCTTTATGCTCCTCCAGCTCTTCACGGATATCTTCGAGCTGTCCCATATATTCGTTTTCTTCGGCAGGTGCATATGCCGTACCGCAATAAGGGCAGCGAACGAGCGAAATGTCGTATTCCGCTGCGCAGGTTGAACACACAATGATCTTCTTTTTTATCTTTTCCATTATTTCGACTCCCGTACAGCATTTGTCACACTTTGATCTATCTTATCAAGGATCACTCCGTATTCGGACATTTCGTTTCGGATCGCGCTTATCCGATCCTCGCACGACCTGACTGTGTCAGCGTTACCTGCCTTGGCAAATACCTCTTTTAAAAACATCAGCTCCGCATACTCTCCCAATATGAAATAATCCGCATTCTCCTTTGCAATATCTGCGCCGCCGCGGATCGGTCGTGACAAAGATGCCGCTATCCCGTAGTCTTCCCTCTCCAGATAATCCCTGATAGAGTCCGGACGGATCGTCTCCTGCTCTACATACTCAAACTGCAGGGATGAGAGCGCACCCGGCAGCATGGTAATAAACATGAGCCCCAAAAGTATATTAACTGCTATCGAAATAATAAATATCGCTTTCTTATTCATGGATCAGCACCTCCTCCAGATAAGCTTCCTGTTGAATATCCGATGAGGCAAAATACTGTTCCCGACCCTGTTCATCAAGCCCCAGATATACTTCCATGATAATATCCGCCTTGGCCTTCATATCATATATATAATCCCTGTATGGATCCGCATCGATATCGGAAAGGCGCCGTTCAAATTCAAAATTAAAATCCCAGATCGCACTTCGACAGTCTCTGACATACGACTCCGGATTGTACCACCGGGCATCCGGGCCAAACATTGTTGCAGACTCAACAGCCGAAACCAGGTATGCATATTCCTTAGCCATGTCGCAAAGCAGCCATAGGTCCGCATAAGGTTCTTCCCATTCCGCGATACTATGGTTCTCCTCAAAAGCCGCAAAACCCGTATAGTCTCCGGCATCCAGATAGTCTTTAATGATGACGGAATATGTCTCATAGTTTTTTACGGAATCTCTCCGAGCAGCATCCTCCCGAAAAGAATACGCATTTCCTTTAACATATAATACAGCGATAACTGCAATAAGCAGCACTATCATAACAAAGGAGCTGATCACCATTGGAATATTTTCCGACAGGATCTGTCTGACTTTTTTCTTCGTCCTTGCACTGTCTTTTTTGTAAAAATTCAGGTCTGCCCTGTATCCGGCATTTTCGGTGATCACCCTTCCGCAATGAGCACAGACTTTATCTGTAAGCCCGATCTCAGCTCCGCAACTGCTGCATTTCATATTCAAAATACTCCCTGATCATTTTGGGTTTTAAATAGTCATCCGTCCTAACCGTCACCGGTCATAAAAAACCATACCAATAGAGTATAACATGATAATCCATCTTTCGTTATACCATACCTTCAATAACAAAGCGTCAGAAGGTATTTCCCTCTGACGCCTATGTTGCTATAACTCTCCTTGAAATACGAATCGGCTGCTGCCTGATCATCCCAGACGCCTCCTGTAATCACAGATTAATTATCAATCACTACTCCGTCCCTGTAGGGAGAACGCACTAATACTGAATTATGTTCCTGAATCCGTTTAACAAATACACTCCCAGCACTGCGTTAAACCCCACAGCAGCGAAAACGCTGAATCGTTCTACGATCCCAAAGTAATCTGGCGATACCGCGCTCTTGCCTATCGCACCGACAAACATCATTGCAAGTGCGACTGACGCCCAGATACCAATCCCCTTCACACCGTTCTTTTTGAATCCTGCTACGATCAGTATGGTAAGAGATGAGATGGAAAGAAGCACGACAATTATCGTAACAGCAATGTGCATTTTCTCCTGAAAGGTACCTATCTCTTTTCCACTGTCCGCAAGCGGAAACATCCTGTATCCTATCGCCGAGATCCAGTTCATTACGGCAAACAAATAAATACCCAGCCGAAACAATCTTGTGCTGACTTTTTTATCCGATACAAAAACAGATACACACATCATGCATACCGGACTGCATACATTATATGCCGCCGATAACTGGTTCCACAAAAGTCTTGATGGTGCCGTTTCAGCTGAAAGGTCGCTTACTGCCTGTGCCATCCAGTTATACCCGGGAAAGGCCAAGGGAGCATAGATCACAGCCACAGCATAGCTTATCAATGATATGACACCGGTCAGTCCGGCCAGATTGATCAGTTTTCTTTCCATCCTCGCGCCTCCATCTTCTCGCAAAACCACTGTATATATTCTATTATTTCCTTCGGGAGTTCTGCTATCGCAGGTGCATCACTATGTCCTGCCGTGATCATATCCATCTGTCTGTCAACGAGAGAATGGACTGTCATGGCATATGATAGCGCTGCTGTATCCACATTCTCATTTTTCATCTTTCCATGTACTACCAGAGCATAGAAGAGGTTCTTTGTCAGTAAGATCATCCTGTCAGTCTCATCCAGCATGATCTGTGCTGCAACAGGCGAAATGCTTCGCTCTGAATAAAGAACCTTAAAAAACTTCATCATATTTTCATCCGAAAGAAAACTAAAGTAAGAAGATATGCTATCCGACAATATCAGCGCAAGGCTTTTTTCTTCCGGAAACACGTCAACCCGGGATGTGATACTGACACCCAGTTTTGCCTTTTCTCTCAGAAACGTGTACATGCTTGTTACAAGTTCTTCTTTGGACTTGAAATGGTTGTATAACGACGGCTTTTTGATTCCGACTTTGTCGGCTATCTGCGATAAAGATACGGATTTCAGTCCATATTCAGATGCAAGCTCTAAGGTGGCATAGATTATTTCTTCTTTTC